>NZ_LLZH01000071.1:0-133143 GCF_001509495.1 Actinoplanes awajinensis subsp. mycoplanecinus | reverse complement strand
ACTTCACACACATGGCGGGGGCTGGGGCTGCGTGGGGACTTTCGGGGTGGCGCGCTGGAGGTTCACGCGGGTGGGGGTGGGCCCAGGGAGCAGGCGGTGACGCCGTGCTCGACCAGAACGCGGTGGCTGCGGGCTGCCGCGCGGTGGCCGCCCACCCCGATCGGGTAACCGCCGACCCGGCCCGCGTACAGCGTCAGCAGCAGCGCCCGGGGCACCTCGACGCCCGGGAGCGCGGTCCACACCGCGGTCACCGCCGAGTCCAGGGAGTGGGCGCGGTCCGCGCCCAGGTAAACCGCCGCCGTGGGCGGGGAGTGCCGATCCAAGGGGTACGGGGCGGGCGGCGGCGGGTCGAGGGACTGCAGCGCCGGCCAGACCGCCTCGACCAGCCGGGGCACGTCGACGTCGCGGCGGAAGTCGCGGCCGGGCGGGCGGGCCGGGTTGGCCGCCGGCTCGTCCGAGGTGAACCGGGCGGCGCACTCCCCGCACCGGCCCAGCAGATGGTTCGCCTGGCGGGCCAGCTCGCCACGGCGTTCCGCGGTGTGCACGAGGTTGGCGAACGGGCCGTTCGCGTACCGGGAGCGGACCGCGCGTTTGACCCGGCGGGTGGCCTCGAACGCGTCCGGGCCGCGCAGGTGCAGGATCTCGGACGGGCCGGCGCACAGGTACCGGTCGAGCAGCGCGCGCATCAGCACGTGGTCGTCGTCGGTGTATTCCGACCAGAGGAAGCGCACGTCGGCCGGGGTCAGCGTGAGCACGTGCCGGCACACGATCGACAGGCCCCCGGCGGTGATCGCGGCTTCGACGGCCGGGACGCGACCGGTCGCCAGGCAGTCCGGTTTGAGCAGGATGACGGAGTTCTCCACGACCGGTCGCCTCAGATCCGGCGTTCGCCGACGGTCGGGCGCTCGCCGACGGTCCGGCTGGCGCCAAGGGTCCGGCTGGCGCCGAGGGTCCGGCGTTCCTCGACGGTCTGGCGGGCGTCGGCGGTCCGGCGCTCGACGAGTTCGAGCAGCTCGTCCACGTTGGTGCGAAACTCGGCGTCCCAGTCGACCGGCCGGTCCAGCTCGGCGGCGAGCGCCTGGTGCCCGGGCAGCTCGCCGTCCGCCAGCTGGGCGCGCCGCCCGGCCGGGTCGAGCGTCCCGGCGCCGAACCGGCCGCTCACCTCGGACAGCACGTGCCCGATCACGACCGTGCCGAGCAGGCGCTCCAGCCGCGGGATCTCGGCGGCCGGCACTCCCGCGGCGAGCAGCGCCTGGTAGAGCAGGTCGTTGACGCGCAGCACCGCGGGACTGACCGCGGGACGGGTCAGGATCAGCGGCATCACCGACGGGTGGCGCTGGGAGACGGCTCTCACCTCGTACGAAAGATGAACCAGGACCGACCGCCAGCCGCAACCTGGCGGCGGGGGTGTGATCTCCTCGAGGAGGCGGCCGAGCACGGCGTCGAGCAGCTCCTCCTTGCTGCGGAAATAGCCGTAGAGCGCCATCGGGGTGAGCCCGATCCGCTGCGCGACCGAGCGCATCGAGACGGCCTCCAGCCCGCGCTCGGCGACGACCTGCAGGGCCGCGTCGAGAATTTCCGGCCGCCGGGACTCCTTGAGCTTCCGCACCCGGTCAGTCTACGGTGTATACCGTCAGTCTACGGCGTATACCGGAGGCCGGAAATGTTGCACGCGCACGGCGTGACCAAGCGGTACGGCGCGATCCGCGCCCTGGACGGCTTCACCCTCGACGTCGCGGCCGGCGAGATCACCGGCCTGGTCGGGCACAACGGCGCCGGCAAGTCCACGTTCGCCGAGATCCTGACGGGTGTGGTCGCGCCGGACGCGGGCACGGTCCGGATCGGCGGCCGGCCGCCCGGCGCGGCCCGTGGTGACGTCGGCGTCGCGCCGCAGCAGATCGCGCTCTATCCGGCTGCGACCGCCCGCGAGCACCTGCGGCTGTTCGGCGGCCTGGCCGGGCTGCGCCGCCGCGCCCTCGCCGCGGCGAGCGCCGAGGTGATCAACGATCTGCGGCTCGGCGACTTCCTCGATCGGCGCACCGGGCTGCTCTCCGGCGGCCAGCAGCGCCGGGTGCAGGCCGCGATCGCGCTGCTGCACCGCCCCGGGCTGCTGGTGATGGACGAGCCGACGGCCGGCGCGGACCCGGAGACCCGGCAGTCGCTGCTGGCCGTGCTGCGCCGGCGCGCCGCGGACGGCTGCGCGGTCCTCTACACCACCCACTACCTGCCGGAACTCGGCGAGCTGGGCGCGACGATCGCGGTCGCCCGGCAGGGCCGGGTGATCGCCCGGGGCACGGGTCCCGAGCTGCCCGGGAGCCTGACGTGATCGGCTCGATGCGCCGGATCGCGGCGCTGGCCCGGCACAACACGCTGCTGCGGGTGCGCGACCCCGGCCCGTTCCTCAGCTACCTGCTGATGCCGATGCTGCTGATGGCCGTGCTCAAACCGCTCTACCTGCGTGCCATCCCCGGCGGCACCAGCCAGGTGGCGACCGGAATGCTGGTGATGTTCTCGGTGCTGGCGCTGCACATCGTCGGCGCCGCCACCCTGAGCGAGCGCGGCTGGCACACGTGGGAGCGGCTGCGCGCCACCCGGGCGACGGTCACCGAGCTGCTGCTCGGCAAGAGCATTCCGGTGTACGCGGTCCTGCTCCTGCAGCAGGTCACCCTGACCGGCTACGGCATCGCCGTGATCGGGGTGCGCCCGGCCGGGGCCTGGTGGCTGCTCGCGGTGGCGATCGGCGTGTGGGGTGCGACGCTGCTGGCGATCGGCGCGGCGCTGGCCGCGGTGGTACGCAGTCACGGCGAGCTGCACGCGATCTGCGACATCGGCGCGCTGGCGGTGACCACGCTGGGTGGCGCGCTGGTCCCGGTGGCGCTGCTCCCGCCCTGGTTGCAGCAGGTGGCGCCGCTCTCCCCCGGCTACTGGGCGCTGACGATGCTGCAGGCCGCGATCCGCGGTGACGTGCACCGCACGCTGACCGCGGCCGGCCTGCTGCTCATCGTCGCGGCGGTCGCCGGTGTCGTCGCCTGCGCCCGGCTGTCCCGCGGCTGGGGCCGGGCGACGCTGCTATGAGGTCAGCGGCCACACCTCGATGACGCCCTGGGCCACCGCGCACGGGCTCTGGGCGGCCAGCGCCACGGCTTCCTCGAGGCTCTCCGCCTCGATGATCCCGAACCCGGCGACCGGCAGCGCCGACGACAGGAACGGGCCGCGCTGCACGACCACACCCGCGTCGTCGTGGTTGCGCACCTGGACCGGCTCGCCGGCGATCCCCATCACCGCCCCGGAAGCCAGCAGCCGGGCGTCGTGCGCGTGCGCCGCGTCCCGGATCGACGGTGCGGTCTTCTGGTAGCCCTCGGCGTCGCCATACCCGATGGTCACGAAAGTCGGCATACCTGACGGGTACCCCGGATCGGGCCGAACCTACTCCCGATCGGCGGTGTTGCGCACCGACGGGCGCGGCTCGTGGCGGGTCAGCTTGCTGCGCGGGCCGGGGCGCGACCGCTCGGTGCGGGCGTCCGCGTGCGGGAACACGAACCGTTTGAACGCCCACAGCCGGAACACCATCGCGATCAGGGTGCCCAGCAGGATGCCGCTGACGAAGTCGGCGATCTCCTGCACCGGCCGGCTGACGTCCGGCACGCGCAGGTCCAGGACGTAGCGGGAGACGGCCAGGGGGATCAGGTTCAGGCCGATGCCGATCGCGCTGACCGCGAAGAACAGCGCCGCCTCGTGGTGCTGCTCGCGGCCGCCACGGGTGCGGAACGACCACTCGCGGTTCAGCACATAGGACAGGATGGTGGCGACCACCGTCGCGAAGGCCAGCGCGGTGACCGGTTTCTCGTGCAGCACGGTCAGCTTGAGCAGGTAGTTGATGGCCGTGGTTACCAGGAAGCACACCCCACCGACCAGGAAGAATTTCGCTGATTCATGGTGTTTGCGCCACAGCTGGTTCAGCCACATTCGCGCGAGCGTAGAGCAGACCGCCCGAAATTGGCTAGCCGTGGTTCGGGAACGCCTGGAAAGCTCCGGCGGATGCGCACCGATCTGATCCGCGGTTCCCTGGCCGGAGCGGCGTACACCGTGCTCACTCCGGACGGCTGGACCCGGTCCGAGCGGTTGCCGCTGATCCTGGTGCTGCACGGGGCGAACTCCTCGGCCGACGTGCTGGCCATGATGCAGCCGATCGTCGAGGCCGCGGACCTGCCCCGCACCCTGGTCGCCTGCGTCTCCACGCCGACCGCCGGCGGCTTCTACCTGGGCCGCTGGGAGCGTCTGGTCGCCGACGAGTTCCCGGCCCATCTGGCCGCCGAGTTCGGCGCCGCGTCGTTCGCGCTGCTGGGCAGCTCGATGGGTGGCTTCGGCGCGCTGCGGATCGCGTTCGCCGATCCGGGCCGGTTCACCGCGGTGGCCGCGGTCTCCCCCGCGCTGCTGCCCGAGGGTGAGCGGGGCGCGCGCCACACTCTCGGGGTGCTCGCCCAGCTCGGGGCCGAGACCGTGACCTCCGAGAGCGTCCCGCACCGGCTGCGCGCCAACGCCGACGCGATCCGCGCCAGCGGCCTGCCGATCATGCTGCGCTGCGGCGACCACGACGTCTTCCACCTGCACGACGGCACCGAGCAGCTGCACCGCGCACTGTGGGATCTCGACATCGCGCACGACTACCACCTGGTCCGCGACGGCGACCACGGTGGTCCGGAAGCGACGGCGTCGCTGCGCGCCGCGTTCGCGTTCGTGGGCGCGGCGCAGCGGTCCCGCGCCGGGTCCTTTCCCGGTACGGACGATCGCGCGCTCGCGGACGCCTGGCTGGCCTGGTCGGCGAACGGCCGGCAGGGCGATCCGCCGCGGCTGGACTTCTTCGGCCCGTCCGCATCGACCGCGCTGCGCGTGCTGATGGCCGACGAGCTGGCTGCGGCCACCCGCGCGGACCCGGACACCACCCGCCGCTACGGCCGCCTGCCCTGACCCGCGCTCCGCACCGAAAGTCCCCGCACACGGGGGCGCGGCAGGGTCTCGAGTGGGGCGGATGTCGCGCGGGACCGGCACGGGACGTGGCTGCGGACGGGCGTGGCAGTTCGTACCCCATAGGGGTTATTTGCCGCCGGTGAACTCTGCCGGGAAGCGGACCGTGAACGTGGTGCCGAGGCCCGGTTCGCTGGTGGCGGAGATCCGGCCGCCGTGGTCGTCGACGATCCGGCGGGTGATGGTCAGGCCCAGGCCGGAGCCGCCGGTGGCCCGCTGCCGGGCCGGGTCGGCGCGCCAGAACCGGTCGAACACCCGGGACACCTCGTCCGCGGTCATCCCCACCCCGGTGTCGCGGACGGTCAGGATCGCGTTGAGCTCGTCGCGGCGGACGCCGACCTGCACCCGCCCGCCGGCGTCGGTGTAGCGGATCGCGTTGCTGAGCAGGTTGCCGAGCACCTGCCGCAGCCGGTCCGGGTCGGCGCGCACCGGGACCGCACCGGGCGCGTCGATGCGCAGGTCCAGCCCGGCCGCCACGGCGACCGCCCGGTGCGCGGTGACCGCCGACTCGGCCACCTCGGACAGGTCCAGCGGCTCGGTGGTGTAGGCCAGGTCGCCGTTCTCGGCCAGCGCGAGCACCTGCAGGTCGTCGAGGATCCGGCGCTGCAGCAGGGTCTCCTCGTGCAGCGAGGCGAACAGCTCCGGCGTCGGTTCGATCACCCCGTCGGCCAGGCCCTCGAGGTAGCCGCGCAGGTTGGACAGCGGGGTGCGCAGCTCGTGGGCGACGTCGGCGACCAGCCGCCGCTGGCGTTCCTCACTGCTCTGCACCGCCTCGGCCATCGCGTTGAACGACGCGGACAGGAACGCCAGCTCGTCCCGGCCGCGGGTGGGCACCCGCACGTCCAGCTGCCCGGCGGCCAGCTGCAGCGACGCGCCGGTCAGCGCGCGGACCGGGCGGCTGATCCGGCGGGCGATCCACGCGGTGCCGAGCACGGCCGCGACCAGCAGCCCGGCCGCGCCGAACGCGGCGGGCCGGCGCAGCCCGTCGAGGTCCTGCCGCTGCCCGGCGCCGAAGAAGATCCGCACCGGGACCGCCGCCGTGCTCGACGTCGCCGACTGGAACGACGACGGCAGGCATTCGGCGTACGTCGTCATCGAGTAGAACCGGCACCGGGACAGCTCCTGCCACCACTGGTCCAACCACTCCTTGTCGGCGCGCACCTTCGTCTCACCGGCCCGCACACAGTCCGGTGCCGCCGCCAGTTGCGCGGCGCTCAGGTAGGGCGAGGTCGTCGACGCGAGCGCGGGCGCGTCGATCTGCCGCTTGTCGGCGGCACAGCGCACCGCGACCAGGCCCGCCCGGTACTGGGCGAGCTGGAACAGCGTCTGCGCCTCCGGCCCGGCCATCCCGGACCTCCCCGGTGTCGTGGCGAACAGGCTCGCCGGCAGTGCCGGCCGCGGCGGCACCACGATGCTGATCTCCGGCACGCCCTTGGCGTTCTTGCGCACGGTCTCCAGCGACGGTGGATCGGCCGGCCGCTTGCCGGCGCCGGAGGCCAGCGCCGAGGCCTGCGTCAAGATGGCCGGGTCGATCGCCGGGTACGGATCGATCCCGGTCGGGCTGGTCTGCATCGGACCGATGGCGTGCCCGCGCATCAGATCCGAATCGGTCAGCGTGTCGGCGTCGGTCTCCACCCGGATGTGCAGGTCGGTGCGCTCGGACAGGTCGGCGACGACCTCGTCGATGCCGTTCCACCGGCCGCGGGTCACCCCGAACCGGGAGACCGCCTCGACGATCTCGGCCTGGTGCCGCACCCGGGCGGTGTTGAGCCGGTACACCTCGCTGGAGGTGAGGCTGAGCGTCAGCCAGGCGGTCGCGCCGATCGCGGTGCCGGCCACCACCATCACCAGCAGGAAGATCCGCAGCCGGAAGCTCACCGGTCGCCCATCCGGTAGCCGCGGCCGTACACGGTCTGCACGTAGCGCGGCTCGGCCGGATTCGCCTCGATCTTGCGGCGCAGGTTGACCACGTGCGCGTCGACGGTCCGCTCGGAGACGTCGTTCTCGAACCCGAACGTCTTGTCGATGATCTGGCCGCGGGTGAAGACCCGGCCGGGTTCGCGGGCCAGCAGCTCCAGGATCGCGAACTCCTTGGCGGTCAGCCGCACCGCGGTGCCGGCGACGCGCACCTCGAAGCGCGGCGCGTCCACCTCCAGGGCGCCGACCCGCAGCACCTCGCGGTTCTCGCCGCCGCGGACCCGGCGCAGCAGCGCCCGGATCCGGGCGGTCAGCTCACGCGGGCTGACCGGTTTGCTCAGGTAGTCGTCGGCGCCGATGTCCAGGCCCAGCAGCATGTCGCTCTCCGCGGACCGTGCGGTGACGAGCAGGATCGCCACCCCGGACAGGCCCGGGTCGGGGTCGGCGCGCAGGATCCGGCACACGTCGAGGCCGTCCACCTCGGGCATCATCACGTCCAGCACCAGCAGGTCGGGCCGGCGCGCCCGGGTCTGCTCCAGCGCCGCCCGGCCGTCACCGACGGTGAGCACCTGATGGCCGTCGCGCTCCAGGTAGAGGCGGATCAGCTGGGCGTGCTTCGGATCGTCGTCGGCAACGAGAATGCGGGCAGTCACGATTCGCATTCTGGCGCAGCCGGTCCACCGCATCAAACAATGTGCGATTCCGATGAAGCCGCTGGTCCTGCGCCCGGACGCAATCGTCCGTCAGGTGGGTATAGCGGGCGGCTCCGGCATGGAAAAGTGGCCGGGTGAAGATCGAACTGGGTGTAGAGCGTCGGGAGCACTGACGACATGCAGGCCGCACGTGTGGTGGGTGTGGAGTCGTCCGGACGGCGCGGCTCCGGATATCTGATCGCCGGACGGCTGGTGCTGACCTCGGCCCGGGCCACGCCGGCGGCCGGCCGCGAGGTGACCATCTATCCGGCGGTCTCCGGCCGGCCGTTCACCGGGGTGGTCACCTGGCGCGGGACGCCGGGGGCGCCGGACGACGCCGCGCTGGTCCGCGTCGACGATCCGGCCTGGACCGCGGTGGACCTGCCGGATCCGGCGTTCGGGCGGGTGGCCACCGACCGGCCGGCCCTGCCCGGCGTGGCCGGCGGGTTCCCGGGCTGGAACCCCGAGCCCTACGTGGAGACGTGGCAGGTCACCGGGACGATCGACGCGGGCGTGGCCGGCGAGAGGTTCGTGCCGGCGCTGGCCGTCCCGCCGGGCGCCGCGCTGCCGGGCGCCGCGGTGTTCTGCCGCGACCTGCTGGTCGGCGTGGTCGCCGGCATCGGGGACGGCTACCTCGAGCTGGTCCCGGCCGGCGTGCTGTGCCGGGCGCCGGGCTTCCTGGACGCGGCGGGCCGGGCCGTGCCGGGGCTGCGCCCGGTCGAGCTGGCCGACGCCCAGCTGACCGAACCGGATCAGCTGCGCTCGCCGACCGCGCTGCTGCGCGCCGGCGCCCAGGTGGCCGGCTTCCGCGGCCGGCACCGGCTGATGGACGAGCTGGACGACTGGTGCGGCGGCGCCGGGTTCGCCGCGCGGCTGCTGCACGGCCCGGCCGGGCAGGGCAAGTCGCGGATCGGCTACGAGCTGACCGCGGAACGGACCGCGGACGGCTGGGCGACGCTCTGGCTCGACGAGACCGCCCCGGCCGTGACGGTCGCCGCGGTCGCCGACGTCACGGTGCCGCTGCTGATCGTGGTGGACGGCGCGGAGAACCGCCCGGAACAGGTCCGCACCCTGCTGGAGGCGTGCGCCCGGCACGACGGCCGGCAGCCGCTGCGGGTGCTGCTGCTGGCCCGGACGGCCGGCGACTGGTGGCAGCTGCTGCAGACCGACCGGCTCGGTGAGCAGCTGCTCGACGGCGCGTCGGTGCTGGCGCTGCCGGAGCTGGACGACGACGCCCCCGGCCGGATCGAGGCGTACCGGCAGGCGGTGCACGACCTGGCCGCCGCGCTGCCCCGGGTGCCCGGCTACGCCACCCACGACTGGCGCTCCGCCGCGGCCCGGCTCACCGGCGAGCCCCGCGACGTGGGCGGGCAGGCCCTGGCCGTGCAGACCGCGGCGCTCGCCGACCTGCTCGACGCGCTCTGGCCCGGCCCGGCGGCGACCGGCAAGACCGCGGCCGACCGGGTGCTGGCCCACGAGCGGCGCTACTGGTCGTTCACCGCGGCCTGGCACGGCCTGACCCTCGACGAGCCGGTGCTGCAGGACGTGCTGGCCGTGGCGCTGCTGTTCGGACCGGTCGACACCGACCAGGCCGACCGGCTGCTGAGCGGGATCGCCGCGCTGTCCGGGCACTCCCGCGACGCGGTCCGCGGCTGGCTGTCCGACCTGTACCCGGGCGGCACCGGCCGGCCGTGGGGCGGGCTGCGGCCGGACCCGTTCGCCGAGCGCTTCGCCGGGCAGCGCCTGGCCGCGTTCCCCGGCCTGGTCACACCGCTGGTCCCGGTGGTCTCGGCGGGCGAGCGCCGGCGGATGCTGACCGGGTTCGCCCGCGCCGCGCAGCAACCGGACCTCACCGACCGGCTGAGCGTCCCGCTGACCGCGCTCTGCGTCCGGCACGCCGACCTGCTCACCCAGCCGGCCGTCGAGGTGGCGACGAGTGTGGCCGCGCCCGGGCCGCTGGTCACCGCGCTGCGCAAGATCAGCGCCGACCCGGACGTCACGGTGGAACGCCTGGCCCGGATCGGCAACGCGCTGCCGCGCCGCGGTGACGAGCTGGCCCGGTGGGCCGTCGAGATCACCCAGCGGATCGCCGATCAGCACCGCACCGCCGGGCGCGCGCCGGAGCTGGCCACCGCGCTGACCAACCTGTCGGTGCGCCTCGGTGACCTGGGCAGCAACGAGCCGGCCCTGGCCGCGATCGAGGAAGCCGTGATGGTGCACGGGCGGCTGGCCGGGGAGCAGCCCGAGACGTACGAAAGTGATCTTGCTCGGTCGTTGAGCAACCTGTCGGTCCGGCTCGGTGTGCTCGACCAGCTGGAGCCGAGCCTGGCCGCGAACGAGGAGGCGATCGCGCTCTACCGGCAGCTGGCCGGCGAGCAGCCGGACACGTTCCAGCCGGCGCTGGCCAAGGCGCTGCGCCAGCTCGCGCTGAGCCTGGGCGCCCTCGAGCGGTATCCGCAGGCCCTCGCCGCGATCGAGGAGGCGGTCCTGCTCTACCGGCGGCTGGCCGCGCAGCGCCCGGACGAGTTCCGGGCCGACCTGGCCGCGTCGCTGAGCATCCTCGGCATCAACCTGGGCAGCCTCGACCTGGACGACGAGAGCCGGTCGGCGGCCGCCGAGTCGGTGACGATCCGCCGGCAGCTCGCGGCGTTGCGCCCGGACGCGTTCCAGCCCGGCCTGGCCACCGCGCTGACCGATCTGGCCGTGCGGCACGTGGTGCTCGGCGAACGCGAGCCGGCCCTGGCCGCGATCGAGGAGTCCCTGACGCTGCGGCACCGGCTGGTGGCGCAGGACCCGGAGACCTACGGCCCGGACCTGGAGTGGTCACTGCACGTGCACGGCGTCATCCAAGGATCATGAGAGTGGACGGCAGACCCCGGTCGGGTAGAGGACGGCGAGACATGGCGCCGCCGCTGCGCGGAGGTTCATGACATCGCCTTCATCTGCTCGAACCGGACAACTGTGTGCTTGCCCTGTGCTTTCGCCTCGTACATCGCCAGGTCGGCATCGCGTATCAACGTGTCGATGTCGGCATGACCGCGCCACAGGACGATGCCGATGCTGGCTCTGGGCCTCAACTCGACTCCTGGCAACACGAGTGGCTCAGCGATGCTCGTGAGCAACCGGTCCGCCACCTCGTACGCGTTGGCGGGACGGTCGAACCCGTCCAGCAGCACCGCGAACTCGTCGCCGCCGAGCCGGGCCGCGGTGTCGTCCGGACCCTGCAGGCCACTGCGCAGCCGGTCGGCGACGGCGATCAGCAGCTGGTCACCGACCCCGTGGCCGTGCACGTCGTTGACCTGTTTGAAGCCGTCCAGGTCGAGCAGGAGCAGGGCCAGATGGGTGCCGGGTCCGGCCCGGGTGAACGCGTCGGTCAGCAGTTCCCGGAGCAGGGCACGGTTGGCGAGCCCGGTGAGGTTGTCGTGGTACGCCTGATGTTTCAGTCCGGCGAACGCATCGCGCAACGTCACCAGGGTTCTGTTCAACTCCAGGCCCAGCTGCCCGACCTCGTCGTTGCCCCGCACGGTGAGCCGCTGGCTGAAGTCGCCCCGGCCCACCGCGGTGAGCACCTCGACGGCCTCGCGCAGGGGCCGGGACAGTGTCCGCGCGGCGAGAACCGACAACGTGATCGCGACGACGGCGCCGGCGACCAGCGACCAGCGACCAGCGACCAGCGACCAGCGACAACAGCATCAGTCGCTCGGTGTCACGACTGCTGGACAGCGAGTCGCGAGCGCCCGTGGCGACCGACTCGACGAGCTGACCGAGGACCGCGTCGGCGCGGGTCTTCACCGATCGGGCCACCGCCTCGGACTCCACGAGAAGCATCGCCGTCGCCTTCTGCCGATCGCCGCTCCGGCTGGCGGCGAGCGCGCCGTCGCTTGACGTTCAAGACGGACTACGACGCGGTGGTGTCACCGGGCACCAGCGGCGTGTTCAACTTCCTGTCCGACGCGTTCACGCTGGCGAAAGGCGCCCCGCATCGAGCCGCGGGCGAGAAGTGGCTTGCCGCGTGCGCCGCGCCCGACGGCCAGGATCTGCTGAGCGCGCAGAAGCGGTCCCTACCGGCCCGCCTCGACAGCGACAAGTCGAAATACACCGACTACCTGGCCACCGCGTTGTCGGCCTGGCAGGACCCGGCCACGGTCACGGTCGGTTCGGCAACCCACGGAGTGGCGGTGGACACGACGCGGAGCGCCGAGATCGACACAGCGCTGGCGGCATTCGTTCAGGACGGCGGCGTCGACCGGTTCCTGACGTCGGTCGCCGCGACGTACGCCGGATACCAGCCCGCCGACCCCGGCAAGTGACGCCGGGTGGGCCGCGCCGGCGGTGCGGAATCCCGCCGGTGGTGACGATCGGCGTGGGCCGGGCCGGGCTCGAACCCGGGAGATCATGAGGAACTGGTGAAGGACTTCCGGTGGATCCGGTGCGGGAACGGAAGCCCGCAGGATCCGCACAGGTTCTTCACACCCCGACCCTAGGTTCGCCTCCTCGAACGGAAACGAGGAGGCCTCATGTGTGGTCTGAGTGCGTATTTCAGCAGCCGGTCCGATGCCGGGCCGCTCGACGCGGCGACCGCGGCGGCCTTCGCCACCGCGTTGGAGAGCATGCGGCACCGCGGGCCGGACGACACCCAGATCCGGTACGGCGACGGCTACGCCCTCGGCTTCAACCGGCTGGCCATCGTCGACCGGGAGCACTCGGTGCAGCCGCTGACCTACGCGGACCGCTGGTCGGTGGTGTTCAACGGCGAGATCTACAACTATCAGGAGCTGCGCGCCGAGCTGATCCGCGACCACGGCGCCCGGTTCGCCACCGAGGGTGACTCCGAGGTGCTCGCCGCCGCGTTCCACTACTGGGGCGAGGCGGCGCTGCCCCGGCTGCGCGGCATGTTCGCGTTCGTCGCGTACGACCACCGCACCGGCACCGTGCACGCCGCCCGGGACGCGTTCGGCATCAAGCCGCTCTACGTCCTGGAGACCGCCGACGGGCTGTGGCTGGCCAGCGAGAAGAAGGCCCTGGACCCGTTCGCGGCCCCGGCCGGCGGCGCCCTGGACACCGACTCGCTCGGGCACTACCTGACCTTCCAGTACGTACCGGACCCGCGCACCCTGCACCGGCACATCCGCCGGCTCGCGCCCGGGCACCGGCTGGTCTGGACGCCCGGCGGCGGGGTCCGCGAGACCCGCTGGTTCCGCCCGTCGCTGCGCCCGCTGCGGCTGCAGCCGGAGGTCGCGCACCAGGCGATCCGGGACGCGTTGCGCACCAGCGTCCGCAAGCACCTGAACGCGGACGTCCCGGTCGGCACGTTCCTGTCCTCCGGCGTCGACTCGTCCGCGGTCGCCGCCCTGGCCGCCGAGGCCCGGCCGGGCATCCACGCGTTCACCTGCGGGTTCGCCGCCGACGGCTACTCGGAGATCGAGATCGCCCAGGACACCGCCCGCCAGCTCGGCATCCCGATCACCCCGACCGTGGTCTCCGACGAGCAGGTGCTCGCCGAGCTGCCCCGGATCGTGCAGCTGCTCGACGACCCGGTGGCCGACCCGTCGCTGATCCCGCTGTACTTCCTGGCCCGCACCGCGTCCCGGCAGGTCACCGTGGTGCTCTCCGGCGAGGGCGCGGACGAGCTGTTCGGCGGCTACACCATCTACCGCGAGCCGCTGTCGCTGGCGACCGTGGACAAGCTGCCGCCGAGCCTCAAGCGCGGCCTCAACCACCTGGCGCACGTGCTGCCGGAGGGCGTGCGCGGCCGCTCGTTCCTGGAGCGCGGCACCACCCCGATCGAGCAGCGCTACTACGGCAACGCCCGGATCTTCGATCCGGAGGAGAAGGCCCGGATCATGCGGTTCACCGCCGAGCCGCACACCGCGATAACGTCCCATTTGTACGCCGAGACCGCCGACGTCGACGAGGTCGCCTCCATGCAGTACGTCGACCTGCACACCTGGCTGACCGGCGACATCCTGGTCAAGGCCGACCGGATGTCGATGGCGCACAGCCTGGAGCTGCGGGTGCCGTTCCTCGACCAGCAGGTGTACGCGGCCGCGGCCGGGCTGTCCACCGAGCTGAAGCTGCCGCACGGCACCAGGTCCACCAAGGTGGCGTTGCGCGAGGCGATGCGCGGCATCGTCCCCGAGTCGGTCCGCGACCGCGCGAAGCTGGGCTTCCCGACACCGACCCGGCTGTGGCTGCGCGGCCAGATCGGCGACTGGGTCGACTACCTGCTGTCCACCTCGCAGACCGGCCACCTGCTCGACCTCGAGTACGCCCGCGGCCTGCTCGCCGAGCACCGGGCCGGCGCCGCCGACCGGTCCCGCAAGGTGTGGACGGTGGCGATGTTCTGCCTCTGGCACGCCATCCACGTCGAGCGCACCATCGCCGTGCCGTCGCCGGCCCTGACCCCGCGGCCGCTGGGCGTACCCCGCTCGATCGCCTCGCCGGCCGAGCAGGTGACCGCCGCGTTCTGAGGAACATCGACCACTCCACTTGAGAAGAAATCTTTGCATAGTTATCTTCTCAAGGATGAGTGACGTGGCACCCCGCATCCTGGAGGTGGGGGCCCTCAAGGCCCTCGCCCACTCCCTGCGCCAGCAGATGCTCACCCGGCTGCAGCGCGAGGGCCCGGCGACCTCCGCCGACCTGGCCGCCGCGTTCGGCGCCGACCGCGGGGCGACCAGCTACCACCTGCGCCAACTCGAACGGTTCGGGTTCGTCGAGGAGGACGTCGAGCGCTCCGCCGGGCGCCGCCGGTACTGGCGGGCCGTCCCGCAGGACCTGCGGCTGCCGCGCGGCGCCGCCGATCCCGAGGTCGCCGAGGCGGCCCGCGCGCTCGGCCGGCAGTGGATCGACCGCGGCCGGCAGGAGCTGCACGACCACCTGACGAACCGGGTCGCCGGCGACCCGTTCACCGAGGCGGCCCTGCACTCCTACGGCGGGGCGAAGCTCACCCCGGACGAGCTGCGGCAGTTCAGCGAGGAGTACATCGCGTTCCTGAAACGCTGGCAACGCGAACCCGGCCAGGAGACCCCGGGCAGCGAGTACGTCACCGTGCTGTTCCACGCGTTCCGGTCACCTGCCGATCGGAGAACGGAGGCGGCGTCATGACCAGCCTGTGGCGCAACCGGGACTTCACCGCGCTCTGGGCCGGTCAGGTGGTGTCCCAGCTCGGCGGCTGGTGGACCGGTGGAGCCGGCACCGGATCCTGCTGCTCGCGCCGGTGCTCGCCGGCCTCACCATGCTCACCGTGCCGGTGGCGATCTGGTCCGGCCGGCTGGGCGTGACCCACCTGTGCGCCGTCGCGTTCGTACAGGGAATCTGTTTCGTCTTCGTCGGTCTCGCCGAACGTGCCAGGGGTGATGCTCGGCATCTACGGCGGCGGCGGGCTGCTCGGCGCGATCGCCGCGACCCGCCTGCACCGGCACTTCTCGCCCCGCGCGGTGATCATCGGGGTGAACTGGGTGTGGGTGGCGCTGCTGCCGCTGTTCGCGGTCGCCGGCGCGCCGTGGCAGCTCGGGCTGATCGGCGCGGCCACCGCGTTCGTCGGGCCGATGTGGAACGTCGTGATCGGCACCTACACCACCACGCTGGTGCCTAACGAGCTGCTCGGCCGGGTCAACAGCGTCTCGATGACACTGTCCTGGGGTGTGCTGCCGATCGGCTCGCTCGCCGCCGGCTACCTGCTCGACCGGGCCGGCCCGACCGGCGCGGTGTGGGCGCTGTCCGGGTTCATGCTGCTCACCGCGGTGCTGGCGACCGCGAGCCGGGCGGTCCGGCACGCGCCGCCGCTGGTCAGCGCACGTACTCCCGCAGATGCTGAGCGGTGAGCGTGTCGCCCTTGTCGGCCAGCTCCTGCGGGGTGCCGGTGAAGACCACCCGGCCGCCGTCCTGCCCGGCGCCCGGACCGAGATCGATCAGCCAGTCGGCGTGCGCCATCACGGCCAGGTGATGCTCGATCACCACCACCGTGTTGCCCGCGTCGACCAGCCGGTCGAGCAGCTCGAGGAGCTGGTCGACGTCGGCCAGGTGCAGGCCGCTGGTCGGCTCGTCGAGCAGGTAGGTGGCCGGGCTGCCGCCCATCTTCACCGCCAGTTTGAGCCGCTGCCGCTCCCCGCCGGACAGCGTGGTCAGCGGCTGGCCGAGGGTGAGGTAGCCGAGCCCGACCGCGGCGAGCCGGTCCAGGACGGTGCGCGCGGCCTTCTCGGTGAAGAACTCCTGGGCCTCGCTGACCGGCATGGCCAGGACCTCGCTGATGTCGCGGCCGCGCAGCCGGTGCTCCAGCACCGCGGCGGTGAACCGGCGGCCCTCGCACTCCTCGCACACGGTGGCCACCCCGGCCATCATGGCCAGGTCCAGGTAGACCAGCCCGATGCCCTTGCAGTGCCGGCAGGCGCCCTCGGAGTTCGCGCTGAACAGCGCGGCCTTGACCTTGTTGGCCTTGGCGAACGCGGTGCGGACCGCGTCGAGCAGCCCGGAGTACGTCGCCGGGTTGCTGCGCCGCGACCCGCGGATCGCCGACTGGTCGACGACGATCACACCGTCGCGGCGCGGCAGCGAGCCGTAGATCAGCGAGCTCTTGCCGGAACCGGCCACCCCGGTGACCACGGTCAGCACGCCGAGCGGGATGTCGACGTCGACGTCGCGCAGGTTGTGCGTGGCCGCGCCCCGGATCGGCAGCTCACCGGTCCGTTCCCGGCACACGGCTTTGACACCGACCCGATGGCCCAGGTAACGACCGGTCGGCGTGTCCGACGCGCGCAGGCCCGCCACCGAACCCTGGTACTGGATCCGGCCCCCGGCCGGACCCGCGCCGGGACCGAGATCGACCACGTGGTCGGCGATCGCGATCGTCTCCGGCTTGTGCTCCACCACCAGCACCGTGTTGCCCTTGTCGCACAACCGCCGCAGCAGGCCGTTCATCCGCTGGATGTCGTGCGGGTGCAGGCCGACGGTGGGTTCGTCGAAGACGTACGTGACGTCGGTGAGCGACGAGCCCAGGTGCCGGACCATCTTGACCCGCTGCGCCTCGCCACCGGACAGGGTGGCCGACTCCCGGTCCAGCGAGAGGTAGCCGAGTCCGATCTCGACCAGCGACTCCAGGGTGTGCCGCAGGGTCGCCACCACCGGCGCCACCGCCGGCGAGCGCACCTCGGCCAGGAACCCGGCCAGGTCGCTGACCTGCATGGCGGCGCACTCGGCGATGTTGCGCCCGGCGATCCGGGACTCCAGCACCGCCGGTTTGAGCCGGGCGCCGGCGCACTCCGGGCAGGTGGTGAACGTGGCGGCCCGGTCCACGAAGGCCCGGATGTGCGGCTGCGCCGGCTCCCGGTCCTTCGCCAGGTACATCCGCTGGACCTTGAGGACCAGCCCCTCGTACGTGGTGTTCACCCCGGCGATCCGCATCTTGGTCGCCGGCTTGTAGAGGAAGTCCTGCCACTGGCCCGCGGTGAACTCGCGCAGCGGGACGTCCGGGTCGAACAGCCCGGAGTCGGCGAAGCCGCGCACGTACCAGCCGCCGACGCTGAAGTTCGGCGCCATGATCGCGCCCTGATTGATCGACTTGTCCCGGTCCACCAGCTGGTCGACGTCGATGCTGGACACCCGGCCCAGCCCCTCGCACCGCACGCACATGCCCTCGGCGTTGAACGAGTACGCCAGCGCGCTGCCCGCCCCCGGCACACCCAGCCGGGAGAACAGGATCCGCAACATCGTGTACGCGTCGGTGGCCGTCCCCAGCGTCGAGCGCGCGTTCGCGCCCATCCGCTCCTGGTCCACCACGATCGCGGCGCTCAGATGGTGCAGTGCGTCCACGTCCGGCCGGGCCGGACTACCCATGAACGACTGCAGGAACGCCGAGTACGTCTCGTTGATCAGCCGCTGCGACTCGGCCGCGATGGTGCCGAAGACCAGCGAGGACTTGCCGGAACCGGAGACACCGGTGAAGACGGTCAGCCGACGTTTCGGGATGTCCAGCGACACGTCGTGCAGGTTGTTCTCCCGCGCCCCGCGAACCTGGATCAGATCGTGCCGGTCGGGATCAGCCAGCACGCCGGCGGGCCCTCCGGGCCGCGAGCTCGTCACCTGCCGACGGTTCCTGGATCGACTCCCCGACCGGGTGCGGCATGGCCGGCTCGGCGGGCAGATGCGACAACGAACCCTGGATCTCCTTGAACGCACCGCCGATCGCGATGCCGAACACGCCCTGGCCACCCTGCAGCAGGTCGACGACCTCCTCCGGGGAACGGCACTCGTACACCGTGGTCCCGTCCGAGATCAGCGTGATCCCGGCCAGGTCCTCGACGCCGTGCGAGCGCAGCGTGTCGATCGCCCGGCGGATGTTCTGCAGCGACACCCCGGCGTCCAGCAGCCGCTTCACGACCTTGAGCACCACCAGGTCGCGGAACGAGTAGAGCCGCGACGTGCCGGACCCGGACGCATCCCGGACGCTCGGCACCACCAGCGTGGTGCGCGCCCAGTAGTCGAGTTGGCGGTAGCTGATGCCCACCGCCTGGCAGGCCGTCACTCCCCGATAGCCGACCGAGCCGTCCTCGCCGACGAGTGGGCCTTCAACAGGCTGCTCGTGCACGCGACTACCTCCCCGCTGCCCACCAATTGTGATGTGGGCGGTGCCGGTTCACCTGGACTTCACGAGCGTATATCTCAGTCACGGGTGAAACATGGAGGTAACGGCACGACACGCCGCGTTCGGAGGAACGACACGCCGAAGGGCCGTTACCTCATCGGCGTTTCGGACTTAACCGGCAAAATCTTCAGGACGCACTTGGTCGAGGAACTCGCGGAACTTCTCGACCTCGTCCTCCTGCTCGTCCGGGATCACGATGCCGGCCTCGGTCAGCACCTGATCGGCGCACCGGATCGGCGCACCCACCCGCAACGCCAGGGCGATCGAGTCACTCGGCCGCGCGGACACCCGCACGTCGTCACCGATCAGCAGATCGGCGTAGAAGACGTTGTCCTTCAACTCGGTGATCTCGACAGCCTTCAACGGCGCCTTCAACGCCGTCAGGATGTCTCGCAGCAGGTCGTGCGTCAGCGGCCGAGCCGGCTTCACACCCTGCTGCTCATAGGCGATCGCCGTCGCCTCCACCGCACCGATCCAGATCGGCAGATACCGGTCGCCATCGACCTCTCGCAGCAACACGATCGGCTGGTTGCTGGGCAGCTCCACCCGGACCCCGACCACGCTCAGCTCGCGCACCGCCCGCCTCCGTGTTCGTTGTATTTCCGCCGCCCCGAGACGGCCGCCCCTTACTCTGCACCGTACACGCACACGGTGTGGATCCGCCCCACGCGGGACGCTCCCGCCCAGGGTAGGCCGGAACCGGCTCAGCGACCCAGTTCGCCGCGCAGGCCGGTGCGAACCAGCGCCGCGTGCAGCCGCTGCGACAACGCCTGCAGGTCACGCGCCGTCTCGGCGGCCCGGGCCCGGGCAGCCGGGTCCTGCTGACGCACCATCGGCGCCAGCAACTGGGTGAACAGGCCCACCTCACGGTCGGCCGAGTTGCGGAACGCCCGCAGGTGGCGGGCCTCCAGGCCGTACTCGGTCAGCCCGACCACGGCCTGCACGATGATCACCGCGTCGGCGTCGTACCACCCCGGCGGGCGGGCCACCACCAGGCCCATCTGCTCCAGCTCGGCCAGCAGCCCCTCGTCGACCCCGGTCCGCTCGACCAGGTCGTCCTTGGGGATCCGGGCGTCGGCCGGGTCGGCGGCCCGCTGGGTGCCGACCGCCACCAGCGTCGGGCGCTGCGGCACCACCGGCTCCTGCTGCTCCTGCTCCATCCGGTCCAGCTGCTCCCGGATCACCCGCAGCGGCAGGTACTGATCCCGCTGCGCGGTCAGCACGAACCGCAGCCGGGCCACGTCGTTCCAGGAGTACTTGCGGTACCCGGAGGCGGTGCGTTGCGGGTCGACAAGACCCTCCGCCTCCAGGAACCGCAACTTCGAGATCGTGGTGTCGGGGAACTCGGAACGCAGATGGGCCAGCACCTCCCCGATGCTCATCAGCGCAGTCTCGCGCCCGCCCTGGGGGCGCGAGGCCCCCGGGTCGCGTGCCGCCGCCCCCGACGGGTTCACGCCCGGCCGCCCTCGCCCTCCGGCCGCGGGCCGGCGATGAACACCAGACGGAACTTGCCGACCTGGACCTCGTCGCCGTTGCTCAGCGTCGCCGCCTCGACCCGCTCGCGGTTCACGTACGTGCCGTTGAGGGAACCGACGTCGCGGACGGTGAACACGCCCCCGTCACGGTGGAACTCGGCGTGGCGGCGGGAAACCGTCACGTCATCCAGGAAGATGTCACTGTCCGGGTGCCGTCCGCTGGTCGTCACGTCGTGATCGAGCAGGAAGCGGGCGCCGGCGTTCGGCCCGCGCCGAACCACCAGCAGCGCCATCCCGGGCGGCAGCGAGCCGGACATCCGGCTGGGCACCACGTCTGTCTCCGGACCCTCGAGCACCTCGTCGAGGGCGCCAAGGTTCAGCGTGGACGTGACGTCGAGCGGGGGGAACTCGTCGTCTGGGCGCGTCATCGGACCACCTCACGGATCAGTTGGTCGTCGCCTCGACCGGCAAGGTCGTGATGTAACGACCTCGCCGAGGCCATCAAGGCCCGACGCACGACTATCGGTTTCAAAGGGATAACGGTTGTTATTACGTTCCGCGAGCCTAGTCAGCGCCAATATCGCAGGGCAACCGGACACACGGGCGGGCCGGAAGATCTCAGTCGATGCCCAGCAGTCTCTCAGCTCTCGGTGAGCGCCTGGTACGCCGCAGCGTCCAGCAGCCCCTCGAGAACCGACGGATCCGCCGGTGCGATCTCGACCAGCCAACCGGCCGCGTACGGCTCGGCGTTGATCAGCTCCGGCTCGTCGCCCAGCGTGTCGTTCTTGGCCACGATGGTGCCGGCGATCGGTGCGTAGATCTCCGAGACGCTCTTGGTCGACTCGACCTCGCCCAGCGAATCACCGGCCTGCACGACCGTGCCCTCGTCGGGCAGCTGCACGTAGACGATGTCACCGAGCGCATCCTGCGCGAAGTGGGTGATCCCCACCCGCACGGGGCCACTGCCGTCGCCGGCGACCCACTCGTGCTCCGCGGTGTACCGCAGATCCTCAGGAATCAACACTTCCTCCGTAGTCAAGAAACCGGACGCGCGTACTGCAAGGCTGTCGCCTTACGCACCGCGGTCACCTCGACCATGGAGCGCGAGTCCATGGTCACGCTACCGCCGTCGCTCTTCACTGACGCCACCACCCCGCCCGGGATCTGCAGCGCCGGCCGCATGGTGTCCGGCGAACCGACCACCAGAATCCGGAACGGACCCGTCAGACGTTCACCGTCAGCGATGATTCCACCACCGGCCGCATCGACGAAGTAGGTGGACGCCACGATCCGCACCGCGGTCCCCTCGGCGCCGCCGATCTGCATCACCTCGCCGCCGGACCCGCGCAGCTCCTGCACCGTGTTCAGCACGTCGGACGCCTTCACCTTGGCCAGCACGATCTCCAGGCCCGGCCCGCGACCGGCGATCGTCCCGGCCAGCAGGCCCAGCTCCTGGCTGCGCTTGTTGGCCTCCTCGAGCGCCGCCTCGCGGCCCGCGACACCCGAGGTGAGCTGCTGACGGCTGCGCTCCAGGGCCTCGATGTCGCTGTTCAGGCGGCTGTCCCGGGCCTCCAGGTCGCTCAGGATCTGCACCAGGTCCTCCTGGCGCATGGTGGACAGGCCACTGTCGGCGTCGTTGCTGCGCAGCTGCACCACCAGGGTGAATCCGAACAGCGCCAGCAGCACCCAGATCAGCGTCCCGGCCGGCGCCGGACGCTTGAGCCCCGCCCTCTTCTCGGCGGCGTCCGGTGCGGCGGGCGCCGCCCCGCGATCAAGATCACTTTCGCGGGTAGCAGGCTCGGGCGTGTCGGACATCGGCGAATCGGGTGACGTGGGCGATATCTCCTCGGCGACCGGCTCACTCTCCCGAGTGCTCCGGGCCCGCACCTCGACCGTCGGCTCCGGCGCGAGATCGACGTCCGCCGCCGGATCCGCGGGTTTTTCCTCCGGTACGAGGTGAGCCGTCGCCTCCTCGGCCGCCCCGCCCGGCGGCACCAGATACGCCGTCTCCTCCTCCACGGCCGCCCCGCTGGGCGCAGCACCCTCCGCGGCGGGCGGCTGGCGTCCCGCCGTGGGCAGGCCGAAGCCCGGCGTCGTCTGGTCGCGCCCGTTGTCGTCGCGGTCGGTCATCGAGTCCCCACGTTGCTCAGCCCGGCGTCCGCACCCGGGTCACTACGCCCGGAAGAGGTGCCGGCGGATCGCCGCGACGTTACCGAAGATCCGGACGCCGAGCACGACCACGACGCCGGTGGACAGCTGCGGACCCACCCCGAGCTGGTCGCCCAGGTACACGATCAGGCCGGAGACCAGCACGTTCGAGATGAACGAGATGACGAACTGCTTGTCGTCGAAGATCCCGTCCAACTTGGCGCGCAACCCGCCGAACACCGCGTCCAGCGCCGCCACCACCGCGATCGGCAGGTACGGCACCAGCTCCTGCGGCACCGAGGGATGGAACACGATGCCCAGCAGGACACCCACGAGCAGGGCCAGTACGGCGATCATCAGCCGCCTTCCGACGGTGAACCGGACGGTGCCGGCGCGGACGAGGAACCCGACGGAGCGGGTGGAGCGGTACTCGGCGACGCCGACCGCAGCTTCAGCTCCGGCGCCGCGTTCAGGGTGACGTTACGGACCTTGGCGGTGTCGAACGACAGGCCGTACTGGGTCGACAACGTCTGGAAGAACTTCCCGGCATACCCGTTGCGGAAGTCGGTGGACAGATCGGCCGGACCGATCGCCACCACCTGGTACGGCGTGGTCACCGGCCGGGTATCGACCAGGATCGCCTCACCGGCCTGCCGGATCGTCGACGTCGCGGTCAGCCGGTACCCGTTGACCGCGATCGCCTCGGCCCCGGCCGACCACAGCGCGTTCGCCGCCAGCTGCAGGTCGGTGTCCTTCACCTGGCCCTCGGTGTGCCGCTCACCGGTCACCGCGTCCACCGACGTCGGCCCGTCGGCCAGCACGATCTTCGCGCCCGAGCCGCGCACCGCGGCCAGCCCGGTGGCCGCCTCCAGCGCGCGGATCCCGGCCACCGCCGCGCCACCCAGCTCGCGCTTGCGCAGCGCGGCGACCTGATCGGCGAGCAGGTCGGCCCGGGCCTGCAGGGTCTCGGCCTGCTCCCGGCGGCTCTGCACCTGGTCGATCAGCGCGTCCCGGGTCTTGGTCCGGCCCGGCGCGTCGTCGATCGTCTGCTGATAGCCGACCACCAGCAGGAAACCGACCGCGGCCAGCGTCACCATGGCCACGGCGTTCGTCACGCGCCTGCGGGTACCGGTGCGCCGGAAACCCTCGGCGCGGCGGGCGGCCGCGTCGGCGTACCCCGGGTCGAGCGGGTTCTGGAACAGGGCGGTGAGGAAGTCCGGACCGTACGTCCGCTTGCCGCTCGAGGGGCCGTCCGGGTCCGGCGTGCCGGCCACCGGCCGGGTCACGGCGCGACCGCCGGCGCCGCGCCCGGTCCGTCCCGGTCGGCGCGCACCAACTGCGCGGTCTGGAAGAGGTAGAGCGCGCCGGCGCACCAGTACAGCCCGAGCGCCCACCAGGCCATCGCCCAGCCGAACGGCCCGGCCCAGCCCGCCACGGACGGCACCGCGAACGCCAGCAGGATCATCGGGAACGCGCCGAGCAGCATGAACGTGCCGGTCTTGCCGACGTAGTGGACCGGCGGCGGGCCGTAGCCGTGCCGGCGCAGGACCAGCAGTGCCACCCCGACGACCGCCTCGCGCGACAGCAGCGCGATGGTGAACCACCACGGCACCACGTCGCGGATGGTGAAACCGACCAGGGTGGCCAGGATGTAGAGCCGGTCGGCGAACGGGTCGAGCAGCTCACCGAGCCGGGACACCGAGTTCATCCGGCGGGCCACGTAGCCGTCGACCCAGTCGGTGGTGCCGCCGACCATCAGCACGATCACGGCGGCGACGTCGTGGTGCGGGCCGAGCAGCAGATAGAGGAAGAGCGGGACCCCGAGCAGCCGGAAGAAGCTGATCACATTCGGAATCGTGAAGATCCGGTTGGAGGTCTCGATGGACGGCGCAGGCTGCTGCGACATCGCCGGGCCTTCCTCTCCCCCGCCAGTATTGACACGCGGACCCGGACGTGGTGGTCCGGCCCGCTCGCCGAGCCACTATAACCACCTGCCTACCGGTTGCCGACGTGCAGTCACGGCCGCCACACCCCCTAAGACATCCTAGGAAGCTAGGCATCTGACCATGCCCGGCGGCCGACGGCCGTCAGGCCGGCCCGAACAAGGTCCACAGTGACGGGGCCACCGGCACCGGCAGCGCCCACCCGGTCGTCTCCAGCCAGGTGGTGGTGTTCACCACCCGGCCGTCCACGATGTCCAGCGTCAGCAGCGCGAACGGCGCGAACCCGTCCCCGGCCGGCCGCATCTGCCAGAACGCCGGCTGCCCGGACGCCACCACCGGCACCAGCCGGTGCCCCACGCAGGCCGCCTCCGGCGCCGCCATCGCCAGCCCGATCTGGTCCCGGCCGCGCAGGCACCAGGCGAACGGCGGCATCGACGTGGTCGCGTCCTCGTGCAGCAGCGCCACCAGCCCGGCCACGTCGTGGCTCTCGAAGGCGGTGCAGTACCGCTTCAGTAGATCCTGCTGCCCGGCGTCGGCGGGGCGGAACACGTCGCCCGGCCGCGGCGCGACCTCGCGCAGGGTGGCCCGGGCCCGCTGCAGCGCGCTGGTCACCGACGCCGCCGACGTCGCCAGCAGCTCCGCCACGTCGGCGGCCGGCCAGCACAGCACGTCCCGCAGGATCAGCACCGACCGCTGCCGGGCCGGCAGGTGCTGCAGCGCCGCCACGAACGCCAGCCGTACGCTCTCCCGCTGCACCACCAGCGTCGCCGGATCCGGAGAGAGCACCAGCCGGTCCGGCACCGGCCGCACCTCGGCCCCGGCCGCCAGCAGCGTCCCGAACGGCTCCCCGGCCCGGCTCGCCGGGCTCAGGTCGATCGGGAGCGCCCGCCGGGCCGCGCCGCGCAGCAGGTCGACGCAGACGTTGGTGGCGATCCGGTAGACCCAGGTCCGCAGGGAGGCGCGCTCGGCGTCGAACCGGCCGGCCGCCCGCCAGACCTTCTCGAACGTCTCCTGCACGGCGTCCTCGGCCTCGTGCCCCGAGCCGAGCATCCGATAGCAGTACCCGGTCAGCTCGGTCCGCAGCTCCGCCAGCGCCTCCTCCACGCACCGACCCTAACGCGACACCGCCACCCCTCCCGGCCGCTGCGCGCCCCAGGCTCCGGCTGGCCCTCAGGGGTGCCTCAGGGGTACGGAGACACCCCTGCAAACCAGCCGGCGCCGGAACCCGCGCCGCGATCGGTTGCCCGGGCCGTGCCGCGGCGAGGGGCCCCGGCTGGCGCTGGCGGCTGCCTCGACGGCCGGGAGACAGCCGCCAGCGCCAGCCGGGGTCGGGAGGCGCGCCGCGGCCTGGCGTGGCAGCGGTGTCGCGGCGGCCTCACGGGCGGGGCTCGGCTCGTAGCCTGCGGACGCGCGCTCCGTAGTCGTACCGGAAGAACTCGGACCGATTAATCCGGCGCCGCGCGGTCGTATGTCCTTGCGGAGCGCGCCGCGGGCGTGCCCGGAGGGAGACGAGATGCAGACCCAGGTACGCACCGAGATCGCCGCGCAGCGCACCGAGGTGGCCGGGTTGCTGGCCGGGCTGACGCCGGAGCAGTGGGACGCGGGCACGCTCTGCGCCGGCTGGCGGGTCCGGGAGGTGGTGGCGCACATGACGCTGCCGTTCCGCACGTCGACGCTGCGGTTCCTGCTGGACTTCGCGCGGTCCGGCGGCAACTACGACCGGATGCTGGATCGCGCCGCGCGCCGCGACGCCGCCGCGATGAGTTCCGCGCAACTGCTCGCCGCGATCCGGGACAACGCGGAGCACCCGTGGTCGCCGCCGGGTGGCGGGCCGGCCGGGGCGCTGTCGCACGACGTGATCCACGGCCTGGACATCAGCCTCGCCCTCGACCCCGGGCGGACCGTGCCGATCACGCGGATGGCGCTGGTTCTGGGGGGAATGACGCCGCGGAGTGTCGGTTACTTCGGCACCGACCTGTCCGGGGTGCGGCTGGTCGCCACCGACCAGGACTGGACGTTCGGCGAGGGCGCGCCGCTGCACGGGCGTGGCCAGGACCTTCTCATGGTCGTTTGCGGGCGGCGGCTGCCGGCCGGGCTGCTCACCGGCGAGCCGGCGGCCCGGTTCAGCACCGGACTGTGATGGAACGAACGCGGTCCGCACCGAAAAAGCGCGAGCGGTATACCAGTAAAAGCGCACAAACCGCCCACACGGTGCGGTGAGGCGCGAATTACACTGATTGGCGGTGTGTCAGTTCACCGGTCAGGCTGTATAGCGTGCGGGCGACAACACTCCAGATCACCGACGTCGACGAGGCACGGGCGATCCTGAAACGACACTTCTACGCGCTCGATGTGGAGGTGCTCCGGCCGGCGCCGGGCTGGGCGGCCCGGTTCGCGGTGGGCGGCACCGACACGGTCACTCTCGGCGACCTGGAGTTCGGGGTGGACGTCCGGATCCGGGCCGGCGAGCTGGGCGCGTACCACGTCAACCTGCCGCTGACCGGCGCCATGCACTGGCATCAGGGCCGCGACGAGCCGCAGCAGGCGCTGGCCGGGAAGACCGCGGCGGTGTACCAGCCGGTCGGCGACACCGTGGTCGACCAGTGGGACGGCGACTGCCGGCTCCTGGCCGTCAAGATCGGGCGGGCCGAGCTGGAGACCCAGCTGGAGGCGATGCTGGACCGGCCGGTGCGCGGCCCGATCGACCTCGGCCCGATGCTGGACGTCAGCAGCGGGCCGGGCGCGAGCTGGGCCCGGCTGGTCCGGCTGGTCACCGGTGACGCGGTCCACCCGGACGGACTCACCGCGCACCCGGTGATCGGCGCCCGGATGCGGGAGGCGCTGGTCACCGGCCTGCTGCTGGCCACCGACCATCGGCACCGGGGTTCGCTGGACCGGCACACGCCGGCGCTGGCCGCGCCGGGCGCGATCCGGCGGGTGGTCGAGGCGATGCGGGCGCAGCCGGGCCGCCCGTTCACGGTGGCTGATCTCGCCGGTATCGCCGGGGTGGGTGCCAGGGCACTGCAGCAGAGCTTCGCCAGGTACGTCGGGATGCCCCCGATGACCTACCTCCGGCAGCTCCGGCTCGCGCTGGTCCACGACGGGCTGCGCGCCGCCGACCCGGGTGAGACGACGGTGGCTCAGGTGGCGTACCGCTACGGGTTCACCCACCTGGGCCGGTTCGCCGCCGCGTACCGGGAGCGTTATGCCATCTCCCCCTCGGAGACGCTGCGCAAGTAGAGCGGCGCGGTCTCGCGGACGGTGCGCAGGTCGAGCGGCGCGGTCTTTACGGCGCGGTCTCGCGGACGGTGCGCAGCGCGGCGGTGAAGGCCGGCAGCGCCGCGCCGAGACCGGCGAAGAACGCCTGATCACACGCCTCCACCGCGACCACGGCCCGGTTGGCCAGCGCCCGGCCGTCCTCCGTGACGGCCACTGCCCGGGCCCGCCCGTCGTCGGGGTGCGGGGGCCGGTGCACCAGACCCCGGCCCTCCAGCGCCCGCAGCACCTGGGAGGTCATCATCGGGTCGGTGGCGGCCATCCCGGCCAGCGTCTTCTGGGTGACCGGCCCGGCATGACCGAGATAGGTCAGCGTGGCCAGCAGGACGAACTGGACGTGGGTGATGTCGAACGGCTTGAGCGCGGTCCGCTGCGCGGCCTGCCACCGGTTGGTGACCTGCCACATCAGCAGACCCGTGCTGTCGTCGGCGCCGTCGTGCCGGGTGGCCAGGCTCATGCCGGGACGCGCGGGGCCTGCATGGCCGAGCGGATCACGTCGAAGTCCTGCCCGGTCAGCGGGACCAGGCCCCGGCGCAGCTGATAACCCCAGTTCGGCTCGCCGGTGAGGTCGAGCCGCAGACTCTTGATCGGCGTCTCGATCGCGCCGGGCAGGTAGTCGACCCGGCGCCGCCACGGGTGGAAGTCACCCTCGTCGGCCTGCCAGATTTCGTCGTCGGCGACCCGGCCGATCGCGGTGCACGCCTGCAGCGGCTCGCCGTCGTGCAGGCTGGTCCGCGGCGAGTAGTAGACCAGCCAGTCACCGGCGGCGAGCCGGGCCAGGTTGGGGCGTTTGCCGTGGCCGAGCTGGGCGATCCCCCGCTCCGTGGCCCGCCGGACGTGGTCGCGGCACACCACACCGAGCCAGTGGTTCACGCCGCCACCCCCGCCGTGCGGGCGGCCTGCTCCAGCCGGGCGAGGTCGCCGGCCAGCCCGGCGGCGATGTCCTTGCCGAGCACCAGGTTCCAGAAGAAGGCGAGCGGGCCCTCGAGGGTGACCCGGACCGTGACCGTGGTGCGCCCGCCGGGCGCCGCGCCGGTCTCGTGGTGGAAGGTCAGCCGGGCGCCGGCGAGCAGGGAGACGTCGACGAACTCCCGGCCGGGGATCAGGGACGCGACGACGAACCGGGTCTTCGGACCGCCCTTGGGCTTGAGCACGCCGGTCGCACCGGTCTGGAACGGGCCGTCGAGGCGGACCCAGTCGGTGTCGAGGTTCCACTCCGGCCAGGTGGCCATGTCGGCCCAGCGCTCGAAGAACGCGGCGGCGGGGACGTCGGTGGTGATCTCTGCGGTGGCGATCGTCTTCATGCAATTAGTATGCGCGCTTAGCATCTGCCCGTCAAGCCGGCCCGGAAAAGCCCGTCAAGCCGGCCCGGAAAAAGCAGGAAGCCGGGGAGTGATCTCCCCGGCTTCCCTCGAGCTCAGCGCCGGCCGCGCCTCGCCCGCACGTAGTCGTCGATCACGTAGCGGCCCAGCTCGTCGGCGTCCGGGCTGAACACCCGGCCGCCGTTGCGCCGCGCCACCCCGCCCACGAACCGCTGCAGGCCCGGGTCGTCGCCGAGCATGAACACGTTGAGCGTCGCGCCGTACCGGGTGAGCTGGTCCACCTCGTGCACGGTGGCCTCGACGGTCTCCGGCAGCGGTGGCCACCAGAACACCGCCTCGCCGTCGTCCTCCAGGTGCGCGGTCGGCTCGCCGTCGGTGACCACCAGCACCACCGGCTCGGCGCCCGGGTGCCGCCGCAGGTGCCGGCCGGCCAGTTTCAGGGCGTGCTGCAGGTTCGTGCCCTTCTCCATGGTCGGCTCGGTCCCGGCCAGCTCGCCCTGGGACAGCGACACGGCGTACTTGCCGAAGCCGATGATCTGCAGGGCGTCCTGCGGGTACTTCGTGGCGACCAGCTGGGACAGGGCCAGGGCGGTCTGTTTCATCGGGCCCCAGCGGCCGTCGGCGTACATCGAGTAGGACAGGTCGACGCAGAGCGCGACCACCGCCGAGGACCGGCGCTCGGTCTCGGCGACCTCGAAGTCGTCCGGCTCCAGGCGTACCGGAAGCGTCGCGACGTCGCGGGAGGCGGCCCGGCGCCGGACCGCGTTCCCGATCGTGCGCACCACGTCGAGCGGCTGGTCGTCGCCGAACTCCCAGCGCCGCGACGAGCCGATCAGGTCACCGGCCGCGCCGGCGTCCCGCATGTCGTGCTCGCCGCGTTTGCCACCGACGTCCTGGAAGATCTTCGACAGCGCGGTCTGGCCGAGCCGGCGCAGCGCCTTCGGCGACAGGGTGAGCCCGTCGCCGTCGCGTTCCACCCAGCCCTGCTTGCGCAGCTCGCGCTCCAGCTCCCGCAGCCGCCGCACGTCGTCGGCGGCGGCCCGGCCGAGCTGGCGCTCCACCGCGTCG
This sequence comes from Actinoplanes awajinensis subsp. mycoplanecinus, assembly GCF_001509495.1. Taxonomy (NCBI): domain Bacteria; kingdom Bacillati; phylum Actinomycetota; class Actinomycetes; order Micromonosporales; family Micromonosporaceae; genus Actinoplanes; species Actinoplanes awajinensis. Next base: position 103,635 of record NZ_LLZH01000071.1, on the reverse strand, counting down.
ACGTCGACGTCGTCCAGGGTCGCGCCCGGGTGCTCCTGACCGAGCTGGTCGAGCAGCTCGTCCAGGTCGGCGATCTCGCCCAGCGCGGCGGCGGCGTCGCCGTAGCCCAGGTCCTCGCTCCCCCGCATCCGCTCACCGCGGCCCCAGTTCAGGCCGGGTCGCAGCGCCCGCAGGTTGTCGGACATCTCGGCGAGCTGACCGCGCAGCGGCCCGTCGCCGAGCGCCTGGTCCATCAGGCTCTGCAGCTCCTCGCGCTGCTGCGGGCTGAGCGAGCGCATCAGCCGCTCGGCCGCGGCGGCCTGCCGGGCGAGGGAGTCGATCAGCTCGTCGACGTTCTGCGGGTCGTCCGGGAAGAACTGGCCGTGCTTCGCCATGAACTCGCGGAACGCGTCGGTGGTGTCCTCGCCACGGGCGTGCTTGGCGAGCAGGTCGTTGAGGTCACCCACCATCGCCGAGACGTCCGCGAAGTCGCCGTTCTGCAGGGCCTGGCGCATCCCGGCGAACCGCTGCTCGACGATCTCCTGTCGCAGTCCGTCGAGGATCTGCTGGTAGATCGCCTTCGCCTCGGGTGACGCCCACTGGTACTCGGACAGTTCCGAGACCGCCTGCGAGGTGGACCGGGGCAGGTTGTCCAGAACCGCCTCGTTGAAGCGGGCGTCCATGTCGTCCCGGGCGCGCAGCGTGTCCCGCTCCGTGGCCAGGGCCTGGTCGAGCATCTGCCGGGCCCGGGTGACCGCGCCGTCCAGGTTGCCCCGGCGCAGCGCGTCACGCCGCATCCGCCGGGCCCGGTCGCGCAGCTCGTCAAGGCCACGGCCCTCGCGGGGGCCGCGCCGGATCAGGTCGCGCAGCGCGTCGCGCAGGTTGTCACCCCGCAGGACCCGCTCGCCCATCTCGTCGACCGCGGCGCGCACGTCGTACGGCGGGGCGAGCGGATCGGGCCCGTCCCGCCACGCGCCGTAGCGGAAAACATTGCCGGCCACGGTCAGCTCCCGTACAGGGTGCGGCCGTCGTCGGTCATTTCCTTGGCCAGCCGCCGGGTCAGGTGCAGCCCCTCCAGGACGAACTCGATCCCGGACGCCGCCTGCCCCGGGCTCGGCGCGTCACCGAGCCCCAGCCGGTCGAGCACCTTGGCCAGGCCCGGCACGGTCGGGATCTGCGCCAGCAGGTCGGCCGCGCTGACCAGGTCACCGGTCTGGATGATCGCGCCCTCGGCGACCAGGTCGGTGAACCCGGACAGGTCGAGGCCGGCCAGCCGGTCCCGGAACGTCTCCGCGGTGGCCACCCGCAGCAGGTGACCGAGGATCTCGGTCTCCCGGCCCTCCTCACCGCTCTCGAACTCGACCTTGCCGCGCAGCGTCGAGGTCACCGACACGGTGTCGCAGATCCGGGCCACCGCCTCGCGCTCGCCGCGCAGCCCGGACCGGCGCAGCGCGGACGCCGCCACGGTCTCCGCCGCGGCGATCGAGAACCGGGCCGAGACGCCGGAGCGGGCGTCCACCGACGACGACTCGCGGACCGCCCGGGTGTACCGGGCCAGCACGTCGATCAGGTGATCCGGAACGGACGCGACCAGTGCCGCCTCCTGCCGGATCAGCGCGGTCTCCAGCTCCAGGTCGACCGGGTAGTGGGTGCGGATCTCCGCGCCGAACCGGTCCTTGAGCGGGGTGATGATCCGGCCCCGGTTGGTGTAGTCCTCCGGGTTGGCCGACGCGACCAGCAGCAGGTCGAGCGGCAGCCGCAGCTTGTAGCCGCGGACCTGGATGTCGCGCTCCTCGAGCACGTTGAGCAGCGACACCTGGATGCGCTCGGCCAGGTCGGGCAGCTCGTTGACCGCGAAGATGCCCCGGTTGGTGCGCGGCACCAGACCGAAGTGGATGGTGTCCGGGTCACCCAGGGCCCGGCCCTCGGCCACCTTGATCGGGTCGACGTCGCCGATCAGGTCGCCGACGCTGGTGTCCGGGGTGGCCAGCTTCTCGCCGTACCGCTCGGAGCGGTGCAGCCAGGAGATCGGCAGCAGGTCACCGGCCTCGGCGGCCAGCCGGCGACTGGCCGGGGTGAGCGGATGATACGGGTGTTCGTGCAGCTCGGAGCCGGTGATGACGGGCGTCCACTCGTCCAGCAGCCCGGCCAGGGCCCGGATCAGGCGGGTCTTGCCCTGGCCCCGTTCGCCGAGCAGGACCATGTCGTGGCCGGCGAGCAGCGCCCGCTCGACCTCGGGGAGCACGGTGTCGTCATAACCGACGATGCCGGGGAAACGCGGCTCGCCGGAGCGGAGCCGGTGGAGCAGGTTGTCGCGCAGCTCTTCCTTGACGGTGCGGAACTCGTGCCCGGTGGCACGCAGCTCGCCCAGCGTGCGCGGCAGGTCGGCGGGAGGTTCAGAAGTGGTCGTGGTCAGCCCCTCAGTCACCGCAGGAACGCTACTCCGCCAGACCGGACAACGACGACTGTGATCGGCAACGCGGCCAGGGCCGCGAGATTGGCTCTGTGCCACGGCGGCGGCCGCGGCGCAGGATTTCCCCATGATTGATCGGTACGCGGCATTCACCGAAGACCCGGCCGGCGGCAACCCGGCCGGCGTGGTCCTGGACGCCTCCGCCCTCGACGACTCCCGGATGCTGGAGATCGCCGCTGAGCTGGGCTATTCCGAGACCGCGTTCATCACCGAGCAGGCCGGTGACCGGTACCGGGTGCGGTACTTCAGCCCGCTCACCGAGATCCCGTTCTGCGGCCACGCGACGGTGGCCACCGCGGTAGCGCTCGGCCCCGGCGACCACGTGTTCGTGACGAACGTGGGCGACGTGCCGGTGACCGTCGACACCACCGGGGTCGCCACGCTGACCAGCGTCGCCACCCGGGTCGCGCCGCTGGCCGACGCGGATCTGGCCGCGCTGCTCGGCACGCTGCGCTGGCCGGCCGCCGACCTCGACCCGGCCCTGCCGCCGCGGGTCGCGTACGCCGGCGCGCACCACCCGATCATCGCGGTGACCAGCCGGGCCCGCCTCGCCGACCTGGACTACGACGTGCCGGCCCTGACGGCGCTGATGACCGAGCGCGGCTGGACCACGATCCAGCTGGTGTTCCGCGCCGGCGAGGCGTCCTTCGACGTCCGCGACCCGTTCCCGATCGGCGGGGTCTACGAGGACCCGGCGACCGGCGCGGCAGCCGCGGCGTTCGGCGGGTACCTGCGGGAGCTGGGCCTCGTCGGCGACGACGCGACCCTGGACCTGCGCCAGGGCGACGACCTGGGCCGCCCGAGCCGGATCACCGTGCGGCTGGTCCCGGGCGAGCCCGGTGTCCGGGTCAGCGGAACGGCCGTGCCGATCGTCTAGTGGCTGAGCACCATTCCCGCTTCGTAGCGGTTCCAGGTGCCCTTGCCCTGGTGCTTCGAGGTGTACATGGCGATGTCCGCGTCGTGCAGCAGCGACCGGACGTCGTCGTCACCCTCACCCACGCAGGCGATGCCGATGCTGGCGTTGGCCCGCACCGCCGTCTCCCCCACCTCGATCGGGTCGCCCATCGACCGCAGGATCCGCTGCGCGGTCTGCTCGGCGTCGCGGACCGTGCAGTCGCGCAGCAGCACCGCGAACTCGTCGCCGCCCAGCCGCGCGACCAGGTCACCGGAGCGCACCGACTGGCGCAGCTTCTCGGCCACCCCGGCGAGCAGCAGGTCACCGGCACCGTGGCCGTGCGTGTCGTTCACCGCCTTGAACCCGTCCAGGTCGACGAGCAGCAGCGCGACGGTGCCGGGGGCGGCGCCGTCCAGCGCCGTGGTGGTCTCCTCGCGGAAGTGCGCGCGGTTCGCCAGGCCGGTCAGCTCGTCGTAGAGCGCCTGGTGGCTCAGCCGTTCCTGGTGCTCGCGCAACTGGTCGATGAGGCTGGTGTTGTCGTGGAACGCGGCCAGCTGCCGGGCCACCACCAGCGCCACGATGATCCCGAGACCGGTGACCACGCCCCACAGCCGGGTGTCGAGCCCGTTCGGCAACACCACCAGCATGGTCACGAAGACCACCAGGATCGATCCGTACGGAAGCAGGCTGTAGGGCCGCCGCCGCCGCGAGCCGAACGCGGTCTCGTCGAACCGCGCGAGGATCTCCTGGTTGCGCGGTCCCATCGCGATCAGCAGCGACGGCAGCAGCCGGATCACGTAGACGTGCGGCGGGAACGAGTCGTGCGCGCCGGGCGGGGCCACGAACAGCCCGACGGCGTTGACCACCGCCGCGACGATCATCGGGGTGGCGGCCGCCTTGTGCATCGGCGCGTTCCCGCTGAGGATCAGTTTCACCGCGGCGAACGCGGAGGTCAGCACGACGGCGCCGGCCGCCAGGGACCCGATCAGGCTGGCGTTCTTGTCCTGCTGGTCCGGGGTGACCGCGAAGCACCAGGCGACCACCGCTCCTCCGACCATCACGGTCGCCGAGTCCAGCCAGAACGCCAGCGACTCCCGGGCGGTGCGCCCGGGCAGCGGGTGGATCAGCATGCCCACGATGATCAGGCCGAGGCCGACCGCGAAGCAGGTGGACTGGATGTCGCCGCCGGCCGTGGACCACTGGTCCCGCCGGAACAGCGCGAACCCGGTCTGCACCACGTCACCGCAGAAGAACAGCGAGGCGCCGATGGTCTGCAGGCGCCAGTAGCGGCGGATCGGCCCGGTCGCGATCCGGTACACCCGCCAGGACGAGTAGACGAGCAGCAGGTCCAGCGGGGGCTGGAACAGCCAGAAGACCCGGACCTGGGAGTTCGGCTCGCCGCCGAAGGTGAACAGCAGGACGGCGCCGAGCGCGGTCCACGCGATCGCGGTGAGCATGAGCGGGTCACGGCGGAGCGCCGCTCGGCGTACCGAACGATCTGGTCTTACCCTGCGTCCCTGCCTCGTCACGGGAGGTGCATCGACCGGTGGACGCCCGTTCTGAAGGTTTAGCGGCGCACTGCATAGGATGGCTGACTGATGAGCGCCACACTGATCGCCCGGGAACTCGCCGCTGGGCACGGCGACCGCAGCCTTTTCACCGGACTCGACCTGGTGGTCGCCCCCGGTGACGTGATCGGGCTGGTCGGTGTCAACGGGGCGGGCAAGACCACCCTCTTGCGTACGCTGGGCGGCCTGCTGCCCGCGGAGAGCGGCGGTGTCGCGCTCAGCCCGCCCACCGCCAACGTCGGCTACCTCCCGCAGGAGCGCGAACGCCGCGCCGGGGAGTCCGTGCGGGACTTCCTGGCCCGGCGCACCGGCGTCGCCGCCGCCCAGCAGGCCATGGACACCGCCGCCGAGGACCTGGCCACCGACGCGGCCGGCGCCGACGACCGGTACGCCGTGGCCCTCGAACGCTGGCTCGACCTCGGCGGCGCCGACCTGGACGAGCGCGCCGAGGCCACCGCCGCCGAACTCGGCCTGACGGTCGCCCTCGAACACCCGATGACCGCGCTCTCCGGCGGCCAGGCGGCTCGGGCCGGCATGGCGTCGCTGCTGCTCAGCCGCTACGACATCTACCTGCTCGACGAGCCGACGAACGACCTCGACCTGGACGGCCTGGCCCGGCTGGAGCGCTTCGTCGGCGGACTGCGCGCCGGTGTGGTGGTGGTCAGCCACGACCGCGAGTTCCTCACCCGCACGGTCACCAAGATCCTAGAGCTGGACCTGCACCAGCAGCGGATCCAGCTCTTCGGCGGCGGCTACGCGGCCTATCTCGAGGAGCGCGAGCGGGCCCGCACGCACGCCCGCGAGGAGTTCGAGGAGTACGCCGGCAAGAAGGACGACCTGCTCGAACGCGCCCGGATGCAGCGCGGCTGGATGGAGAAGGGCGTGCGCAACGCCCGCCGCAAGTCCACCGACAACGACAAGATCGGCCGGAACCTGCGCGGCGAGACCAGCGAGAAGCAGGCCGCCAAGGCCCGGCAGACCGAGAAGATGATCGAACGGCTGGACGTGGTCGAGGAGCCCCGCAAGGAGTGGGAGCTGCGGATGGAGATCGCCACGGCGCCCCGGGCCGGCGCGGTGGTGGCGACCCTGCGCGACGCCGTCGTCGAGCGCGGCGGGTTCACCCTCGGCCCGGTCACCCTGCAGATCGACTGGGCCGACCGGGTCGCGATCACCGGCGCGAACGGCTCCGGCAAGTCCACGCTGCTGGCGGCCCTGCTCGGCCGGCTCCCGCTGACCTCCGGCGCGGCCGCTCTCGGCTCCGGCGTCGTGGTCGGCGAGGTCGACCAGGCCCGCGGGTTGTTCCTCGGCGACGAGCCGCTGTCGCTCGCGTTCGGGGCCGCGGTCCCCGACCTCAGCGACGCCGACGTCCGCACCCTGCTGGCCAAGTTCGGTCTCCGCTCGGCCCACGTGATCCGCCCGGCCGCCACCCTGTCCCCCGGCGAACGCACCCGCGCGGCCCTGGCACTGCTCCAGGCCCGCGGCGTGAACCTGCTGGTCCTCGACGAGCCCACCAACCACCTGGACCTGGCGGCGATCGAGCAGCTGGAGTCGGCCCTGTCCACCTACACCGGCACCCTGCTGCTGGTCACCCACGACCGCCGCATGCTCGAGGCCGTCACCACCACCCGCCACTTCAACCTCACCGCCGGCACAGTCACCAGCTGACCCGCTACCGGCTGGCTCTCAGGGGTGCCTCACCTCCCTCGAGACACCCCTGACAACCAGCCCGGGGCCCGGGCCGCGCCCCGGTCCCGACCCCGGCTGGCGCTGAGGGCTGCCTCCGGCCGGTCGAGGCAACCCTCAGCACCAGCCGGTGGCCCCTGCGGTGACCGGCCGCTCCGTGTCCGTACCGGAAAAGGGTTGGCCGGAAGCGGACCGCCTGCGCCGAGCCGGGTCGCGGCCTAGGTTGGCACGGTGAGCACGATCATCAGCTTCTACGGCGCCGCGGACGACGCGGCCGCGGCCCTCGGGCCCCGGCGACGACGCCCTCGAGTACGGCAACTTCGACATCTTCGCGTCGCTCGAGGAGTGGGAGGGGCTGCTGCTCGGCAGCGACCTCGACGCGGTCGCCGGGGCAGAGGACCTCGGCGACGAGGACGGCCCGATCGTGCTCCGCCTCTCGGCGGAGCTGACCGCCGCCCTCGCCGGCGCGGATCCCGCCGCGCTCGCCGATCTGGCCGAGCGCTGGCTCGCGCTGCGGGCCGCGGATGCTGAGGACATCGACCCCGAGCTGGCCGAGGAGATGCTCACCGAGGTCGCCGCGCTGGCCAGGCCCGGCACGCCGGTCTACTGCGAGGTCGCCTGAACCGACCCGGGCTGGTGCCCCGAGCTGCCCAGGCCCGGCTGCCAGGCGGGCGAGCGGTGGGGCCACACCCGAAACACCCACATCAGATGGTATTTCCGGTCAGTTGCCGGCCGGGCCGGGAGGCGCGGGGCGGCCGGAGGGAGCGCGGTGTCGCGCGGGACCACCACGGGACGTGGCTCGTAGCCTACGGACGTGCGCTCCGTAGGCGTACCAGACAGGTTTCAGGCCGTGGGGGCGGCGTAGCCGGCGCTGAGCGGGCTCTCGTTCCCGGACCGGTCCACCGCGCTCAGGCAGTACGTGGCGTTCGCCGCCGGATGCGGATCGGTGATCTCCGCGCCGGTCCGCCCGGTGGACACCAGCGTCGCCGGACCGCCGGTGGTCCGGTACAGCGCCCAGTTCGTCGACGCGAGCCCGGCCGCGGTCAGCACCAGCTGACCGGACGTGCCCCGCAACCCCGCGGTGAGCTGCGGCGTGGGCGGAGCGGGCGCCACCCGCCGGTCCATCCGGGGCGGCAGCGCCGGCGACGCGTAGTACGCCTTGCGGTACCGGCTGATCGCCCCGCGCTTGTCGTCCCGCACCGACGCCGCGCTGAAGTGCACCTCACCCTGCACGCCGTACTTCCGGTTCAGGGCCATCTGCCGGTCGAGCGCGGCCGGATCGCTCCAGTCACCCTTCTCACCCACCCGGTAGTCACCCATGCCGATGTAGAGCTGCACCTTGGTGCCCTTGACCGTCTGCACCCACCACGGCAGCGCCTTGGCGTAGTCGGCCTTGGCGAAGCCGATCGTCCAGTACAGCTGCGGCACGATGTAGTCCAGCCAGCCCTCCCGCACCCAGGTCCGGGTGTCGGCGTAGATGGCGTCGTAGCTCTCCAGCCCGTTGGTCGCCGACCCGCCGGCGTCCGAGGACTTGTTGCGCCAGATCCCGAACGGGCTGATCCCGAAGCTCACCCACGGCTTCAGCGCCTGCAACCGCTCGTGCATCTCCCGGACCAGCACGTTCACGTTGTCGCGGCGCCAGTCGCCCTTCGACTTGCCGGCGCCGTACTTGGCGAAGCTGGCCTTGTCCGGGAAGTCCTGGCCCTCCTCCGGGTACGGGTAGAAGAAGTCGTCGAAGTGCACGCCGTCGACGTCGTACTTCTGCACCGCCTCCAGCATCGAGTCCTCGACGAACTTGCGCGCCGCCGGGATGCCCGGGTCGAAGTAGAGCCGGCCCTGCTTGCTCTTGGCCGGGTAGGCGATCCGCCACTCCGGGTGCAGCCGCAGCGGGTGGTTCGGCGCGAGCTTCGTCAGGTCGGTTCCCGCGCCGCTGGGCGCCGGCTGGGTGCCCCGGTACGGGTTGAACCACGCGTGGAACTCCAGCCCGCGGGCGTGCGCCTCGGCGACCATGAACGCCATCGGGTCCCAGCCGGGTGACTTCCCGTCGAGCCGGCCGGTGAGCCAGTTCGACCACGGCGCGTACGCCGACGGCCAGAACGCGTCACCGCTCGGCCGCACGTGCACGAAGATCGCGTTGTGGTTCTGCGCGACCGCGAGGTCGAGCCACTTCAGGTACTCCGCCTTGACCTGGGCCTCGCCGAGCCCCTGCTTGCTGGGGAAGTCGATGTTGTAGACCGTGGTCAGCCACATCCCGCGCAGCTCCCGGGTGGCGGTGGCCGGCTGCCCGGCGCACTGCCCGGTGGTGCCGGCCGGGATGACCTGGCCGGCGGCCTGCGGCGCCGTACCCGCCGCGCCGGCGGCGGGCTCGGTGTAGAACGCGGCACGCACCAGCCCCGCGCCGACCGCCAGCGCGGCGACCAGCACCACCGAGAGCAGGAGTCCCAGACGCAGCCGTTGAGCGGCCGTCACAGCACCGACCGGTACACGTTCAGGGTGTCCTCGGCGATCCGCGCCCAGCTGAAGTGTTCCACCGCCCGGCGACGCCCGGCCTTGCCCATCTGCTCGGCGAGCTGCGGGTCGCGCAGGACCTTGGTGAGGGTGGCGGCCAGGTCGGCGACGAACTTCTCCGGGTGCACCGGGGTGCCGGTGCCGTCCTCGACCTGCTCGATCGGGACCAGCAGGCCGGTCTCGCCGTCCGCGACCACCTCGGGGATGCCGCCGGTGGCGGTGGCCACGACAGCGGTCTCGCAGGCCATCGCCTCCAGGTTGACGATGCCCATCGGCTCGTAGACGGACGGGCAGACGAACACCGTGGCGTGCGTGAGCACCTGGATGACCTCGTGCTTGGGCAGCATCTCGGAGACCCAGACGACGCCGTCCGGGTCCCGGGCGGCGCGCAGGTCGTCGGCGAGCGCGGCGACCTCGGCGGCGATCTCCGGGGTGTCCGGCGCGCCGGCCAGCAGGATGATCTGGGTGTCGGCGGGCAGGTCGTGGCAGGCCCGCATCAGGTACGGCAGGCCCTTCTGCCGGGTGATCCGCCCGACGAAGACCACGCTGGGCCGGTTGCGGTCGATGCCGAGCCGGTCGACGACATCCGTCCCGTGATCAGGGGCGTACAACGCCGTGTCGATGCCGTTGTAGACCACGTGGATCCGGTCCGGGTGCACCGACGGGTACGCCTTGAGCACGTCGCGCCGCATCCCGCCGGAGACCGCGATGATCGCGTCGGCGTGCTCGATCGCGGTCCGCTCGCAGAACGACGACAGCGCGTACCCGCCGCCGAGCTGCTCGGCCTTCCACGGCCGCAACGGCTCCAGGCTGTGCGTGGTCACCACGTGCGGCACGCCGTGCAGCAGTTTCGCGGTGTGCCCGGCGAAGTTCGCGTACCAGGTGTGGCTGTGCACCACGCTCGCGCCCTCGCAGCCGGACGCCATCGCCAGGTTCACCCCCATGGTGCGCAGCGCGGCGTTCCCCCCGGCCAGCTCGGCCGGTTCCGGGTACGCCGTCACGCCCTCCTCGGTGCGCGGCGCGCCGAAGCAGTGCACCCGCACGTCGGTGAGCCGTCGCAGATCCCTGGCGAGGTATTCCAGGTGCACCCCGGCGCCGCCGTACACCTCCGGCGGGTATTCACGGGTGAGCAGGTCCACACGGAGACTCGAAGCGTCGGCCACGCCACGCAGGATAGCCCGCAACCCGGGCGAGCGCCCTCTGCTACCCGGCCGCAACCGCTCCCGGCTGTGATGGAGCGGTGCAGAACCGGAGCAGGATCGCGACGTGGCAGTACGCCCTGGTGCTCGGCGCACTGGCCGTCACGGCCACCCAGCTCACCGCGGGCACCGCCGGCGGACCGGTCTTCTTCGCCATCCAGATCGCCGGGATCGCGGTCACCCTGCGGGCGCTGACCCGCTCGGCACCCGGCGCCCGGCTCGGCTGGTGGCTGCTCACCGCCTCGCGCGCCGCCGGGGTGCTGGCGGCGGCGTTCTGGACGCTCGGCCCGATCGCGCCGGCCACCACCCCGTCCGGGATGTCGCTGGTGCCGCTGTACGTCTTCGCCGCCGCCGCGGCGCTGCTGCTGAACCGCCGCCGCCGCTCCGGCAGCCTCGCCGAGTTCGGCGTCGAGGCCGGCTCGGTGGTCGTCGGGCTGGGCATGGTGGCCTGGTCCTTCGTCGTGCTGCCGTACCTCGGCGACCCCGGCTACCAGCAGGTCGACAAGGTCATGGCGGCGTTCTACGGCCTGCTCGACATGATCCTGCTGGCCACCACGCTGCGGAGCCTGACCACCCGGCGCACCTCGGCCCGGCTGCTCGGCGCGTCCGGCGCGAGCCTGCTCGGCGGCCACCTGCTGTACGCGGCCACCAACGGCACCGGCACCGCCCCGTTCCTGCCCGGCGGCGGCTCCTACCTGTTCATCCAGTTCGCCGGGGTGCTGGCCACCGCGGCCGCACTGCACCCCGGCGCGGCAACCCTCGGCGCCGTCGAGACCACCACCGGCCGCCCGCTCAGCCGGGGCAAGCTGGCCGGGATCGTCGCCACCGCGGTGCTCTGCCCGCTGCTGCCGATCGCCGGCGGCCTGATCAGCCGGGACGGGCCGGCCGCGGCGACGATCGTGCCGGCGCTGCTCGTCTCGGCGCTGTGCGGGCTGCTGCTGGTCCGGATCTCGCTGCTGGCCCGGATCGCCCAGCGGCACGCGCGCAGCTCCGACGACCGCGCCGCCGACCTGCGGACCGCGATCGACGAGCAGGCCGCGCTGCAGCGGCGCTTGCAGTACCGGGCCGGGCACGACGCGCTGACCGGGCTGGCGAACCGGGACCTGTTCTTCGAGCAGCTGGCCCACCCGGCCGTCCGGGACCGGCCGCACAGCCTGCTGCTCTGCTCGCTGGACGGCTTCAAGGAGGTCAACGACGCGTACGGGCATCCGGTCGGCGACGAGGTGCTGCGTCAGCTGGCCGGCCGGCTGCTGCTGTTCGCGCCGGAGGCGGTGCTGGTGGCGCGGCTGGGCGGGGACGAATTCGGCCTGCTGCTGACCGATCCGGGTCAGGGCGCCGAGCTTGCCGCGCGGGTGCTGGAGACCATCGCGGGCGTGCCGGTCACCGTGGACGACCGCCGGATCCACCTGACCGCCAGCGCCGGCCTGGCCGAGGCCGTACCGGGAAATCTGCCCACGGCCGTGCTCGGTGACGCGGACCTCGCGCTGCGGGCGGCCAAACAGGCGGGCGGAGCCTGCCTGGCGCGGTTCGACGAGACGCTGCGCGCCGAGCAGAACGAGCGGGCCCGGATCGCCGCCGGGCTGCGCCAGGCCCTCGCCGACGGCTCGCTGTTCCTGCACTACCAGCCGGTGGTGGACCCGATGACCGGCCGGATGACCGGTGCCGAGGCGCTGATGCGCTGGCGGCACGACGGTGAGCTGATCCCGCCGGTGGTGTTCATCCCGGTCGCCGAGCAGACCGGCCTGATCGGGCAGCTCGGCGTCCTGGCGCTGCGCGAGGCCTGCGCCCGGGCGGCCGGCTGGTACCGCCGGGACGGCGTCTACGTGACCGTGAACGTCTCCACCTACCAGCTGCGCGACCCGGACTTCGCCGACACCGTGCTGGGCATCCTGGCCGAGACCGGGATGCCGCCGGCCGGGCTGGTCCTGGAGATCACCGAGTCGGTGCTGATCGACGCCGCGGACACCCCGGTGCTCGGCCGGTTGCGCGAGCACGGTGTCCGGATCGCGATCGACGACTTCGGGACCGGCTACTCCTCGCTGGCCTATCTGCACGAGCTGCCGGTGGACATTCTCAAGATCGACCGTTCGTTCATCAGCCGGCACCAAGATCCGCCGTCGCCGCGGGAAATCAGTTTCACCCGGGCCATCCTCGACCTGGCGCACAGCCGGGACCTGGTCACCGTTGCCGAGGGTGTGGAGACGGAAGCGCAGGCCAGGCTGCTGCGGGAGCTCCGCTGCGACCTCGTGCAGGGCTATCATTTCGGGCGTCCGGCGGCCCCTGAGGTGATCGAAAACCTGCTCCGGGAGAGCAGCGCCACGGCAGCTTGACCAAAGTTCGTGACCCTTTGGGTGGCGAACGGCAGGCCGGGATATTAGCGTCCTTGCCATGGCTGTCAAGGTGCTTGCGATCGTTCTGGCTGGTGGAGAAGGCAAGCGCCTGATGCCCCTCACGGCGGACCGGGCCAAACCCGGTGTTCCGTTCGGTGGTATCTACCGCATGATCGATTTCGTCCTGTCCAATCTCGCGAACGCGGGCTACCTCAAGATCGTCGTGCTGACCCAGTACAAGTCGCACTCACTGGACCGGCACATCTCCAAGACCTGGCGGATGTCCACGCTGCTGGGCAACTACGTCACCCCGGTACCGGCGCAGCAGCGGCTCGGCCCGCGCTGGTTCGCCGGCTCGGCCGACGCCATCTACCAGAGCCTCAACCTGATCAATGACGAGTCGCCGGACTACGTCATCGTCTTCGGCGCCGACCACATCTACCGCATGGACCCGAAGCAGATGGTCAACGACCACATCGCCTCGGGCGCCGCGGTCACCGTGGCCGGCATCCGCCAGCCGCTGAGCATGGCCGACCAGTTCGGCGTGATCGACGTCGGCGCGGACGGCAAGAAGATCAGCGCCTTCCGGGAGAAGCCCCGCGACGCGCAGGGCCTGCCCGACTCCCCGGACGAGGTCTACGCCTCGATGGGCAACTACGTGTTCACCGCCCGGGCGCTCTGCGAGGCGGTCACCGCCGACGCGCAGAACCCGGACAGCAAGCACGACATGGGCGGCAACATCATCCCGATGCTGGTCGAGCGCGGCGAGGCGAACGTCTACGACTTCCGCGACAACGACGTCCCCGGCAGCACCGAGCGCGACCTCGGCTACTGGCGGGACGTGGGGACGCTGGACTCGTTCTACGAGGCCCACATGGACCTGATCGCCACCCTGCCGATCTTCAACCTCTACAACCACGAGTGGCCGATCTTCACCAACTACGGTTCGTGGCCGCCGGCGAAGTTCGTCCACGGCTACGACGACCGCCAGGGCCGCGCCATCGAGTCGATGATCTCCCCCGGCGTGGTGGTCTCCGGCGCCCTGGTCGAACGCTCGATCATCTCGCCGAACGTCCGGGTGAACTCCTGGGCGCACGTCGAGGGCTCGGTCCTGATGGAGGGCGTCTCGGTCGGCCGCCGCTCGGTGATCCGCAACGCCATCATCGACAAGAACGTGATCATCCCGGAGGGCGCCCAGATCGGCGTCGACCTGGACCGCGACCGCAAGCTCTACACGGTGAGCGACAGCGGCGTGGTCGTCATCGGCAAGGGCCAGAAGGTCGAACTCTAGACCCGACCACCCCGGGCCACGGCGCGCCGCCGGGTCCTGGCTGGCCCGCAGGGGTGTCTCCGGTGCCCGGAGACACCCCTGCGGGCCAGCCGCCGGTCAGGCCCGGCCGCGCAGCGTCGCGGACGGCGGGACGCCGAACCGCTCGCGATAGGCGCCGGCGAAGCGCCCCAGATGGGTGAACCCCCACCGGTACGCCACCTCGCTCACGCTGACACCGCCCGGGTCGGTCCGGGACAGCTCGGCGTGCACCCCGTCCAGGCGCAACCGCCGCAGATACGTCATCGGCGACATCCCGACGTGCTGCCGGAACCCGTCCTGCAGCACCCGGATCCCGACTCCGGCGACGCTGGCCAGGTCCCGTGTCGTGTACGACCGCCACGGCTCGGCGTGCATCACGTCCAGCGCCCGCTTCACCGTCCGCGGCCGGTACGGCCCCTGCAGCCCGGCCGGCTCCTCGCCGTACGGATGCTCGACGGTCAGCGCCAGCCCGCTCACCACCATGTCCCGCCAGCGCGCCGCCATCCGTGGCTGGCTGGCCAGCCCGTCCGGCCCGCGCAGCTCGGCGAGCAGCAACCGGACCAGCGCCACCCAGGTCCGGCCCGGGCCGTCGGCCACGTCGAAGCTGGCGCCCAGCGGCAACGGCGAGACCACCCGCTGATCCAGGGCGGCGTCGAGTTCCCGTTCCAGGGCGGTGCGTTCCACCTTGACGCTGAGCAGCCGGCAGGTGCCGGGCCACTCCAGCTCGATGTCACCGGTCGGCCGGTAGACCACGGCCCGGGTCGGATCGGCGAGCACCACCGTGCCCCGGTGCCGGGACCGCAGCATCCCGGTCAGCGGCGCCAGCACGTGGTAGGCCGTCTCCAGACCACCGGAGGAGATCCTGATGTCGGTGCCGTAGCCGACCTCGCCGACCGTGATCGGCCCGAGCTCGACGACGTCCGCGCGGAAATCGAACCGGCCGGGGTCACCGACCGGTTCAATCCGCAGTGGGTCGTAGTACAGCTTGCGACAGAAGGCGCGGGCCTCCTCCACGTCGGTGGTGCGCAGTTCGACGTGGACGGGCACGTCCGCACCCGGCGTGCCGGGGCCACGAACAGAACCGCCTGTCATGACCCCCACACTAGGCGTTAAACCGTCAGCAGGGTCCGCCCGGGGACCGCGGTTT
Source organism: Actinoplanes awajinensis subsp. mycoplanecinus (assembly GCF_001509495.1). NCBI lineage: Bacteria > Bacillati > Actinomycetota > Actinomycetes > Micromonosporales > Micromonosporaceae > Actinoplanes > Actinoplanes awajinensis. Next base: position 88,544 of record NZ_LLZH01000071.1, on the reverse strand, counting down.
CCGGCCACTCGAACTCGGCGACGAAGCCGCCGCGGACGTCCACCTCGGTCAGCGGTTCCGGGCCGTCGGCCCAGATCGCGTACCGGCCCTCGGCCAGGGCGTCGATGACGACGCAGTAGGTGACCCCGCCGCGCACGTACCGGGCCCGGACCGCGGCGTGCTGCCGGTTCTCCGGCTCACCCGCGGGACTGATCTCGATCTCGTGGCCGTGGAACCGCGCCGCGGTGTGGATGATCAGCGCGCCGATCCCGCCACCGATGTTCAGCATCACGGTGCCCTGCCCGGACGGGGCCAGGGTGTGGTGGTGATGCGCGTGGCCGTGCCCGTGGTCGTGTCCGTGGCTCATGACGGCACCGAGAATCCGTCGAAGGGAGTACCCAGGTACGGGAACTTCTTGAGCAGCGGGGCGCTGGCGTCCTTGATGCTCAGGCCCTGCTCGACCAGGGCGGCCGCGGCGTCCGGCACGAAGGTCTTGTCGACCAGCGGCACGGTCACGCCGGCGATGGCCCGCAGCGAGATGGAGACCACGTCGTCGGCGATCCGGCGGCCGTTGGGGAAGCCGGCCACGTCACCGCCGACCACACCGAACTTGTTCGGCTTGGCGGCCGGCGCGATCGCGGTGTTCAGCCGCAGCATGTCGGCCTGCACCGCGCCGGTGTTGTTCTGGAAGCCGTCGATCAGCCCGCTGGGGATGCCGGTGAGCAGGATGGCGAGCAGGTCGGCGCGGTCCTTCTTGGCCTTGTTGAGCGTGGCCAGCTTGTCGAACAGGCCCGGGTAGAGCACCGGCAGCAGGGTGCCGAGCTCGGGCGTCGCGACGAACTCGGCGAACTTCTTGTCCTCGCTCGGCGGCAGGCTGTTCCACTTGTCCTTCTGCGCCATCGGGACGATGACCTCGTTGAACAGCGGGTTGCCGAGGCGGGACACCTGGACCTGCGGTCCGACGTACACGTCGGCGCTGCTGCCCTCGCCGTTGCGGACCTGCACCTGGCGGCGGCTGGCCGAGGTCCACACGCCGATCACGGCGGCGGCGTCGTCGGCCTTGACGCGCTTCTTGCCGTCCCGGCGCACCATGTGCAGCGGGATCTGCACCGCGATGCTGTGCACGTTGGTCTGGTCGGTCGCGTTGACCGCCTTGCCGGCGTAGTTGAACAGCTTCTGGCCGACCAGGTGCTTGTCCTGGAACGGGCGCAGCGTGCCCAGGTCGAAGATCGAGCCGAGGTCGACGAAGAACGCGTCGGCGCGCTGGCCGGCGAAGACCTTCTCGCCGCTCTTCAGCTTGTGCACCGCGTCGGCGGCGAGACCCTCGTAGTCCGCGATCGAGACCTTGCCGACGTTGCACGGCGGGCAGGGCAGCTTCTTGGCCAGCACCGTGCTCTTGCCGTGGCGGTCGACCTTGGTCACCGAGAAGAACTGCCGGCGGTTCCAGTTCTCACTGTCCAGCGACTCGATCGGACCGGTGTTGTAAAGGAACGTCCGGTCATTGCGCAGCTCGGTGACGAACCGGAACTGGTACGTGATGTCCGGGCGCGCATCGCCGTTCGCGTCGATGTGCACCTCGTAGAGCACGTCATCGCCGAACTCGAAGAAGTTCGGGCCACTCGCCGGAATCTGCAACGGGACGTAGTTCGCGATGATGGTGACCGTATCCGGATCGTCGGGACTGACGAACGCGTACAGGTCAGAACTGTCGGCGACCGGGTCCTTGCTGATTTCCGGGGCTTCGCGGTGAGAAGACATTTTGTCTGTGATCCTCCGGGTCAGCGACCGGCAGCTTTGAGCAGCTGGGCGGCGAGTTTCTTATCGGTGACGGTCTTCTTGGATTCGCCGGAGAAGAGGTCGATGACGCCCTTCTTGGCGTCCCGTACGGAAATGATGAGCGGCGAGTTGTCCGACGACGCGGACTTGTCGTTCTCACCAGCGAGGCTGAGCCCGGCAACCGAAGCGGCCGAGACCCCGACGCCGGCGGCGGTGAGCGCCAGCATCCGCCGACGATTGAACCGCGGGAACGCCTGGGCACGGTAGCGACTACGACTCATGCTGGGCCTTTCGTCTGTTGGGGGCCGGACGGGCGTTGCATTGTCGACGCCGATGATTACGTGATCCACGAACCAGGGGTTCAAAGGTTTTTTGGAGATACTTCTACGGCTTTTCACAGGTTGCCCGAATGTGCTGCTCAGAGGCCTTCTCGACGCCGGCGAACCCGGCCCAGAAGGGCGATCCCGGCGGCCAGGACGGCCACGCCGAGGGCTCCGGCGATCAGATAGTGACCCACCGTGGTGTCGTCGTCGCCCGCACTCGTGGCCGCGGCGAGCACCGGATCGGCGGTCGCCGGGGCGGTCGTCTCCGCCGCCTCTGCGGCCGGCTCCTCGGACGGCGTGGCCGTCGTCGCGACGGGCGCGGCCGCCTTCTTGGTAGCGGCCTTCGTCGGGGCGGGCGTCGTCTTCTTCACCACCGCGGCGGCCGGGAAGTCCAGATCCGAGCACGAGTAATACGTGTCCGGCGTGCTCGAGGTCTCCCACACCACGTAGAGCATCTGCCGCCCGGTGCGCTCCGGCAGGCTGACCCTCATCCGGTACGCCCCGTCGGTCAGCGGCGGGTCGGTGAACGCCGCCAGGGGCTTGCTGCCCAGGTCGTCCCAGGTCAGCTTGTTCGCCGGGTCGTACCCCGGTTTGCTCAGGTAGATCCGGAACTCGCCCTGGTGCGGGATGGTCCCGCGGTACTCGATCGCCAGCTTCTGCCCGGACCTCACCTCGGTCGACGGGAAGTCGTCCCGGGCCAGGTCGAGCCCCCGGTACGCGTCGAGCCCGCCGCTGCACAGCTTGCCGTCCGGCACCGACGTCCGGTCGTCCTTGACGTTCGCGATCCGCAGGTTGTCGTACGCCCCGATGAACCCGCCGGTGGCCGCCTTCGCCGCCTTGCACGCCGTGGCCCCGGTCTTGATGCCGTTGCCGGCGCAGGCAGCCGACCGGCTGATCGGCGTGATCGGCGCGCCGTGCGCGGACGCGGACGTGACCGGTACGGCGAACGTGGCGGCCGCGCTCAGCAGAGCGACGGCGCAGAGGCGGCGGACGTGCACGGAATCCCCCAGGCGGGTTACCACGACCGGGACGCTCCCGGTCACCCGTGGATACGGAGATCCGGCACCGCTCGTTCAGTGACCGCCCGGCTGTGATTGCATGACCGAGTCCGGTCACACCAAACGGGAGTATTCATGAACAAGCCTGACGTCGGCCCCATCCCCGCGGAAGCCCCCAGCGACCTGCTCGTCGAGGACATCGTGGAGGGCACCGGCCAGGAGGCCAAGTCCGGCGCGTACGTCAGCGTCCACTACGTGGGCGTGGCGCACTCGACCGGCAAGGAGTTCGACGCCTCCTACAACCGGGGCGAGGCCCTCGGCTTCCGGGTCGGTGGCCAGCAGGTCATCGCCGGCTGGGACCAGGGTGTCGCCGGCATGAAGGTGGGCGGCCGCCGCAAGCTCACCATCCCGCCGCACCTGGGTTACGGCGCGTCCGGCGCCGGTGGCGTGATCAAGCCGAACGAGACCCTGATCTTCGTGGTGGACCTCGTCGAGGTCCACTGATCTTCTAGTGCTGTGCCGAGGGCCCGGGGGAATCTCCGGGCCCTTGCAGCAACCCGGACAGCCCGGCCGCCTGCTCGGCCTCCAGCCGGGCGATCCACGCCTCGTCCTCGGCGAGCCTGGCCTCCTCGGCGAGCACCTCGGCGGCCACCTCGGCCACGTGCGCGGCCCGCCGCACCTCGACGCCCTCCTCGAGGGCCTCCTCGTAGCGCTGCTTGGCCAGCGCGACCTCCTCGTCCATCCGCTCGACCGCGTCCTCGCCGGGCCGGGTGTGCTCCCAGATCCGGTTCAGCTGGTCGACCGAGAGGTCACCGCGCTGGTACGCCTCCAGCGCCGCCCGCTCCACGAGCTTGCGGGCCTCGTCCTTGGGCCCGGTCCACGCGTCCCATCGCGCCTGCTGGTACTGCTGCTCGGCCTGCTCGCGCACCCCGGCCGCCTCGGTGACCCGGTCCCGGGCCGCGTCGGCGGCCTGCACCGCGCGCTGCGCCGCTGTCCGCACCTCGTCGGCTCCGGTCTCCAGCTCCACCACCTGCGGCGCCACCTCGTCGACCGACGGCGGCCGGGCGGCCGGCCTGCGCCGGCCGGCCACGACGGCCATGCCCCCGAGTGCCAGCACGGCGAAGAGCAACAGCCCCACCAGGATCTGCGCTGCCTCGATCCCCGTTCCACTCACGTCATCCGACGCTAGTAGGAATGTGAATCAGCCGCACATCGGGGGTATCGCCAGTTATCGGCGCGAACCGCGCCGGCCGCGTGCCCGGGACAGCGGGATCACGTTGCGCGGGCGGTCGTCCGGGCGCGCCGGTGCGGGCTCCACGCCGGCCGGTTCCTCCCCCGGCTCCCACGGTGAGTCGAGAGGGATCACTTGGCCTCCTTCAGGGCCGCGCAGCCACCGGTCTCGTCCGGGAGCAGCGGGCGGAAGGTGACGCTGTACTGCTTGCCACCGGACGTCCACGGGGTGCGCTGGTTCGCCTTCTCGGCGGCCGCCCACACCGTGCCGGCCGCGTCGCCGGAGACCGCGACGCAGGTCAGGCCGGTGCCGGCCGGCGGCAGCTCCTCGCCGGGCAGCGCCGGGCCGGGCCACGCCTGCGCCGGCTGGTTCAGCCCGTCGTCGCCGGCCACGTACGGCCAGGCCAGCGCGGCCAGCTCGGCCGGCCGGTACGACTCCGAGGCCGGCGAGCCGGTCTCGACGGTGAGCTTGTTCAGCTCCTCGACGTAGGCGCGCAGCTTCGCCCGGGCCGCCTGCTGCGCCGCGGACAGGTTCGGGTCGGTCGCCTGCGCGTGGTCGAGGGCCATCACCCGTACGGTCTCGGTCTTGCCGCCGGACGTGGCGGTGATCACCGTGTCCGGGATGTCGGCGACGCCGGGCTGGCCCAGATCGGCGCCGGTCTTCACGCCGGCCTTGAGCGCGTCGTCGGCCCATTGCTGCGCCCGTGCCGGGGTCAGCTTGAGCACCTGCAGGTTGGGCAGCGCCGGCCCGGGGGCGATGGCCGGCACCGGCCCCTCGGTGATCACCCGGCCGTCGGCGTAGACGGTCAGCTGCGGGATCCGGCTGTAGACGAACTGGGCCGGGACGAAACCGCCCTCCTGGGCGATCCGGATCAGCACGGCCGGGTCGCCGGCCGGCGCCGAGGCGCTCTCGGTGATCGGTTCGGTCGCGACGGAGGCCGAGCCGGCCTCGCCTGCGGTGTCCGGCCGGGCACACCCGGCCATCAGGATCAGGGGGACGGCGGCGGCGGTCAGCAGGCCGCGGGTTCGGGTCATGTCCGGTACGACGAGGCGCCCCGCCTCCCGGTTCCGCGCGGACGGCAGATTCCCGCCGAAAGGGTGGATCTTTATTTTCCGGGGGTCAGGGCACGACCCGGGCGGTGCGCCCGAGCACCGCCACCACGTCGCCGGCGTGCAGCTGCCGGCCTCGCCGGGTGTCCACCTCGCCGTTCACCGTGACGTCGCCGGAGGCGATCAGGACCTTGGCCTCGCCACCGGTCTCGATGAGGTCGGCCAGCTTGAGGAACTGCCCCAGCCGGATCATGTCGCCGTCGATCGGCACGTCGCGCATCGGGACATCATCCGGCACCGTCCGGCGACCGCCGCAGCCAGGGCAGGTGATGACGGCGAAAAGAGCCGGAAAACTTTCCCGCACCGGTTGAACCATCGGGGGCCGTGATCCGAACTAACTCCCGTGAGGTATTTGGGAACAGCGCTCACGGTGGTGGCGACCACCGGCATCCTCGGTGTCGCCGGTCCGGCGTTCGCCGACGTCACGGTCAGCCCGACCAGCGCGCCGCAGGGCAGTGGACAGAACGCCTACTACCACTACACCAATGAGGGCACCCAGCCGATCGCCAAGGTCACCCTGGAGATCCCGAAGGACACCCCGATCGCCGAGGTCTATCCGCTCTCGACGGACGACTGGGCCCCGAAGATCGAGTGGCAGGACCTGAACACGCCGCTGAAGACGATCCACAACGGCACCCCGGTCACCCAGGTGCCACTGTCGATCACCTGGATCGCGGTCGCCGGCAAGGCCATCGCGCCCGGCGGCTCGGCCGACCTGGGTGTGGCGGTCGGCCCGCTGCCCACCCTCAGCACGGTCTCGTTCACGCTGGTCGGTACGTACGCGGACGGCAAGGCCGCGGCGCCGATGACCGCGACCATGGCGCTCACCCCGGACCCGGACGGCGCCGCGGCGGCCGCGCACCACGCCGCGACCGGCGGCGGCGCCACCACGACCGAGGACGAGGACCAGTTCTTCGAGCAGGCGATCGCGGACGCGGAACAGAACGACCGGGGCGCCTCGGTGCTCGGGATGGCCGGCTGGGTGGTGGCCGCGCTGGCCCTGCTCGGCGCGGGCTGGGTGGTGCTGCGCAACCGGCACCGGTCCTCGGACGAGCCGGAGGAGCCGGACGAGGTTCCCGGCCCGGAGGCCGAGGCCGCTCCCGAGGACGACGACGAGAGCGACAAGGAACCGGTCGAGGCCGGCCGCTGGAGTTTCCGCGGCTGAGACGAACAGACTCCCCCGCAGGCAGGGTCCTGCAGCGGGATACCTCACGCGGGTGGGCGTGAGGCAGTCGTGGTCATGCGCGTGGGGCGCCGACCATGACAGGCGGGTGGGGCCCCGGGCAAGGCCCGTGATCCGCGCGCTGGGCGGGTAGGGAGGGCACTCCCTGCCCGCCCTGTGGATTCTCAGACCGGGACGACGCGCTCGGTACGCAGGGCGTCGATGATCTCGCGCTCGACCCGGGCCGAGTCGTCGTGCAGGACCTGGCAGGTGCCGGCCGCGATGTGCCCGCCGCCGCCGTAGCGGAGCATCACCTCACCGATGTCCACCGGCGAGGTGCGGTCCAGGATCGACTTGCCGCAGGCGAACACCGTGTTCAGCTTCTGCCGGCCCCAGATCACGTGCATCGAGACGCGGGACTCGGGGAACAGCGCGTAGACCATGAACCGGTTGCCCGCCTCGATCACCTCCTCGTCGCGCAGGTCCACCACGACCACGTCGCCCTCGAGGTGGCAGACCCGGTGCAGCTGCTCGACGAACCGTGCCGTGCAGTCGTGGAACAGCTCGGCCCGCTCGGCCACGTCCGGCAGGGCCAGGATGTCGTGCACGTCGGTGTGCTCGATGCAGGCGTCGATGAGCTGCATCATCAGCTGGTAGTTGGAGATCCGGAAGTTGCGGAACCGGCCGAGCCCGGTGCGGCTGTCCATCAGGAAGTTGAGCAGCGTCCAGCCGGTCGGGCTGAGGATGTCGGTGAGCGAGTAGTCCGCCGAGTCCGCCTGGTCGACGGCGAGCATCAGGTCGTTGGAGACCTGCGGGAAGCGCTGCTTGCCGCCGAAGTGGTCGAAGATCACCCGGGCCGCGGACGGCGCGTCGGCGTCGATGATGTGGTTGCTCCGGTCGCCCTCGTTGCGCAGCGTCTCGGAGTGGTGGTGGTCGTAGACCTGGTATGCCCGGGCGTCGTACGGAAGGTTGGTCAGGATGTCCCGGTCCGTCACCTCGACGACACCGTCCTGCACGTCCTTGGGGTGCACGAACATGATGTCGTCGATCATGTCCAGGTGACGCAGCAACACGGCGCATACCAGGCCGTCGAAGTCGCTGCGGGTCACGAGCCGGTACTTCACGGGGTCCCCCTCGGTTGCCAGACCTTATGCGCCCATTTTGCCACTTATATCGGTTAGGTCTTCACCGCATCGAGGGAAGCGGTGAACCACTTGTGATGAAGCCGATCACGAAGCGTCATCGTTGCGCAGTGTTTACCGCCACTTGTGCCCGCCGGCACACATCGCGATGAACCATGGGAGGGGAGCGCTGCGTAAGGTCGAACGGACGGTTACAACCCGGTCGGAGGACACGGAGACGATGGATCAACCTCAGCTCATCATCCAGGAGCGCAGCGCGCCACCGGCCACTCTCGTCATCTTCGGCGCCTCCGGTGACCTCACCCGGCGCAAGCTGCTGCCGGCGATCGAGAGCCTGGCCCGCCACAACCGCCTGCCCGACCAGTTCGCGCTGGTCGGCGTCGCCCGCACGCCGATGTCCGACGAGCAGTTCGCGGACAGCGCGCTGGGCGGCCGGAGCCTGTCGGAGAAGCGTCAGCTGGCCGGCGGCATCCGCTACGTCTCCGGCGGGTACGACGACCCGGAGACCTACAAGCGCCTCGCCGAGACTCTCGACGAGCTCGACGCCCAGCGCGGCACGTCGGGCAACCGGCTGTTCTACCTGTCCACCCCGGCGAACGCGTTCGAGCCGGTCATCTGCGGCCTGGCCGGCGCCGGGCTGAACCACGCGAACGAGGGCTCGTTCGCCCGCCTGGTGATCGAGAAGCCGTACGGGCGGGATGTCGCCACCGCACACGAGCTCGACGGGGTCGTGCACGCCGCGTTCGAGGAGTCGAGCGTCTTCCGGATCGACCACTACCTGGGCAAGGACACCGTCCAGAACGTGCTGGCGCTGCGCTTCGCCAACTCGATCTTCCAGCCGATCTGGGACCGGTCCTGGGTCGACCACGTGCAGATCACGGTCGCCGAGACGCTCGGTGTCGGCACCCGCGGCGGCTTCTACGAGTCGGCCGGCGCGATGCGCGACATCGTGCAGAACCACGTGCTGCAGGTGCTCGCGCTCTCGCTGATGGAGCCGCCGGCCTCGTTCGGCGGTGAGGGTCTGCGCAGCGAGAAGGTGAAGCTGCTGCAGGCGATCCGGCTGCCCACCGACCGGGACATCGCCGACGCCGCCGTGCGCGGGCAGTACACCCGGGGCGGCACCCGCGAGGAGCTGATGGCCGGGTACCGCGAGGAGATCGGCGTCGACCCGCTGTCGCGGACCGAGACGTACGCGGCGCTGCGGCTGAACGTGGACAACTGGCGCTGGGCCGGGGTGCCGTTCTACGTGCGTACCGGCAAGCGGCTGCCGGCCCGGGTCACCGAGGTCGCGCTGCAGTTCCAGCGCCCGCCGCACCTGCCGATCCCGACCAACCAGCTCACCGAGCTGGACGCGGACGCGCTGATCCTGCGGATCCAGCCGAACGAGGGCATCTCGCTGCGCTTCGGCGCGAAGGTCCCCGGTCACACGTTCCGGGTGCGCACGGCCAGCATGGAGTTCTCGTACGACCAGACTTTCGTCGAGGAGTCGCCGGAGGCGTACGAGCGTCTGCTGCTGGACGCGCTGATCGGTGACGCGTCGCTGTTCATCCGCAGTGACGAGGTCGAGCACAGCTGGCGGATCGTCGACCCGATCATCGAGCACTGGGCGAACGACAGGTCGCCGATCCCGACGTACGAGGCCGCGTCCTGGGGGCCGACCGACGCGGACCGGCTGATCGGCCGCAACGGCCGCAAGTGGCGCAACTCGGCCTGACGCGCCCGGAGCACCGGCAAGACTGCGGCGCCGGGCGGGCTCGCATAGGGTGGTCAGGAAGTTCGATCCCCCTATGCGAGCCCCCCGACCCGAAAGATCACACGAAGATGCAGGTATCGGTCGCGCACCACCCACCGAACACGGCCGTCCTCGTCCTGCGCGGTTCGCTCGACATCGACACCGCGCCCGCATTGAAGGCCAACCTCGGCCGCCTCGTCGAACGCCCCGCTCCGCGCGTCATCGTGGACGTCTCCGGTCTCGACTTCTGCGACTCGATGGGCGTCGGGGTGCTGGTCACCGCGCACGGCCGGGCCATGGAGCGCGGCGGCTGGGTCCGCCTCGCCGCCCCGTCGGGCTTCCTGCGCCGCCTGTTCGCCACTCTCGGCCTCAGCGACTATCTGCCGATGTTCGCCGACGTCGCCACCGCCATCAAGGACGACTGAGACCGCTGCTCGGCTCCGGGTGGCTGCCGCTTCCGACCGCGCCCATACGGTACGGATACCGAGCGCCCGTCCGTAGGCTACGAGCCACGCTCACTGATGGTCTCGCGCGAGACCGCGCCCGCACCGGACCGCGGCGCGCCACCGGCTCCTGGCTGGCTCTCAGGGGTGCTTCCGCACCCCTGAGACACCCCCGAGGACCAGCCGGGATCGGGCGCTAGCGGGCGGCGGTGACCACGGCGTCGAGGGCGGCCACGGCGGCGCCGCGGGCGCCGGCCATGTCGAGATCCGCCACCAGGGCGAAGGTGGCGGCCTTGGCCTGCTCGTCGCGGAGCTCGGTGCTCTCCCGGACGGTGTTGAGGAACCACTGCCGGAAGTGCGGGGCGGCCTCGACCACGCCGCCGCCGAGGAAGTAGGCGGCCGGGTCGGTGAAGTTGGCCGCGATGGTGAACAGCTTGCCGATCGCCTTCGCCTGCTGGGTGAAGACCGCCATCGCCAGCGGGTCCTCCTTCTCGCCCAGACCGCGCAGCAGTTTGGCGGCCTTGCCGAGCGGCTCGCCGGCGAGCGGGTGGTCCGGGAAGCGGGTCAGCCAGTACGGCAGCAGGTTGTTCTTGATGCCGGTCAGCGACGCGATCGACTCCACGTCGCCCTCGAAGCCGCAGTTGCACTTCGGCACCGGCTGGCCGTCGTCCAGCACGCCGTGCAGCGGGATCTGCACGTGGCCGAGCTCGCCGGCCATCCCGGCGGCGCCCCGGATCACCTTGCCGTCCTGCACCACTCCCCCGCCGAGGCCGGTGCCGACGATCGCGGCGACCGACGAGTGCTCCGCCGCGGCCGCGCCGAAGTGCCGGTGGTGGGCGTAGAGGGCGGCGGCGTTCGCGTCGTTGTTGTAGATCACCGGCAGGCCGAGGCGGGTCTCGAGCGCGCCCCGGATGTCGAAGCCGTGCCAGGACACCTGGTTGAAGTTCGTCGCGCCCTTGGACGAGATCACCCCGTGCGCGCTGGCCGGGCCGGGCGTGTCCAGGCCGACCGCGCGGACCAGTGACCGCGGGGTGCTGGTCAGTTGCAGGATGCTGGTGAACGCCTGGGCGAGCGACTCGACCGCCGACTCCGGCCCGTCGAGCACCCGGCTCGGGTTCTCCACCAGATTGTTCACCAGGAACTGGCCGGTCGCGTCGAGCACGGTGGCGTTGTTGCAGGTGCCGCCGTTGTCGAGACCGACAACCACCCAGGACGACGGGGTACGTACCGTTTCAGCCTGATCCACAGGGATGATGCTACGGCCGTCACCGGTGTCCGGCCACGGGTGCGCCTGGATTGCGGCTCCGTTAGTCACGGTTGCCGCCGTGCGCCGTCCCGGGGAACGGGCCGAAGCGTCCGGCATGATGACGACGACGCGCCGTACGCTGCTCGCCGGAACCGCCGCGGCGGCGGCCGTGACCTCCGGGATCGTCATCGGTGCCGCGCCGGCGCAGGCCGCGCCCGCGGCGACGTCCCCGGCGGCGCTGCTCGGCGGCGACCCGATCGCGCACCTGCTGCGCCGGGCCACCTTCGGCGCCACCCCGCGGTCGCTGGCCGAGGCGCGCAAGCTCGGCGTGACCGCGTGGCTGGACCGGCAGCTCGACCCGCAGCGGATCGACGACGCGGCCTGCGCGGCCCTGCTGAAGCGCCTGCCGCTGGCGCACGCCACCCCGGCCGCGGTCCGCGCCGCGCTGCCGGAGCACTCCTACGAGGGCTTCGGCCAGCTCGGCCGCGCGGTGATCGCCCGGGCCGCGTGGAGCGAGCGTCAGCTGTTCGAGGTCGTCGCCGGTTTCTGGGCGAACCACCTGCACGTCGCCGCCCCGTCCAGCGGTGTCTGGGACACCCGCGGCGACTACGACGCCCAGGTGATCCGCAAGCACGCGTTCGGCCGGTTCGCCGACATGCTGGCCGCCTCGGCCCGGCACCCGGCCATGCTCACCTACCTGGACCAGCGGTTCTCGACCAAGGCGCACCCGAACGAGAACTACGCCCGCGAGCTGATGGAGCTGCACACCACCGGGCTCGGCTACGACGAGTCGGACGTCCAGGACGCCGCCCGCCTGCTCACCGGCCTGACCGTGAGCAAGGCCGGCGGCTACGTGTACGACGCCGCCAGGCACGCCACCGGTCCGGTCGACATCCTCGGCTTCCGGCACGCGAATACCGCGGCCGACGGGGAGCGCACCGCGCTGGCCTTCCTCGACCACCTGGCGAAGCTCCCGGCGACCGCCGAGCGGCTGGCCCGCAAGCTGTGTGCCCGGTTCGTCGCCGACGAGCCGCCGGCCGCGCTGGTCACCCGCCTGGCGAAGGTGTACCTGGACCACGACACCGCGATCGTCCCGGTGCTGCGTGCCCTGTTCACCTCGGCCGAGTTCGCCGCCGCGATCGGCCAGAAGGTCCGCACCCCGTTCGAGGACCTGGTCGCCACGGTCCGGACGCTCGGGCTGGCACCGGAGGCGAGCGGGGTGAAGGCCCTGGACGCGCTCTACAACGTGCTGGTCGCGGCCGGCAACGCGCCGTTCCGCTGGGCTCCGCCGAACGGGTTCCCGGACGTCGCGGCGATCTGGGCGTCGCCGTCGGTGTTCCTGATGCGCTGCAACCTGCACCTGAACCTGGCCACCGGCTGGTACCCGAAGCAGCTGGGCCGGCCCGCCGACCTGCTGACGTCCCTGGTCCCGGCGATGCCGGCGACCTACGGCGGGCTTGTCGACGCGCTCGCCACCCGGCTGATCGGCGCACCGCTGCCGGCCGCGCACACCGCGGCCGTGCTCAGTGTTGCCGGGAAGTCGCCGACCAGTGGAGTCGACAAGTCCCTCGCCGGCCACGCGCCCTACCTGATCGCGCTGGTCCTCGACGCACCGCCCTTCCAGCTGAGGTGATCATGAAGACCGAACTGTGCTGCGACGAGAACCGCACGGCCCGGCCCACCCGTCGCGGGGTGCTGGCCGCCGGACTGGCCGGGCTCGCCGGTGCCACGCTGAGCACGAAGATGGCGTTCGCGGCCGGCGCCTACTCCGGCGACACCCTGGTGGTGCTGTCGCTGCGGGGTGGCTTCGACGGGCTGTCCGCGGTCGTGCCGATCGGCGACCCGGCGTACTACGCGGCGCGGCCGGCCATCGGCGTACCGAAAAATCTGGTGATCGCCGGTGACGGGACCTTCGGTCTGCACCCGGCACTCGCGCCGCTGCTGCCGCTCTGGAAGAGCGGCGGTCTGGCGGCGGTGCACGCGGTCGGCCAGCCGAATCCGACCCGTTCGCACTTCGCCGCGATGGACGCGATGGAGAACGCCGCGCCGGGCACCTCGATCCGCAGCGGCTGGCTGGACCGGATGCTCGGCCTGACCGGGGCGAGCGCGCCGCTGGCCGGGGTGTCGCTGGGCCACAGCATGCCGGCCCGGATCCTGCTCGGCCCGGCCGGCGACGTCGCGATGACCGGAATCGACGAGTTCCTCCTGTCCGGGAACGACAAGCGGCCGATGGCCGCGGCGCTGCGCGCGATGTACGCCGACGCGCCGGCCACCCTCGCCGCGCCCGCCAGGTCCGCCGACCGCGCACTGTCCGCGGTTTCCACGATCAAAACTGTTCCGTACGCGGTGAGCGGCGGCGCCAAGTACCCGGCCACCGAGCTGGGCGGGGCGCTGCGGGACGTGGCCCGGCTGATCAAGGCGAAGGCCGGCCTGGTCACGGCGGCGGTGGACTGCGGCGACTGGGACATGCACGAGGGCCTCGGCACGGCCGTCAAGGGTCAGCGGATGCACGACAACCTGACCGATCTGGCCCAGGCTCTGGCCGCGTTCACCACGGATCTCGGCGTGGACGGCATGAGGAACGTGACGGTGCTGACGATCAGCGAGTTCGGCCGCCGGGTGCAGGAGAACGCGTCGCGGGGCACCGACCACGGGCACGGCAACGCGATGCTGCTGCTCGGCGGGGGCATCCGCGGCGGCAAGGTCTACACGAGCTGGCCGGGGCTGTCCCCCGGCGCGCTGGTCGCCGGTGACCTGGCGGCGACCACCGACTATCGCGCGGTGATCGGCGAGGTGCTGCAGAAGCGCTGCGGGTTCGGCGCTCTCGACGGCGTCTTCCCCGGGGTCAAGCCGTCGGCGTTCGGGCTGGCCGCGGCCCGGACATAAAAATACGGGACCGCCACGAGTGTGTGGCGGCCCCGTATCTCGAGGGGTTGTGCGTCCTACTTGCCGCCGGCCGTGCGGCGCTTGCTCCACACGTCGAAGGCGACCGCGGCGAGCAGCACCGCGCCCTTGACGAACATGACCGTCTCGGTCTGCCAGCCGAGCAGGCCGGCGCCGTTGTTGATGACACCCATGATCAGACCACCGGTGATCGCGCCGACCACCTTGCCGACACCACCCTGGACGGCGGCGCCGCCGATGAACGCGGCCGCGATGGCGTCCAGCTCGAAGCTGTTGCCGGCGGTCGGGCCGGCCAGGTTCAGCCGTCCGGCGAAGATGATGCCGGCCACCGCGGACAGCACGCCCATGTTGACGAACAGCCAGAACACCACCGACTTGACCTTGACGCCGGAGAGCGTCGCGGCCTGCAGGTTGCCACCGACCGCGTAGATCTGCCGGCCGAACACGGCCCGGTTGGTGACCAGCGTGTACACGAACACCAGCACCGCGAGCAGCACCAGGACCCAGGGCAGGTTGCGGAACCGGGCGAGCTGCACGACCAGGAACATCACCAGGATGGCCGGCAGGATCGCCTTGGTCAGGAACAGCCACAGCGGGTCGACGGCCTGGGAGAACTTCACCCGGCCGGCGCGGGCCCGCCACTGCATCACGACCATGCCGACCACGACCAGCAGGCCGACGATGATGCTGAACGCGTCCGCGCCGCCCAGCGGGCCGAGCGGGATGTTCTTCAGGAAACCGGGGGTGAAGCCGTTGGCCAGGGTCCGGATGTCGTCCGGGAACGGGCCGATGCCCTGGTTGCCCAGGATGCGGTAGGTGACCGCGCGGAACAGCAGCATGCCGGCCAGGGTCACGATGAAGGCGGGGATACCGAAGTACGCCACCCAGTAGCCCTGCCACGCGCCGACCAGCGCGCCGAAGACCAGCGTCGCGACGACCGCGATCGGCCAGGCCACGTGCCAGTCGACCATCATCACCGCGGCGAACGCGCCGGAGGCCGCCACCACCGAGCCGACCGAGAGGTCGATGTGCCCGGCGATGATGATCAGCACCATGCCGATCGCGAGCACCAGGATGTACGAGTACTGCACGATGATGTTGCTGAGGTTCTGCGGCGCGAGCAGGTCACCACCGGTCAACGCGGTGAAGATCACGATCGTCAGCGCGAGCGCGATGTAGATGCCGCTCTGCTTCAGGTCGAAGTTGACCTTCCGGGGTGCCTTGTCCGGGGCACCGGCCGGGCCCTTGCTGATCGACATGTCAGCGTTGGTAGGTGCGACGGTCACGGCGCCACCTCCTGTTCTTCCTTCGTCATGAGCGTCATGAGGCTCTCCTGCGTGGCCCCGGCGCGGTCCACCTCACCGGTGATCCGGCCCGCCGAGAGGGTGTAGATACGGTCGCAGATCCCGAGCAGCTCGGGCAGCTCGGAGGAGATGACCAGGATGGCCTTCCCCTCGTCGGCGAGCCGGTTGATGATCGTATAGATCTCGTACTTCGCGCCGACGTCGATCCCGCGGGTCGGCTCGTCGAGGATCAGCACGTCCGGGTCAGTGAAGATCCACTTGGACAGCACGACCTTCTGCTGATTACCGCCGGAGAGCTTGCCGACCACCGACTCGACACTCGGCGCCTTGATGTTCATGCTGGCCCGGAACTCGTCGGCGACCTTGCGCTCCTCGTTGCCGTCCACCCAGCCGCCCTTGGCGAGCTTGGACAGGCCGGCGGCCGAGACGTTGCGCTTGATGTCCTCGATCAGGTTCAGGCCGTACCGCTTGCGGTCCTCGGTCGCGTACGCGATGCCGTGGTTGATCGCCTCACGGACGTTGCGGGCCTGGATCTCCTTACCGTCCTTGATCAGGCGGCCGGAGATGTTCACCCCGTACGAACGGCCGAAGACGCTCATCGCGAGCTCGGTGCGTCCCGCGCCCATCAACCCGGCCAGTCCGACGATCTCCCCGCGCCGCAACGTCAGGTTCGCCTTGCGGACCAGTGCCCGATCCGGCTGCGTCGGGCTGTGCACGGTCCAGTCCTCGATCCGCAGCACCTCCTCGCCGATCGTCGACTCGTGCTCCGGGTACCGGTTCTCGAGGCTCCGGCCGACCATGCCCGCGATGATCTTTTCTTCGCTGAGGTTGTCGATGTCCTCGGTCCAGATCGTCTTGCCGTCACGCAGAATGGTGACGCGATCCGAAATGCCCATCACCTCGTTGAGCTTGTGCGAGATGATGACGCAGGTGATGCCCTGGTCACGCAGTCCGCGCAGCAGGTTCAGCAGGTGCTCGGAGTCGTCGTCGTTGAGCGCCGCGGTGGGCTCGTCGAGGATCAGCAGCTTGACGTCCTTGGAGAGCGCCTTGGCGATCTCCACGAGCTGCTGCTTGCCGACACCCAGCTGGATCACCGGGGTGACGGCCTTCTCGTCCAGACCGACACGGCGCAGCAGTTCGTCCGCCGCCTGGTTGGTCTCGTTCCAGTTGATCCAGCCGCGCTTGCTCCGCTCGTTGCCGAGGAAGATGTTCTCGGCGATCGAGAGGTTCGAGGCGAGCGCCAGCTCCTGGTGGATGATGACGATGCCCCGGTGCTCGCTGTCGCGGATACCGGCGAAGCTGCAGGGTTCGCCCTCGAACTCGATGTCACCCTCGTAGGTGCCGTGCGGGTAGACCCCGGACAGCACCTTCATCAGGGTCGACTTGCCGGCCCCGTTCTCGCCGCAGACCGCGAGGATCTCGCCCCTGCGCACTTCCAGGTTGACATCCTGCAGCGCCTTGACGCCCGGGAACGTCTTGGTGATGCCGCTCATCCGCAGGATCGTGTCGGTCATGAAGACCCTCCTATGGGCCGGTGAAGCCCCGCGCCCCGCCCGCTGGGGGCGGGCGGGGCGCGGGGGTTCAGATCACTTCAGCTGGTCGGCCGTGTAGTAGCCGCCGTCGATGATGACCTTCTGGTAGTTGTCCTTGTCGACGATGACCGACTCGAGCAGCTGGGCCGGGACGACCTTCTTGCCGTTGTCGTAGTCCGTGGTGTTGTTCGTGGTCGGGGTCTGACCCTTGAGGATCGCGTCGGCCATCTCACCGGTCACCTTGGCCAGCTGGCGGGTGTCCTTGTAGATGGTCGAGTACTGCTCACCCGCGATGATCGACTTGACCGACGCCAGCTCGGCGTCCTGACCGGTGACGGTCGGGTACTTCTGCGCGGCGGTGCCGTAGCCACCCGACTTCAGGGCGGACAGGATACCGATCGAGATGCCGTCGTAGGGCGAGAGCACGCCGTTGATCTTGACCGAGCCCTTGTAGGTCGAGGTCAGGATGTTCTCCATGCGCTTCTGGGCCGTCTCCGGGTCCCAGCGCAGGGTCGCGACGGTCTTGAAGTCGACCTGGCCGGACTTCACGACCAGCGTGCCGTCCTTGATGTACGGGTCGAGGATGCTCTTCGCGCCGTTGAAGAAGAACGTCGCGTTGTTGTCGTCCGGCGAGCCGGCGAACAGCTCGATGTTGAACGGGCCCTTCGCGTCGCCCTTGCTGCCGTCCGCCTTGAGCACGCCCAGGCCGGTCAGCAGCGAGGTGGCCTGCTGCACGCCGACCTTGAAGTTGTCGAACGTCGTGTAGTAGTCGACGTTCGCGTTGCCACGGATCAGCCGGTCGTACGAGATGACCGGGATGTTCGCGGCCTTCGCGTTGTCCAGCTGGCTCGACAGCGCGGTGCCGTCGATCGACGCGATGATCAGAAGCTTGGCGCCCTTGGTGATCTGGCTGTCCAGCTGCTGGGTCTGCGTCGGGATGTCGTTCTCCGCGTACTGCAGGTCGACCTTGTAGCCCAGACCCTCGAGCTGCGACTTCAGGTTGTCGCCGTCGTGGATCCAGCGCTCCGAGGACTTCGTCGGCATGGTGATGCCGATCAGCGCGCCGGCGGTGTCGCCACCGGTCGTCGCCTTGTCCGAGGTCTTCTCGGCGTCACCACAAGCGGCCATCGTGGCCACCAGCGAGGCAGCGGCGAAAGCGGCCGCAAGCCGGGTGTATTTCACGGTGGATTCTCCTCTTTGAGAGCGGTGTTACAGGGGGCGGGCCAGGCGGTGGTACGCCTGATTCCACCGCACCCGGTCGGCGAAGTCGTCGCTCGTGGTGCGGTCATCGATGAGCAGAAGCTCGGTCTGGGCCATCGTCGCGAAGTCCCGGAGGACCTCGGCTCCGACGGCCTGGGTGAGAACCGTGTGGTGCGGTCCTCCGGCGGTGAGCCAGCACTCCGCCGACGTCGAGAGCGTCGGGGCGGGCTTCCACACCGCGCGGGCAACGGGCAGGTGGGGCAGCGGCTCGTCCGGCGGCACGACCTCGATCACGTTCGCCACCAGGCGGAACCGGTCACCCAGGTCGGCCAGGCCGACGACGACACCCGGGCCGGGCGCGGCGTCGAAGACCAGCCGGACCGGGTCCTCGCGGCCGCCGATCCCCAGCGGGTGGATCTCCACGCGGGGCTTCGAGGACGCGATGGTCGGGCAGACCTCGAGCATATGTGCCCCGAGGATCTTCGGCTCGCCCGGACCGAAGTGGTACGTGTAGTCCTCCATGAACGAGGTGCCCATGTCGCTGCCGGCACCCATCGCCTTCACGGTGGCCAGCAGGGCGGAGGTCTTCCAGTCACCCTCGCCGCCGAACCCGTACCCGTCGGCCATCAGCCGCTGGACGGCCAGGCCGGGCAGCTGGCGCAGGCCGCCGAGGTCCTCGAAGTTGGTGGTGAAGGCGCCGAAACCGCCCTCGGTGAGGAACTGGCGCAGGCCCGCCTCGATCCGGGCGCCGTAGCGCAGCGAGTCGTGCCGGTCGCCGCCCTTGGCCAGCTCCGGCGCCAGGTCGAAGAGCTCGGCGTACTCGGCGACCAGGTCGTCGATCGCCTTCTCGTCGACCGCGTCGACGACCTCGACCAGGTCGTTCACGCCGTACGTGTTGACCGAGACGCCGAAGCGCAGCTCGGCCTCGACCTTGTCGCCCTCGGTGACCGCGACGTCGCGCATGTTGTCACCGAAGCGGGCCAGGCGCAGCGTGCGCATCCGCTGCAGGCCGGCCGCGGCCTTCGCCCAGCCGTCGATCCGGGCGGACACCACCGGGTCGCTGACGTGCCCGGCCACCGTCTTGCGCGGAACGCCGAGACGGGACTGGATGAAACCGAACTCCCGGTCGCCGTGCGCGGCCTGGTTGAGGTTCATGAAGTCCATGTCGATGGACTCCCACGGCAGCGAGATGTTGTGCTGCGTGTGCAGGTGCAGCAGCGGCTTGCGCAGCGCGTCCAGACCGGAGATCCACATCTTGGCCGGCGAGAACGTGTGCATCCAGGCGATCACACCGATCACGTCCGGATGCGCGTTCGCCTCCAGCATCACCCGCTTGATCGCGCCCGAGTCGGTGAGCACCGGCTGGGCGACGATCTCGGCGCCCACGCCGGCCGCCAGGGTCCGCTGGATCTCAGCGGACTGGTCGGCGACCTGCTGCAGCGTCTCCGGACCGTACAGGTGCTGGCTGCCGGTCAGAAACCAGATCTGCGGTTTCATCGGTTTTCCTTCGGTTCGACGGTGGTGCTGTTACCGGGCTCGGTCACCCGTTCGCCACTGGCGCATGACGTACACGACGTTCATCGTGCAGTACCGAGCACTCGGTGAAGAGCTCGTTGTAGATCTTGACTGCTTCCGAGTACGCCGGACGGCCGCGGTCGGCACCCGGGACACGGGTCGGCTCAGCGGACATCGGGAATACCTCCACGGCGGGAGCCGGTAGGGTGGCGGCGGCCACACCTCGGCGGGAGAACCCAGTGTTATCGCTAACAAAACTCGTGTCAACGGCTCTTCGCAACAACGAGGTAACGGCCGCTTAACCCGCCCGTGCAGGCCGCTCAGGCGGGCGGCGCCACGCTCTCACGCACTACCAATTGTGCCGGAACGATCACGGTATCGGCGGGCACCGGCGCTTCTTTCATCTGACCCAGCAGCAGGGTGAGCGCGGCCCGGGCCACGTCGCCGAAGGACTGCCGCACGGTGGTCAGCGGCGGGATGAAGTACGCCGCCTCGGGCACGTCGTCGAAACCGATCACGCTGACGTCGTGCGGCACCCGGCGGCCACGCTCGTGCAACGCCCGCAGCACACCCATGGCCAGGTGGTCGTTGGCCGCGAAGACCGCGGTGACCTCGGGCATCCGGGCCAGCATCTGCCCGGCGCGGTACCCCTCGGCGGCCGACCAGTCCGCGCTCAGCAGCGGCGGCACCTCACGGCCGGCCTCCTGCAGCGTCTGCCGCCAGCCGTGGATCCGGCCGGCCGAGTCGAACCACTCGGTCGGCCCGGAGACGTGCCAGACCGTCTCGTGGCCGGCCTCCAGGAGGTGCCGCACCGCGGCCCGGGCGCCGGCCACCTGATCCACCGTGACCAGCGGACGGCCGGCCGCCGGGTCGCCGTCGATGAACACCACCGGCACGTCGGCCGGGATCTCCGCCAGGGCCTCGGTGGCCGACGCGACCTGGGCGATCACCACCAGGCCGGCGACCCGCTGGTCCAGATGTCGGTCCACCACCGCGGAGATCGAGTCGCGGTCCAGCTCGCGGACGCTGCCCACGCTCACCGCGAAACCGGCGTCCGCGGCGGCCTGCTCGAACTCGGTCAGCATCGAGGCCGGGCCGTACAGCATGCTGTTGCGGGCGACCACGCCGATCAGCTGGGAACGGCCGGTGACCAGGGCCCGGGCCGCCCGGTTGGGGCGGTAGCCGAGCTCGGCGATGGCGGCGCGCACCCGCAGGCGGGTCTGCTCCTTGACGTTGGGATGGTCGTTGAGGACGCGGGAGACGGTCTGGTGGGAGACCCCGGCCAGCCGCGCCACGTCCGTCATCGCCGGGGAACGGGATCCCTTGGTCTCCACTTGCGCACCTCGCCAGGTCCGGATCTGATGGAGCGTACGGCGAGCCGCGCGTCTCCCGATGTGGGAAATGTTATCGATAACAATGCTCGGTCCGCGAGCCCGTCGCGGCAGGCTGTGCACAGCCCCGTACTCTCGGCTGCGATGGACGGGAAACCCATGATCAGCAGCCACGTCGAGCCCGGCTCCGCGGGCGACGAGGGATTCACCTCCCTGCGCCGGCCCGCACGGCCGCGCGCCGAACGATACGAGATGGGCCGCTCGTTGCGCGAGCGGTCCCCCCGGTCGGACATGGCGCAGTGGCGTCCGGGCGCCTCCCGGCCCGACCCGGTGGCCCAGGTGGCCGACTCGCACGAGGGCCGGTTGCCCTGGCTCGTCCCGGTCCGGGTGGGCCGCATGATCGCCAACCCGTACGCGTTCCTGCGCGGCACCGCCGGGCTGATGGCCGACGACTTCGCCACCCTGCCGCACACCGGCATCACCCCGGTCATCTGCGGCGACGCCCACCTCGGCAACTTCGGGTTCTACGCCTCACCGGAGCGCGAGCTGGTCTTCGACCTCAACGACTTCGACGAGGCGCACCCCGGCCCCTGGGAGTGGGACCTGCGCCGCCTGGTGGTCAGCGTCTACGTGGCCGGCCGGGTCAACGGCTTCCGCGAGCACGAGTGCGCCGACGCCGTGCAGCACTGCGTCGAGGAGTACCGCGAGCAGATCTCCGACCTGTCCGGCCGTCCGCTGCTGGCCCGGTCGTTCGACCAGCTCAACGTGGACGCGATGCGGTCGGCGGCGAGCAAGGCCAGCTTCCGCGACGAGATCGAGCGGGCCGCCCGCCGGGCCCGCCGGCGCACCAGCGACCGCGCGCTGCCCCGGTTCACCGAGCGCCGCGACGGCACCCGGCGGCTGGTCACCGAGCCGCCGGTGATCACCCGGCCGCCGGACGGTGACCGGGAGCTGGTCGAGGAGGCCCTGGACGGGTACCTGAACACGCTCAAGCCGCACTGGGCGCGGATCCTCGGCGGGTACCGGATCGTCGACGTCGCGCACAAGGTGGTCGGCGTGGGGTCGGTGGGGCTGCGGGCCTACGTCGCGCTGTGCGAGGGCAGCGACCCCGAGGACGTGGTGTTCCTGCAGCTCAAGCAGGCCCGCCGGTCGGTCATCGCGAAACATCAGCACGGCGCGCTGGCCTGGCACCGGCACCAGGGCCAGCGGGTGGTGGAATACCAGCAGGCGCTGCAGACCGTCAGCGACCCACTGCTCGGCTGGACCACCGTGGGCGAGCACCAGTACTACGTGCGGCAGTTCCGTGACATGAAGGGCGCCATCCTCGTCGAGGACATCAACGCCGGCGCGCTCGCCGACTACGCCGGGATCTGCGGCTACCTGCTGGCCAAGTCGCACGCCCGGACCAGCGGGGCGTCGATGATCGCCGGGTATGTCGGTGGCAGCGACAAGATGGACGAGTCGCTGGCCCGTTTCGCCCGCACCTACGCCGACCAGGTGGAGCGCGACCACACCGCGCTGGTCGCCGCTGTCCGGCGCGGCCAGCTGGCGGCCGAGACCGCATGACAACCGTTTTGGGTACGACCAGAGGAGAGCAAGCGTGAGCGGGACCGTGCCGATGGAATCGCCGGCGCTGCGGGAGTTCTGGGTCGAGCGGCACCTGTGCACGCTGACCACGCTGCGGGCCGACGGGTCGCCGCACGTGGTCGCGGTCGGCGCCACCCTCGACCCGGTCACCGGGATCGCCCGGGTGATCGCGTCCGGTGGCTCGGCGAAGGTCCGGCACGTCCGCAACGGCCAGCAGCGGGTGGCGATCTGCCAGCTCGACGGGCCGCGCTGGAGCACCGTCGAGGGGATCGCGGTGATCCGCGACGACCCGGAGACGGTCGCCGACGCGGAACGCCGGTACGCCGCGCGCTACCGGATCCCGCGGCCGAACCCGGCCCGGGTGGTGATCGAGGTGTCGGTGACCCGGGTGCTCGGCTCGGCCTCACTGCTCCCGTCGGCCTCGTCCCCGCCCGCTTCGGCTCCCGCCGCCTCGGCGCCGGCCGCTTCCGCGCCGGCCGCTTCGGCGCCGGTCCCGGTTCCGCCGGCCGCTGCTCCGCGCTGACGCCGCCATCGGCGCAGCGCCACCACGGCCAGCACGATCAGCCCGGTGGTCACCATGATCGCGCCGGGGAACTTCACCATGTGCGCGAGCCCCTCACCGTCCGGCAGCACGGCGAACGCCGCGACGATCGCCACCGCCATCACCGCCCGGGTCCGCACGGTGGTGGCGGCCAGCAGGATCAGCGGCCACAGCGCATACCAGGAGAGCACCACCGGGGCCAGCGCCACCGTGGCGACCAGCGCGAGGGCCGCGCCGTGGAGCGCGGCCCGGCCCGGGTCGGCCCGGTACCGCAGCGCCCGGACCCAGATCGCGACCAGCGCGACGGCGAGGACGGCCAGGGCGGCCGCCCGGGCCGCCGGGACCGCGTTGAAACCGGCGTCGAACGGCCGGCCGAGATAGGTCAGCGTCATCCCGACCGCGGTCGGCAGCGAGGAGAACTGGACCAGGATCTCGCTCTCCCGCAGCCCGGCGATCCAGCCGTAACCCAGCCCACCGGCCGCGGTGATCCCGGCGAACGTCGCCACCGCCGCCCCACCGACCCCCACTCCCCCGACGACCAGCCCGCGCCCCAGATCCCAGCTGGTCCTCAGGGGTGTCTCGGAGTCCCCGAGACACCCCTGAGAGCCAGCCGGGGCCTGGCGGGCCGGGGCGGCTTTCCGGTTGTCGCGGAGCGCGGCGGTGACCAGCAGGATCGCGAACGGGATGGCGACCACGGCGGTGGCTTTGACCGCTACCGCACAGCCCAGCAGCGCGCCGGCGCCGAGCACCGCGGCCGGGTGCCGGGGGAAGCGGGCCACCAGGGCGAGCCCGCCGATCAGGAAGCCGAGCATCAGCGCGTCGTTGTGCGGGCCGCCGAGCAGGTGCGCGCCGATCAACGGGCCGGCCAGGGCCACCCACAGCGCCCGGGCCGGCGGCACCCCGCAGCGGCGGGCCAGCGCCGGCAGGCCCGCCGCGACGCCGGCCATCCCGGCCAGCGCGAGCAGCCGGAACAGCAGCAGCGGCACGGTCATCCCGGCGTCGACCGGCAGCGTGTCGGCGAGCCACAGCACCCCGGCCGCGGCCAGCACGAACAGCGGCCCGTACGGCGTCAGCGTGTCCCGCCACAGCGGCGCCACGTCGTCCAGCCACGTGCAGGGCAGCGCCGTCGCGGTGTGCGTGTACGGGCTCAGCCCGTGCCGGTACAGCTCGCCCTGGCAGGCGTAGGAGTACACGTCCCGGCTCCCGTACGGCGGCGCCAGCAGGAACGGCGCCGACCACAGCGCGACGGTGCCCAGCACCCAGCGCGGCGTGAACGTCCGGTCCCGGCCGCTCCACCAGGCGTACCCCTGGATCGCGGTGCCCACCAGCCAGCAGCACAGCACCGCCGGGCCGTGCCCACCGATCCCGGCGGCGACCGCGAGCAGCACCGCACCGCCGAAGCCGGTCCAGCGCAGCATCCGCGAGCTCACCACCGTCAGATCGTCGCGATGCTGGATGAGCGGAAGGCCAGGCCTGGACGAACGCCAGACGGCCATCCGGTTCGGTGAATGTTCACCCGGGTCCGTTCTTATCGAGGTCGAGGAATGGAGGCAACCAACCATGGCATTCTCGGCCACCCTGGCAAGCGTCACGCTCGCCGCCACCCTGACCGTCCCCCCGGGCGCCGGCCGGCGCGCTGATCCGTACCGAAAAGATCGAAGCGGCGTGGACCGAGGCCCACGCCGCCGTTTCCCTGATCCTTGAGTCCGTTTTCGATCAGGCCGCGGCGGCTTGCGGCCGCGACATTTCCGGTACGGCGGGGAACGCCCCGCCGAGCACCTCCGCGTAGTGGCCGAGCAGCTGATCGCCGACCGCGGCCCAGCTGCGCCCCGCGATCGCGGACCGGCCCGCCTGGCCCATCGCGCGCCGCAACATCGGGTCGGCGGCCAGCCGGGCCACCGCGCGGGTGAACCCGGCCGCCTCGTGCGGCGGCACCAGGAAGCCGGTCAGCCCGTCGCGGACCAGGTCACACGGGCCGCCCTTGGCCGGGGCGACGACCGGTACGCCGCTGGCCATCGCCTCCTGCACGGTCTGGCCGAACGTCTCGAACGGGCCGGTGTGCGCGAAGACGTCCAGGCTCGCGTAGATCCGGGCGAGCTGGCTGCCGTGCCGCGCGCCGAGGAACGTGGCGGTGGGCAACGCCCGGCGGAGCATCCCGCGGGCCGGCCCGTCACCGATCA
The DNA here is from genome assembly GCF_001509495.1 of Actinoplanes awajinensis subsp. mycoplanecinus. Classification (NCBI taxonomy): domain Bacteria; kingdom Bacillati; phylum Actinomycetota; class Actinomycetes; order Micromonosporales; family Micromonosporaceae; genus Actinoplanes; species Actinoplanes awajinensis. The sequence continues at coordinate 63,309 of NZ_LLZH01000071.1, read as the reverse complement.
CCACCAGTCGCACCCCGGGCAGCGCCGCGACGCCGGCCAGCAGGTCGACCTCCTTCTCGACGGCCAGTCGCCCGACGAAGCCGACGAGCACCTCACCATCTCGGCAGAGCGCCCGGCGCACCCCGGCACTGCGCCGGCTTGGCTGAAAACGCACATCGTCGACGCCCCGGCGCCACAGGTGCACGCGCTCGACGCCGTGCTCGCGCAGCGCGGTCATCGACTCGGTGGACGGGGCCAGCGTGCGGGAGGCGCCGTTGTGCAGCCGCCGGATCCAGCGCCAGGACAACTGCTCGCAGACGCCCAGCTGGCGGGCCCGGGCGTAGGCCGCGACGTCGGTCTGATAGATCGCGACCGTGGGCAGGCCCAGCGACGCGGCCGCGGTCCGCGCCCACGCGCCGAGCACGAACGGGCTGGCCAGGTGGACGACCTCGGCGCCGTGCGAGCGGATCGCGGAACGCAGCGCGGGGACGGGCAGGCCGAGCCGGATCTGCGGATAGCCGGGCAGCGGCACCGAGGGGACCCGGACCACCGGGTAGGGCATGGTGATCGGCGCCGGGCCGGGGGCGGGCTCCGGGGCGATCACGATCGGTTCGTGGCCGGTGCGGACGAGGTGCTCCGCGGTACGGACCACCGAGTGGGCGACGCCGTTGACATCCGGCAGGAAGGACTCTGTGACCAGCGCGATGCGCATGCGTACAGGGGACGGGCGGGCCGGGTCCGCGCGGCGACACCCTCGTGATGCGCGGCTGAACGATTGCTGACATCACTGATGTTCGTCTCTGCGTCGCTCACGTGTCGCCACCACTTCGCCGCGGCGGGCCCGGCGGGGCCGGTGGGCCTAGCGGGGCCGACGGGGCCGACGGGGCCGGCCGGCCGGGCCTGCGGGTGGCCGGCGGCTCGGGCCGGGCTGGCCGGGCTGGCCGTGCGGGGCGTAGCGGCGCGCGTGGCGGTCCCCGGCTGGCGCTCACGGTCCTCTCACGCCAGTTTTGACGACCGCCAGCACCAGCCGGGCCGGGCACGGCTGGCGCTCACGGTCGCCTCACGGCGGGTGAGGCGGCCGCCAGCGCCAACTGTGTGGGGCCGGCTGGTGGGGGCTGCGGGTTCCCGGGATCTGACTTTGCCGGGTGCGGGCGGGCCGGGGTGCGTGGGAGCGGTGTCCTGGTGCGGAGAGTGAGGGGGTATTGGCGGGTGGTGATGTGTGCGGGCTGGGGGGAGGTGGCGTTTGCGGGGATTGTCGGGAAGATTCTGTGAATCGGGTGTGCAGAAATCTGGCGGCTTTACTTGCGGATCCGTCGATCGTCATGATCAGCCGGTGACGCCGACGCCCGGGATCCTGCGCTTGATGGACACGCTGGGTGCTGTGGACGGGTTGCTGCCGCGCGCCGACAACTCCTACCCGCCGACCGTGACCTGGGACGATGGGCCGTGCGGGTGGACGGCAGCCAAGGCGCTGTCGGCCGGCGGTTTCACCGTGGGTGAGCACTTCTGGGGTGGGGCGCTCGCCGACGTACCCGATCTGGAACCCTGCGTCTTTCAGCGGATCCTGCGCCCGCGAACCGCGGCCCTGCTCTATCTGCACGCCCCGGAACCGGACTCCCCGGCCGGGGACGCGGCACTCGGCAAGCGGGTCTTCGCCACCGACCTGCCCGGTGAGGGACATCAGCCCGGCGGCCTGGCGGACGAGCTCGCCGTGCACCTGCTGCTCGGCGAGGTGGATCCGGAATCCGCCGGCGGATGCGACTTCGGCGGCGACGCGGTGTTCGAGACGATGGGCGCCGCGGTGCGCCGCACGTTCGGCGACCGGCGCGGCCTCTTCGACATCGCCCGCCGCGTCGTCATCTGATCGCCCATGGCGACGGCGGATCGCCGCTCGACCCGGTTCGAAACCGGGGTCCCCATGCCTCGGGTGCGCGCCCGGCCGTGTGAAGTTATGGCGCGGGCCGCACCTGAAGTCCCCACATTCGAGATGGCAGCGATGAGCGTGGTGCTGGGATCATTCCGGCGAACTCGTCAGAGGCGAGCGCGTCCGTGGGGCAGCGGGCCGAGATCGTCTGCTGGGGTGGCCGTTCGAGAGCGGGGAGTCCGTCGGGATGAGACCGGCTGAGGTGGCGGGGCACTGGGGTTATCTGCGGGCGGTCGCCGAGGCGCTCGAGGCGGCCGGGTTGCCGGTGGCCGACTGGCGGGCCGATCCGGGAGTGCCCCGGGACGGCTGGATCCCGTTCGACCGTGGTCGGCCGTCCGTGGTGACCTGGGAACACGACCAGGCCGGCCTCAGCTGGTCGGAGGTCGACGGCTGGAGTCTGCTTCTGATCAACACACCGGGCCGGCGGACGGCGGTGCGGTTGGCGGTGCCCCTCGTGGCAGCGCCGTTCTCGCTGGTCCGGGCGGTCGCTGACCAGGCAGGCCACATTCTCCAGCCCGGCGACTCCCCTACCAGCATGGATTTCGACGGGCCGCCGGGAACGCCGGAGTTCGAACACGCCCTGTCCCGCTACGCCTGACCACCCGGCCCCGGCTGGCCGCCAGCGGTGCCTCCCGGCCACCGACACACCGCTCAAGACCAGCCGGCCATCCGCAGCTGGGCGCCAGCGGTGCCTCCCGGCCACCGACACACCCCCCACGCCCAGCCGACCGTCCCCGGCTGGGCGCCAGCGGTGCCTCCCGGCTATCGAGACACCCCTCACGACCAGCCGGTCGGCGCCGGCTGGGTGTCGGCGGTGCCTGCGGGCTGCGGACACACCGCTGAGGGCCAGCCGGGAACTGGTGTGGTCGGCGGGGCTGAGGGCGCGCTGTGTGATGGGCGGGATCGGAGTCGGGCGGCCGGGCGATGGGGGTCGCCGGTGGAGGGGCTATCGGGATGGGGCCTGCGAGGGGACGGGGTCGTGGGGTTTGGTCCGGCGGGATGCCGGGGCGGGGGCTGCGGGTGGGGTGCGGGTGTCGGCGCGGAGAGCGGCGCAGTAGGTGACGGCGCCGAGAGTGGCCAGGGTGGCGATCGCGGTGAAGACCGGCTTCAAGCCGGCAGCCTGGAGGACCGGGCCGGCGGCGGCGAAGGCCAGGAAAGCGGCGAGGTTCTCCGCGGTGGTCACGGCGGTCAGTACCTGCGGGCGGATCGGGGTGGGTGTGCGGAGCGTGAAGCGGGTGTTGAGGGTGGCCGCACAGAGCGGGGTGGCCAGGCCGGAGAGGAACAGGGCCACCGCCAGCAGGGAGATCCGAGAGGTCAGCAGCAGCCAGAGCGGGAGTGCGAGGACGACGGCGGCCAGGGCCAGCGCGGTGTCTCGCAGGCGGGCGATGACCAGCAGGGCGAGGATGCCGCCGGCGGCGAGGCCCGCGCCGTTCGAAGCGGTGAGCAGGCCGAGCACTCGAGGATCACCGCCGAGGTCGTGCAGGACCAGGACCGGCAGGCAGGCGAAGATGGCCGGGGTGGCCAGGGCGATCAGGAGCAGCGCGGCCAGGAACAGCCGGAGCGATCGGTGCCGGACCACGTGGCGCAGCCCGGCCAGGAGGTCCGGGGCGGCAGATTTGCCCGACCTATCAGATTCATCCGCTAATTCGGAGCTATCCGCTGTGGGCGGATGGTCCGTGATGCCCGGCTGGCTTGCGGAGTCTGGGCGGCCCGGGCGGTCAGCGAGGTCAGCGAGGTCAGCGAGATCTGGACTGCCTGGGCGGGCGCCAGTGGAGCGTGGCCGGTCAGCGAGGTCTGCCAGATCTGGACTGCCGGGACGGGGGTCGGTGGGGTGCGGGGCGCGGGGCGGGACGTGGACGAAGAGCAGCCACGATGGGCGCGGCCGAGGTCCTGTGGCTCGACGCGGCCAGCTACGCCGTCTCGTTCCTGATCGTCCGATCAGGACGCCGCCGAGGGCCGGGCCGGCCAGGGCGCCGATCCGGGTGGCCGCGTCGATCAGGCTGTTCGCCCGGGCCAGACGCCCCTCGCCCGCAGGGGCATCGTCCTCCCCGATCACGCGACGGGCACGGACGCGCTGCCGGCCGATCCGGGAGAGTGCCGAGCGCGGTTCGCGGGTGGGAGCCGCGGCGAGCAGGTCGGGGAGGATCAGGCGCTGGGAGGCGATGTAGGGGGCGGTGAACAGGCCCAGGCCGAAGGAGATCGCCAGCAGGGCCGGGAAGCTCAGCAAGCCGGCCGCGTGGAGCAGCGGGACCAGGGCCATCAGCGGGGCCCGGGCGGCGTCGCCGAGGAGCATGGTGCGGCGGGCGCCCAGGCGCTGGACCAGGCGGCCGCTGGGGATGCCGACCAGGACGACACCCAGGAACTCGACGGTCAGGACCGCGGACATCCGGGTCGGGGAACCCGAGGTGACCAGCACGAACCATGGCAGCGCCAGGACCGTCAGCCAGGAGCCGAACGTGGAGATGAGCTTCGCGGTGAAGAGCGCTGCCAGCGGCACGGTCAGACCTCCGGCGAGACGGGGGCTGCGTCGCGGGCCGGCAGGGCGTACCCGAAGAAGTTGATTTTGCGGGCCTCGGTCTGGCGCGGGCGCGGCGAACCGGTGTACTCGGCGATGACCGCCTTGATTCTGGTGGTCGCCTCGGCGACCTCGTCGGCGGTCAGGTAGCCGACGTCGTAGCCGATCCAGGCGGCCTCCCGCCAGACCGGGTCGAGGGTGTCCTCGGCGCGGCGGTACTCGTCGAGTTCGTCCAGGTGGCGGGCGACCATCTGGTCACGCAGGGCGCGGGCGGCGGCGACGAACTCCGGTGAGCCGGTGCCGGCCCAGGTGATCCCCCGGCCGGTGGCGCGCCAGGGGCGTTCGCGGCCGCGGGCCAGCTCGGTGGCCGGCTCGACCAGGTCCCATTTGACCAGCTGGGCGACGTGATAGCTGACCGAGGCGGTGGACTCGCCGGTGCGGTCGGCGAGCTGGCGGCCGGTGGCCGGGCCGTCGACGGTGAGCAGCTCCAGCAGCTGGATCCGGGCCGGGTGGGCGAGGGCGCGCAGGGCGCGGGGATCGGTGATCCGACGGGCTTCCATTTAGCCAACATATCTTGGCCAAGAGTTCTTGGCTATCGATCGGCACGGGTCGCACAAAGTGCTGTTGACTGCGGTGGCGTCCGGGCGGAAGGTCGGGGGAAGACGACGGAGTGAACCGTGAACCTTCTCGACGCCAGTCGCATCGCCCTGATGATCGCCGCGCCGCCGCTGATCATCGCCACCGCGCGGCACGTGCCGCGCTGCTGGCACGCGTTCGCCGAACGGGTGCGGGAGCGGGCGCCGATCGAACCGCAACCGTACGGGCTGCCGATCGAGAAGCTCGCCGCCGACCTGCGCCGGCTGCTCCGGCTGCACGGGGAACTGACCGCGTCGGCCCAGTCGGCACTGTGTGCGCACCGGGTGTGGGCGGTGGAGGCCGCGATCGGGGCCAGGGCGATCGAGGCGGCCGGGGCGCTCGGCGTTCCGCACCCGGGGCCGGACCGGGCGGGGCTGCTCACCCGTACCGAGATCTCGGCCTTGCTCACCGACCTCGCCGGCGCCGGACTGGTCCTCCCGGCCCGCGCCTGCCCGTTCACCCCGGACGGCCGTCTCTGAGAACCGGACCGGCGCCGTTGCGGACCCGAAGCCCAAGAACGGCGGCGGGATCAGATCCCGCCGCCGCCTCTCGTCCCGGCCTGGTACGCCCTGAGCCGCCAAGCGCCCGGGGAGTCGGGGGCGGTCTCCCGGGCGGGTCGTTCAAGGGCGCAGAAAGCAGCCGCCAAAACTGGGGGGCGGCGGCCGCTCGGCCGGGGAGCTGTGGGCCGCCGTGGACATCGTCGGCCGCAGCGGGCGGGCCGTGTCCTTCGTGGACCGGGCCGCACCACAACCGTGCCAGGCCGGACCCCCATGATCCGCAGAACGCGACGGTGGCGTTGGACACGTTCCGTCACCTGATCAGGGTCGCCCGGCAGTTCGTAGCTTTCCTGAAAAGGAGCTTAAGAAGTGCTTAATTCGATCACGTTCCCGCACCCGGCGGACAGTCACCGTCGTTGATCGGGGCGCGTCGTCCGCCGCACTCGCGAAAATCCGGCATAGTCACTGCTCACAACATTGAACCGGGGGCACCCGGCGGACGTATGAAGAGTCGACCGAGTACTCCCGGCGGGCTGCGGCGCCGGGTCGGTCACCGGCCGCGGTGCCCTCGCGAGCCCGGTTCGGGGGAACCGCAGAGCGGTAGCGCGCTACGCAAATCCGTGATTAACCTTCCACATCCACCACGTGGCGGCGGTTGATCCGGGTACGCGAGGGGCGGGCACCGGGGGGCGCGGAGGTGGTCCAGGGTGAGGACGGTGGCACATATGCGGCGACGGGGCGGTGGGACATTCCCGAGCCGTAGCGGAGTCGCGTCATGAGCTTCGAGGACGACGAGTATTGGGACGACGAGTACAACGAGTACTCGATGATGCCCAAATACGCTGTGGTGCAGCAACGTCACTTCGAGAAGCGGACGTCTCCCGACGATGTCATTCCCACTCGCCGGCCGAACACGGAGAGTGACGGTAACGCGCCGCGCCGTACGCAGCGCGCCGGTGAGCCGGCCGCGCCGTTCGACGACAAGCGCCCCAGCTGGCTGAACGACCCGGACTTCGTCCCGATCGACACGTCGGTCGAGAACCTCTCCGGCGACGACTTCGACGACATCGACTTCAACCGCCCCGAGCTGGGCGTGGACTTCGACAAGCCGGACTTCCCGATCGTGGACCCGGCCGCCCTGCAGAACCCGGAACGCCGGCGCCGCCCGCAGAACGACGGGCGCGGCGCACGACCGGCCGAACGGTACGGAACGCGCCGTCCCGAGGACGAGCGCGGACGCCGGCGTGAGGACGACCGCCGGGACATCGCCGACTACGCGGACGACCGTGGCCGCGGCCGGGACGACCGGCGCGAGACGGACGAGCGCTGGGGCGGCACCCGCCAGCGGCCCGCCGCCGAACGCCGCGACGAGCGCTGGGACGACGACCGGCGAGGCGTACGGCGCGAGGACGAGCGCCGGGACGAGGCCGCACCGCGCCGCCGGGCGCCGGAGCCCCGGCCCGAGGACCGGGACGACCGGCACGGCGTCGAACGGCCCGCGGCCCGTCGCGGGTTCGAGGACGAGCGTGGCCGCGGTCCCGCCGCACAGCCCTGGGCGGACGAGGACTTCGGTCCGATCCGGCCCCCGGGCGGCCGGCGTACCCGGCGTGACGAGGAAGAGGACCTCCGGCGCGGTCCGGCGCGGCACACCGACCGGCCGGCGACCCCCGGCCGGGCACCGATGCCGGTCGGCAACGACAACGATCGGTACGACGGCCGCGCCCGCCCGCAGGACGCCGACCTGTCCCGCCGGTACCCGGACGCCGACCCGCCCCTGGTCGCCGCCCGCGAACCGGCCCGTGGACGCGACGACGAGCCGCTCGACCTGCGCGCCCAGAAGTGGGACGGCGACGAGGAGGACTGGACGACCGACGACCGTTCGGTCGCCCGGAGCGAGCCGGTCGTGCTGGACGGCGAGTACTACGAGACGCCGGGCGAGCCGGTCGAACCGCAGCCGCGCGACGACGAGCGCAAGCCGCGGGTGGTGCGGCGGGCCGATCCGCCCGTACTCCCGAAGGTGGTCAGCCGGGCCACGCCGCCGCCCGTGCCGCGCGTCGTCAAGAGCGAGCCGCCGGTCGCGCCGCGGGTTGTCGCGGCGCCGCAGCCGACGGCGCCCGCGCGGGTGACGGGCGCGGCCGCGTCGCAGGTCCCGGTCACGCCGGCCGCCGCGGCGCCGGCTTCCACCGGACCTTCCGACTCCTCGGATGCGTCGGTTGCGGTTCGTCCGCAGGTTCCGGTTTCAACCGATTCTGGTACGTCCACAGCGCACCGGAGCGGGTCCCGCCCCGAGAACGGCGCGCCGGAGCCGGCGGGCAGGCCGGAGTCTCGCGGTCCCGGCACGGAGGGCGGCTGGGTGGTTCGCCCGGCCGAGTCGGAGCGTGCTCCGGCTCCGGCGCCTGCGCCTGTCGCGGCGAGCGGGGTGCCCGGCCAGCCGGTCGATCCGCGCCAGGCCGGGGTGCCTGGACAACCGGTCGACCCGCGCCAGGCCGGGATGGCTGGACAACCGATCGATCCGCGCCAGGCCGGGATGCCTGGACAACCGATTGACGCCCGGCAGGGCGGGGTGCCTGGACAGCCCGTCGATCCGCGGCAGGGTGGTGTGCCTGGTCAGCCTGCGGTTGACGGCTGGGCGGGGCAGGGTGTTGATCCGCGGCAGGGTGGCCGTGGGGTGGGCGATCCGCGTCAGGGCGGTGAGCCGATGGGGCGGCCCGGGGTTCCCGGGCCGGGCGTGCCTCAGCAGCGTGCCGGGCGTAGCCCGCGTACCGCGCACGTCTTCCTCTCCGAGGGGGACGGGCCGTGGGCGATCGTGCCGGACGAGGCGCCGCCGATGCCGACGCACCACGCGGGGCGGCAGGGTGCGCCGGCCCGGGCTCCGATGCCTGCTGCGCGGCCGAATGTGCCCGCTCCCGGTTCCGGTCAGCCGCCGGTGCCGCCCGTCGTCATGCCTCCGGTTGTCGTGCCTCCGGCGGTCGCGCCGCCCGGTGGTTCGACGCCGCCCGCACCGGGGCGGACCGTCGCGCCGCCGCCCGGATTCGTCGGGGCTCAGCCCGGCCAGCCGATCGTGCCGCAGGACGCGCCGACCGTGCCCAACCCGGGCCAGCCGCCGCGCGGACCGGCCGTGACCCGCGCCGGGCAGCCGGTGGCACCGCCGGCCGGATTCGTCGCGGCCCAGCCCGGCCAGCCGAACGCACCGCACGGCGGCCCGGCCATGCCGCAGGGCCCCGCCATGCAGCAGGGCCCCGCCATGCAGCAGGGCCAGGCCATGCCGCAGGGCCCGGCTTCGCCGCGCGCCGGTCAGCCGATCGCGCCGCCGGCCGGATTCGTCCCGGGTCAGCCGGGTGTGCCGGTCCCGGGTCAGCCGGGTGTGCCGCCCACTGGGGCGGGGCGGCCTTCCAGTTTGGAGGCGTTCGACCGGGGACGCCCGATGGCGCCGCCGGTCGGGCCGAACCGGCCTTCCGATCGGGGCGCAGCGCAGCAGGGTCAGCCGGTCGCGGCGCAGGCCGGACCGGGCGCAGCGCAGCAGGGTCAGCCGGTCGCGCCGCAGGCCGGACCGGGGGCTCCTGGTTCGGGTCAGCGAGCCGGTGGGCCGAACGCCGCCCAGCCGGGTATGCCGTCCGCTCAGGGTGGGCAGCCGGAGTCGGCCACACCGCGGTGGGCGCCGGGTCAGCCGGTCGCGCCGGCGCCGGTGGCAGGGGACGTTCCGAACGCGCGGCCGGTCTCTCCGGCCGCTCAGTGGGCACCCCTTCAGCAGGGTCCTGGTCAGGCGGGCGTTCCGGTTCACGGTGGGGCGGGGCTCGAGGTTCGGCCGGTCTCCCCCGCTGCTCAGCAGCAGCCGGAGCAGGCGGTTTCCGCGCACCGGCACGAGTCCGGGGTGCCGCAGGTCTCGCCCGCACCGCAGTGGGCACAGGACCGGCCCGGCGCAGCACCGCAGACGCCGACCGGCGCAGCACCGCAGACGCCGACCGGCGCAGCACCGCAGATGCCGACCGGGCCGCAGGCTGCCGCCGAGGCCCGGCCGGTCTCCCCGGCGGGGCAGTGGGCGCCGCAGCAGCCGGCGCGACCCGAGCAGCCGGCGCAGCCGGAGACGGCAGCGGGTCCGTGGGCCGCGGGTCGGCCCGGGCAAGGGCAGGCGCCCGGTGCCGCACGTCCGGTGTCGTCGCCGGCGCAGTACGCACCGGGGCAGCACGGCGAGTTCGACGGCGGGGCCATGCCGCGGAACATGCCGGTTCCGCCCGCCGGGCGTCCCGGAACGCAGCAACCGCCGGTGGACGGCGCTCGGCCGGTCGGCGCGGGGCAGGCTCCGGGAGGCACCCCGGGCGGTCCGCAGGCGCAGCCCGGTCACGCACCGCACGCCGCGCAGCACGCCCACGCACCGCAGGCCGAATACCAGGCCCAGGGCGGGCACGAAGCTCAGGCCGGGCACCAGGCCCAGGCCGGATACCCGGCGCAAGCGGGGGCCCCGGCGCAGGGCGGGTTCCCGGTTGAGCGGCCGGTGGGCGATGGTGGCTGGGCGCCGCGGGTCGGGCAGCACGCGGCGGGGCACGCCGGTGGGGCCGGATCTGTGGTGGCCGGTGAACGGCCGGGTGGCGGTCGCGGCCAGGTGCCGCAGGCCGGGTTCCCGGAGGGTGACCTGCCGACCGGCGAGTTGCCGCAGGTGACGGACTCGGATGATGACGGGTGGGGGCCTCGGGCCGGACATCGGCCGGTTTCGCCCGCGCCCGGGCAGGCGTGGTTGCCGGCTCCTCGGCCGGGCGCGGCCACCCCGCCGGACGCTCATGCTCCTGCGGCCGGTGGCGGCCGGTCGCAGGACGGTATCCCGTCCGCGCCGGTCAGTGGCGTCGGCGCGGGCAGCATCGCGATTCCCGCGCAGCGGCCCACCGTGGAAGGTGCCACGCAGCGGCCGTCGACCGGCGGGTTCGCCCCGCAGGCGCCAGGCAGTGGCCACGCACCGGCCGGCGGACCGGCACCGCAGTCCCCCGCCGGAGGAATCGCGCCCCAGTCCCCGGCCCACGGACTCGCGCCGCAATCGCCGGCCAGTGGGATCGCGGCGCAATCCCCGAGCCACGGGATCGCGCCGCAGTCGCCCGCCGGTGGGAGCGCGCAGCAGGCACCGGCAGGCGGGGTCGCGCCGCAGTCGCCGGGTGGTGGCTCCACGGGTGACGGAGAGCCGGCGCCTTACATGGATCCGGACGGGACCTGGCACAACCTGAAGCCGATCGCTCGACTCGCGGTGTCCGGGCCGGACACCGAGCCGCGGCGGTACACGGACAAGGCGTTCGGCAGCGGCTGGTTCGTCAACAAGGCCGCCGCCGAGGGCGGGCCGGCCAAGGTGGACGCCGGCGCGGGCACGGTGGCGGCCGAGGGCGGCTCGGGCGACACAGCCGGGCTGAGCGAGGCCGTTGGCACCGGCAAGGCGGGCGAGACCGGCGGTCCGGGCGAGGCAGCGGGGCCGGGCAAGGCCACCGGGCCGGGCGAGGCCGGCGCGGCCGGGTCGGGGACGGACAGCGTCGGTGCCGAGGGCACGGATGGTGGGACGTCCGCGGACGGCGGGGCGGCGAGCGGCACGGAGTCGGGGCCGGACGCGGCGGGGGCCGGACCCGGCGGCTATGGGCGTACCGAAGAAAAAGAAGCGGCGCGGGAGCGGACCGCGGACCTCGCGCCCAGCGCACATGATCTTGGGGGGCACCTGCCGCTGTCGGCGGCCGAGCTGGACGCGATCCGGTGGCGGCTGGACGGTGGCACCCTCCGTGAGGTCGTCGACGACCGGGAGGCGCTTCGTGAGCTGGGCGAACGCCTGGACGGGCCGCTCGCCGACGAGGCCGACAACGTCGTCAAGGCGGGGTTGCTGAGCGTCCGCGCCGAGGTCTATCGCCTGCTCGGTGAGCTGGGCATGGCGGCCGCGGCGAGCCGGCTGGCGCTGGCGCACGCCGAGTCCGCACAGGACGAGCAGTCGATGGTGATCGCGCAGGCCGAGCTGGCGCACGTGTTGCGGCTGCGCGGGGACTGGATGGAGGCCGACCGGCTGTTCCAGCGGGCGGTCGACTCGGACGTGTCCGCGGCGGTGCGCAGTGTGGTGCACGAGAACGCCGGGCGCAGCTCGTTCGACCAGGGACGGCTGATGGAAGCCCTCGACCACTTCGCCCGGGCGATCCGGCTCGGCGCCTCGGACGACAGTGATCTGGTGGAGCGGATCGGGGTCTGCCTCGAGGCGGTCTACATCCACGTGCTGCGCGACGGGTGGGGCCCCTACCCGCGGCGGCCCGAGGAGATCCTGGCGCCGCTCGGCGGGCGGAGCGCGGAGGAGCCGAAGGAGAAGGTCAAGGCGGCGAAACCGCAGCCGGCCGAACCGGACGCCTTCGACGAGCCGACCGACGAGCAGCCGATCGTCAGGAAGCGGTAGGCACCGGCACCTGGTCGACGGTCTGCGGCGGCGGGGTGCCGGCGACCGCGGTCCGGCCCCGGCCGCCGTCCTTGGCCTGGTAGAGGGCCGCGTCGGCGACCCGCTGCAACTCCTCGGCGCCGGTCGCGTGGTGCGGGGTGGCGCCGATCCCGATGCTGAGCTTCGGCGGGCCGCCGGGCAGGCCCTCGGTCGCGGCGAGCGCGGACCGGGCCCGCTCGGCGTACCGGAGAGCGTCTTTCGGCCCGGACCGCAGCAGCACCGCGAACTCGTCGCCGCCCAGCCTCGCCACCAGATGATCGGTGCCGGTCGCGGCGGACCGCAGCGCGTCGGCGACCGCGCGCAACGCCCGGTCTCCGGCGGCGTGACCCCAGGTGTCGTTAATCAGTTTGAAGTGGTCCACGTCGACCACCACGAGGCTGGCCGGGTCGTCGCCGTCCGCCGCCGAGCGGACCGCCGGCTGCAGCGCCTGGTCGAAGGCCCGCCGGTTGGCGACGCCGGTCAGCGCGTCCGAGGTGGCCTGCTCCTGCAGGACGGTGCGGAGCTTGTCGTTGCGGTGGTTGAGGTTGAGCACCACCCAGGCGGTCATCGCCATCGCGACGGTCATCGCGGCCCAGTCGTTCACTGCCCGGGTGACGTCCAGGTATTTGAACGTGACCAGGGCGTTCCCGGCGGAGATGGCCAGCACCGTGACGACGGTGTTGCGGCGGCTGAGGAACGACGCGGCGTAGAGCAGCGGCCACAGGTAGAACAGCTGCGCGCCGGTGGTGGCGTCCTCGGTGGCCAGGTTCAGGCCGGTCACCACGGCGGTGGCCAGGAAGGAGACCGCCGACCAGAACTGGCGCGGCAGGGCTTTCGGGCGCCACCAGCAGATGACCCCCATGATCACCAGGCCGAGTGAGGTGACGCCGAGCGCGATCAGCTCGGCGAGCGGCTGACCGAGCTTCATCAGGACACCGGTGACCAGGTTGTAGGGGCCACCGACCAGCATCAGATAGGCGACGGCCCGGGTTGCCCCGTGCATGTCGCGTACCCGTTGCCGCACAGTCGTCTCCCTCGGTGTCCGCATCAACATTCGGCGCGGCGGGACGGGACCTGAGCGTTCAGATCGGGGCTGCCGCCGGCTGTGCGGCGGATCGATCGGACGAGCGGCGGCCCAGCGTGACGCCGACGCTGGCGCCGGTGACCAGCAGCAGCGCGGCCACCTCGACCGGGCCGAGCCGCTGGCCGAGCACGAGCAGGCCGGCCAGCGCGGCGGCGGCCGGTTCCAGGCTCATCAGGATGCCGAAGACCCGGGTCGGGATGCGGCGCAGGGCGGTGAGTTCCAGACCGTACGAGATGACCGAGGAGAGCAGCGCGACCGCGGCGGCGCCGAGCAGCAGGTGCGGGTGGTCGAGCACGGCGCCCGCCCCGGACAGGCCGAACGGCGCGACCAGCAGCGCGCCGACCGCGAGCGAGACGGCCAGCCCGCCGGTGCCCGGGATCAACGCGCCGACCCGGGCGCTGAACACGATGTACCCGGCCCAGCACAGCCCGGCGATCAACGCGAGGGCCAGACCACCGAGGGGCGCCGCGCCGCCGGAGTGCAGGCCGAGCAGCGCCACGCCGGCGCCGGCCAGCAGCGCCCAGCCCAGGTCGGCCAGCCGCCGGGTCTGCACCAGGGCGAGCAGCAGCGGGCCGACGAACTCGACGGTGACCGCGGTGCCCAGCGGGACGGTCCGGATGGCCAGGTAGAACACCAGGTTCATCCCGGCCATGAACAGGCCGAGCAGCGCGGCGGCGCGCCAGGCCGCGAACGACCAGTCCCGGACGCGGGGCCGGGTGAACGCGCCGATGATCAGGGCGGCGACGGCGAGCCGCAGGAACGTGACCCCGGCCGCGCCGAGGTCGTCGAAGAGGGTCCGGGCGATCGCGCTGCCGAACTGGACCGAGGCGATCGCGGCCAGGACGAGGATCGGTGCCGGAACCCGCTTCACCTGTGTCTCACTCCGTTCGCAGGGCCACCACCGGGTCGAGTTTCCCGGCCCGCTGGGCGGGGACCACACCGAAGATGATGCCGACCGCCGCGGACACCCCGAACGCCAGGGCCATCGACCACCAGGTGAGCGCGGCCGGGACCGGGCTGAGCCCGTCGACGATCAGGGCCGTCGCCGCGCCGAGCAACATGCCGAGCACTCCCCCGGTGGTGGTCAGCAGCACCGCCTCGAGCAGGAACTGGGTCCCGATGTCGCGGGGCCGGGCGCCGACCGCCTTGCGCAGGCCGATCTCCTTGGTGCGTTCCCGGACCGAGACCAGCATGATGTTGGAGACGCCGACGCCGCCGACGAGCAGGCTGATCCCGGCGATCGCGGCCAGCACCCCGGTCAGCACGCCGAGGATGTCGCCGAGCACGCCGAGGATCTGTTCCTGGGTGACCGCGCTGAAGTCGGTGTCCGGGTGCCGGTCGGTCAGGGTGGCGACCACGTCGGCGCCGAGCTGGTCGATCCGGTCGCGGTCCGGGGCGCGGATGGCGAGGCCGTCGATCCGGTCGGTGCCGAGCAGCCGTTGCGCGGCGGTCACCGGCACGTGCACCTCGCCGTCGCGGTCCACGCCGAGGCTCTGCCCGAGCTGCTCGAAGACGCCGATCACCCGGAACCGCACCCCGCCGATGGTCATCTGCCGGCCGATCGGGTCCCGGTCGCCGAAGAGCGTGCGGGCCACGCCGGCGCCGAGCACCGCCACCCGGCGGCCGGTGCTGACGTCGGCCCGGGTCAGGTAGGCGCCGCGGGCGAGTGTGCGGACGAAGACCGACGGGGTGGTCTCCAGGACGCCCTGCATGCTGGCGAACGCGGACCGCGATCCGGCCCGGACGGTCTCGCCGGACGCGATCGTCACGGCCACCCGGGAGCGGTCGCCGACCACCCGGCTGACCGCGTCGGCGTCCTCGAGGGTCATCGGTGAGCTGGTCGGTGCGGCGCCGGCGGTGAGTTTTCCGGGTACGACGATCAGCAGGTTCGAGCCGAGCCCCTCCACCTGGCGTTCGATCAGCTGTTTGGTGCCGGTCCCGATGGCGACCAGCGCGACCACGGCGGCCACCCCGATCACCACGCCGAGCATGGTGAGCAGGCTGCGCAGCCGGTTCGCCCGCAGCGCGTCGAGCGCGACCCGCCAGGCCTCCGCGACCCTCACGAGGCGGCCCTCACCAAAGCGGCCCTCACGAGGCGTCCGACGGAGCGACGATCAGGCCGTCCTTCATCAGGATCTGCCGGTTCGCCCGCGCGGCCACCTCCCGGTCGTGGGTGACCAGCACGACCGCGACCCCCTCGGCGTTCAGCGACTCCAGCAGCGTGAGGATGGACTGCCCGGTGGCCGAGTCCAGGTTGCCGGTCGGCTCGTCGGCCAGCAGCAGCGACGGGCCGGTGACCAGGGCGCGGGCGATCGCCACCCGCTGCTGCTCGCCGCCGGAGAGCTGGTTGGGCCGGTGGGCGATCCGGTGCGCGAGCCCGACCCGTTCCAGCATGGTGGCGGCCCGGGCCCGGCGCTCCCGGCGGCCGATGCCGCGGTAGACCAGCGGCAGGCCCACGTTGTCCTGTGCGGTGGTGCGGGCGAGCAGGTGGAACGACTGGAAGACGAAACCGATCGTGCTGTTGCGCAGGTCGGCGAGCTCGTTCGGGGTGAGCGCGCCGACGTCCCGGCCGCCGATCAGCAGGGTGCCGCTGGTCGGCCGGTCCAGCCCGCCGAGCAGGTGCATCAGCGTCGACTTGCCGGAGCCGGAGGTGCCGACGATGGCCAGGTAGTCGCCGGGCTCGACGGTCAGCGAGACGCCGCGCAGCGCCGGCACGGTGAAACCGTCGAGCTGGTAGGTGCGGGTGACCTCGGTGGCGACGACGGCCGGTGTCACGGGGCCTCGTCGCCGGACTTCACCCGGTCGGCACCGGAGACGACGATCCGCTCGCCCGCGGTCACCCCGGACACCACCTGGACGGTGTCCTCGCCCTGCACGCCGAGGCGGACCGGGACGGGCTGGTAGTGCCCGTCCTGGACGGACCAGACGGTGTCCCGCCCGTCCGTGCTCACCACGGCGGAGGCGGGCACGGTCACGGCCTGCTGGACCTGGCGGACCTTCAGCCGGATCACCGCGCTCATCCCGGGCCGCGGGGCCGGTGCGGCGCCGCTCCCGTCGGTGTACGTGCCCTTGCCCAGGTCCAGGCGCACCCGGTAGGAGACGCCGCCGCGGGCCGAGGTGGTGGGCAGCAGGTCGACCGAGCGGACCGTCGCGGTGTACGTGGCGCCGGTCGCCGCGTCCAGCTCCACGTCCGCGGCCACCCCGGCCCGCACCAGCAGCACGTCGGTCTCGTCGACCGAGGCGGCCAGGCCGAGCCGGCTCATGTCGACGACGGTCAGCATCGGGGTCCCGGCGGTCACGTAGGAGCCCTCGGCGACCGCCGAGTCCACCCCCTCGGAGCTCGTCGAGGTGACCCCGGCGCCGGTGCCGGCGCCACCGCCCGCCAGCAGCGAGGACAGGTCGGTGGCCGGGGCCTGGGCCGGGCCGCCCAGCTGCACCACCCCGGAGACCGGGGCGCGCAGGGTCAGGGCGTCGACGGCGGCGTCGGCCAGGTCGTACGCCTGCTGGGCCTGAAGCCGTTGCGCCGCGGACAGCGAGCCGACCGCCTCCCCGAGCGAGGAGACGCCGCGTTGCACCGCACGCAGCGCGGCCCCGGCCGCCTCCGACGACGCCGCGTACTGATCGCGGGCCGACGCGACCTGCTGCAGCAACGCGGCGCGCAGGGTCGGATCGGTGATCTTGTCGGCGGCCGCGCGGGCCTCCTCGAACGCCTTCTGGGCCTGCTTGTCGGTGCGCAGCCGGACCTGGGTGAACCCGGCGGTGCCGGCGGACGGCGCGGACCCGGACGGCGACTGCTCCAGAGCCCGCTTGGCGGCGGCGCGGCGGCGCTCCAGCTCGGGTGAGCGGATCACGGCCAGGATGGCGCCCTTCTTCACCCGGTCGCCGGGCTGGGCGAGCAGGTCGGTGACGGTGCCGGCGGCGGGCGCGGTCAGGGTGGCGGCGGTCCGGGCGGTGACCGACCCGGGCGCCTCGACGATCTCGTCAACGGTGCCGACGGCGGCGCTGCCCACGCGGACACCCGTGTCGTCGTCACCGCAGGAGGCGGCGGTCAGCAGGAGCAGTACCACGGATCCTGCGGCGAGCATCGCGGTTCTGGACACAGAGGCCACTCTATGTCGGGAAACGCGAACGGGCCGCCCCGAGAGGGACGGCCCGTTGCTGGCGGAAAACGATCAGGTGCCCGGGCGACGCCCGACGACCTTCACCGTCATGCCGATCTTGCCGATGCTGTAGTACTTCTTGGCGTCCTGCTCGAGCAGGTTGACGCAACCGTGCGAACCACGCCACTTGTCGTGGATGTACGTGGTGGTCTGGTGGAACCCGCGCCCGCCGATGAACCGCTGCCAGTACGGCAGCCACACCTCGTACGGGTCGGACCATTCCTTCTTCGTCCGCTTGTTGATGGTGAAGGTCCCGGCCGGCGTCTCGTAGTTGTTCATGCCGGTGCGGGTGACGGTCGGCTTGAGGTACACCTTCCCGTTCTTCATCACCCAGGTCGTCTGGTGGGTCAGATCGACGCAGAAGGTGATGCCCTTCTTCTTGGCCTTGCACGCCGCCGTCGACGTCATCCCGAGCCGCTTGGCGACATCCCAGGTGGTCGGGCCCGCGAGGCCCTTGGCCGGCGAGATGCCGAACCGCTTCTGGAACTTCACGATCGCGGCGCAGTCGGCGGCGGACTGCTTGCCGTCGACCGTGACGGCGCCGTATCCGCCGATCCTCTTCAGCCAGTACTCGACCTGCTTCTGGTACTTGCCGGTCGCGCAGGACGCCGCCGCGGCCTTCGTGACCACCGTGGTGGCCACCGTGGCGGTGACCGGTGCGGTCCGCACGGCGGCGCCGGCACTGGCCGGCGACATCACGGCCGCACCGAATCCGCCGCCCACCACGGCGGCCAGGACCGCGGTGGCGAGACGTGCGGTAACACGTTTCACTGCCAAATCACATCCTCCCCAGGAGTGTTGTCCGCACATCGAAGCACAACCACCCCACCGAAACGATCACGGGAAGGGACGTGACATGAAACCGGGATGCCATCGGCATCCCGGCATGTCTGCTTGAGGCGAACTCCGCTCGCGGGGAGTGGCGAAACGGTTACTTCTGGGGTGTGGCGAAGTCCTGCACCCAGTAGGGAGTCTTGTCGTGGCCGAGGGCCAGGCCGATGCCCATCTGGTCGAGCTTGCAGTCGAGGATGTTCTCCCGGTGACCGGGGCTGTCCATCCAGGCGACCATCGCCGCCCACGGGCTGTCCTGGCCCTTGGCGATGTTCTCGCCGTAGAAGCGCCAGTGGTATCCGGAGTTCTCCACCCGGTCGCCGGCCTTCTGACCGTTCGGCGACGCGTGGTCGAAGTAGGCGCGCTTGGCCATGTCGGCGGCGTGCCGGTTGGCCGCCTCGATCAGCCGCCGGTCCAGGGTGACCGCGCCGCAGCCGGCCTTCACCCGCTGCTGGTTGACCAGCGCCAGGATCTGCTGCTGGACCGGGGAGAGCGGGCTGGCCGAGACGCTCTCCGCGGTGACCGCGGTGCGGGAGGCGGCGATCGGGTCGGCCGCGGCGCGAGCGAGGTCCTGCGTGATCACGGGCTGCTCGCGGGCCGGTGTGCGGTGTTCCGCGGGGCTCTCCGCCGGCGGGTCCGGCTCGTGGGAAGGGCTCGCTCTCGGGGATCTGACCGGCGGCGCGACAGGTGGCGTGGACTCGTCGAACACCTCCGGCCCCTCGGGCGCTTCCCCGGCGTACCCATCAGGATCTTGATCTTCCGCGGGCACCGGCGGCGTCCCGGCAACCGCGACGCCCGGCACCTCGCCCGGCGGCTCCTGCGCCATGGCGCGTGTGGTGACGACCCCACCCGCGATCAAGGCGGTGACAGCCACACCGAGCACAACCAGAGGCTTACGCATAACGTCGTCGATCCCCACCTCGGTGCGCCCCGGCCTTCTCCGGAGCGCTCACAGAGTTGACCAACGTCACAGACGCGGGGCGGTCACTTCGCCGCCGGACCCGCGGTGGGTCACCGCTGTTTAGACAACCATTGATGTGTACGACCTGAGCAGGGCGAAGGAAGATCACCCCAATGCACACGCGTCGCACAATCGCACTGGATTCCGACAGAGTTCCCGCTATCGGGGTAATCCGGTACGGCAGTTCTGCCAACCGCCCGGCTGGCGCGGAACGTGGGGTGGCGTGGCTACGGTTCCCCGGTGCGTAACCGATATCTGGATCTGCTTCGTGCCGCAGCAATCGTCCGGGTGATCGTCTACCACCTCTTCGGCTGGTCCTGGCTGTCGATCGTGATGCCCGCCATGGGTGTCATGTTCGCGCTGGCGGGATCGCTGACCGCGGCGTCACTGGAGAGACGCCCGGCCGGTCAGGTCGTGACGTCCCGGCTGCGCCGGCTGCTCCCGCCGCTGTGGTTGCTCGGTGTCATCGCCGTACCGGTGATGATCTACCTGGGCTGGGCGCAGGAGGAGGACGGCGAACACCCCTTCAAGCCGTGGAAACTCGCCTTCTGGATTCTGCCGCTGGGTGACCCGCCCGGCAGCGAACTGGGCATCGACTCGTGGGAGCCGCTCTGGTACATCCGCGCGTACGTCTGGTTCATCCTGCTCTCGCCGGTGCTCTGGTTCGTCTGGAAGAAGCTCGGACCGGCCTGCTGGCTGCTGGTGTTCGCGCCGATCGTGGCGATCGTGGCGCTGGACAAGACCGGCTTCGGGCTGCCGGAGACCGCCGACGTGGTGATGTGGGACTTCGTCACCTACGCCGCGTGCTGGATCATGGGCTTCGCGCATCGGGACGGGCGGCTGCGCAGGCTGAGCCCGGCCACCGTGGTGATGCTGGTCTTCGTGCTCGGCGGCGCCGCGCTGTACTACCAGAACGGCCACCAGGGCGAGGACGCCTGGGACCTGAACGACGTCTCGGAGAGCCAGTCGCTCTACTCCCTGGCGTTCGTGCTGCTGGCCCTGCGCTGGCAGCCGAACATGGACTGGCTCGCCAAGGTCCGGCCGCTGGACCGGGCGGTCACGCTGCTCAACACCCGGGCGGTCACCGTCTACCTGTGGCACAACCTGGCCATCGCGGCGATCTGGCCGGTGCTCACGTTCATCACCTTCGACGAGCTGGGGCACTTCGAGAAGCCGGTCACGCTGGGCATGACGTTCGCGCTGACCGCGGTGGCGGTGCTGGCCTTCGGCTGGGTGGAGGACGTGGCCGCGCAGCGCAAGCCGCGGCTGTGGCCGGACATCGACACCCCGCCACCGGTGCGGGCTGCCGCTCCTTCCCCGGCCTCGTCGTCGCCGGAGTC
This sequence comes from Actinoplanes awajinensis subsp. mycoplanecinus, assembly GCF_001509495.1. Lineage (NCBI taxonomy): Bacteria > Bacillati > Actinomycetota > Actinomycetes > Micromonosporales > Micromonosporaceae > Actinoplanes > Actinoplanes awajinensis. Next base: position 42,964 of record NZ_LLZH01000071.1, on the reverse strand, counting down.
GCCCGCTGCCGCGCTCGTGCCGGCGGCGGCCGGGCCGATGCCGTCGCCCGGGCCGACACCGGCCGGGTGGCCCGAGACGGATCCGGACGGCACGCCGCACGCCGGCTGGGCCGAGGTGGGACGGGACGAGCAGCCGTACGCCGGCCGGCCGCCGACCGGCGCGGCGGCCGCGACCCTTGACGAGTCGAAGCCGGCCACGCCGCTGACCGGCCGGCAGAAGACCCGGCAGGAGCGCAAGCGCGACGAGAACAACCTGATCCCCACGTGGTGGGCGCCGAAGGAGTGATCCGGACCGGCTCCGGGAGGTGCGGCGGGTGGGCCGCGCTCCCGGAGCCGGCCCCGGCCCGGGTTCCGCTGCGGGCCGGGGGTCGCTCGCGGCCTGGGCCGGGGCCGCTGCCGGCCTGGACCGGGACCGCTCGCGGCTTGGGACGGGGGTCGCTCGCGGCTTGGACCGGGGGTCGCTCGCGGGCTCGCGGCAATGCGAGCGAAGCTCGTAAATCGCACCAAATCCTCGCTAGCCTGGGGCCGTGGGGCAGCTAGGTGAGGCGCTGGCTCCGGCGCTGGACGCCGGATTGGTCGCCCTGGTCTTCCAGGCCGGCCCGTTTTTCTGCGCGTTGCCGCTCGACGAGGTGATCGAGACGATGCGGCCACTGCCGACCCGGCCGCTGGCCGGCACCCCGCCGTACGTCAGAGGTCTGACGATCCTGCGCGGCGAGCCGTCCCCGGTGATCGACGTGACCCGGCTGCTGACCGGCGTGACGTCCGAAATCGATCGGTACGTGGCGGTCCGCGCCGGACGCGGGCCGGTGGCCTGCGCGACCGGGCCGGTGCTCGGCGTGCGCACCGTCCGGGCCAGCCCGCCGGAGGGACCGAGCACCCTGTTCACCGGCGCGTCCCGCTCCCTGGTCGCGGCGGTCGGCACCCTCGGCACCGAGCCGCTGCTCGTGCTGCGCAGCATCCGTACCGTCCCGGACGAGGTCTGGGAAGCCGCCGCCCGCGAGCACACCACCGGAGTCCCGGCGTGACGACCACCGACGCGCCCCTGATCCGCTTCCGGGGCATCCTCGAGCGACGGCTCGGCTGGACCACCGCCGACACCGAGGCGGTGCCGATCCTGCCGGTCCTGGCCGAACGGGCCGCCGCCCACCGCCTGTCCGAGAGTGCCTATCTGGACCGGCTGGTAGCGCAGCTCTGGCCGGAGGAGACCGCGCTGCTCGCCGAGCGGCTCAGCATCACCGAGACCTACTTCTTCCGGCACGGCGACCAGTTCCGCGCGCTCACCGAACGGGTGCTGCCGGAACGGCTCCGGACCCGGGCCGGGCAGCGGGTGCTGCGCCTGCTGTCGGTGGGGTGCTCGTCCGGCGAGGAGCCTTACTCGCTGGCGATCGCGGCGCTCGGCGCGCGGCCCGGCCGGGACTGGATCGTGTCGGTGGTCGGCGCCGACGCGAACCCGGAGATGCTGCGGCGGGCCGGGCGGGCGGTGTACTCGGAGTGGGCGCTGCGGGAGACCCCGCGCGACGTCCGGGGCCGGTGGTTCCAGCAGACCGAGGGCGGGTTCGCGGTCGACCCCGAGGTCGTCCGGTCGGTGCAGTTCGTCGAGCACAACGTCGCCGAACCGGCCGAGCCCCGGATCTGGCAGACCGGCCGGTACGACGTGATCTTCTGCCGCAACCTGCTGATGTATCTGACCAAGGCCACCGTGACCGGGCTGATCGGGCGGATGACCGACTCGCTCGCGCCCGGCGGCGCGCTCTTCCTCGGGCACACCGACTCGCTCGGCAGCGATCCGCACGGCTTCACCGTGGAGCACTTCGGCGACACGGTGTTCTACCGGCGCGACTCGCCCCGGGCCGCCGAACCCACCCGCCCCCGAGCTCCGGTGGAAGCCCCGCCCACCGCCGCGCCGGTCGAGATCGACGCGTACGCCAAGGCCCTGGAACTGCTCCGGGACGAGCGGTTCGTCGAGGCATTCGACGTGATCACCACGGTGCTGCCCCGGCGGCGGCCGCGCGAGCTGCTGCTGCACGGCGTGCTGCTGGCACAGCGCGGGCGGCTCGCCGAGGCCCGGGACGCCGCGCGGCACCTGATCGACTCGGGCGGCACCCATCCGGACGCGCACCAGCTGCTCGGCTTCTGCCACGAGGTGGACGAGCCGGACCAGGCGGCCGGGCAGTACCGGCTCGCGGCGTTCCTCGACCCGGGCTTCGCCATGCCCCGGCTGCGGCTCGGACTGCTGGCCCGGCGGCGCAACGACGGGCCGACCGCGAGCGTCGACCTGTCCGCCGCGCTGGAGCTGCTGCCCCGGGAGACCGAGGAGCGGATCACCCTGTTCGGCGGCGGGTTCGGACGGCTGACGCTGAGCGCGCTGTGCCGTACCGAGCTGGACGCGGCCACCACCCGAGGGGCGAACCGGCGGTGACCCAGCAGATCCACGGCCGGGTGGAGCGGCTGCGCGCCGACTTCGACCATTCGTTCGCGGTGCCGGCCCGCACCCTCGACGACGAGGCGGTGGAGCTGCTGGCGGTGGGGGTGGGCGGACGGCCGTACGCGTTGCGCCTCTCGCAGACCTCCGGTCTGCACCCGGACCGCCCGGTCGTGCCGCTGCCCAGCTCGGTGCCGGCGCTGCGCGGGCTGGCCGGTTTCGCCGGCGTGGTGATCCCGGTCTACGACCTGGCCGCCCTGCTCGGCCACCCGATCCCGGAGGACCCGCGCTGGCTGGTGCTGGCCGCCGGCGGCCCGCCCCTCGCACTCGCCTTCCAGCAGCTCGATCACCACGTCCGGGTGCCGGCCACCGCCGTCGTCGACGGGTCCGGGGCGGCCGCGGCCGCCCGGGGCTGCCTGCGCGGCATGGTCCAGCTGCCGGACGGCAACCGGCCGATCATCGACATGGCGGCCACCCGCGACCTGGTCCATCGGATGGCCGGGCATGAGCACTCGGAGGCTTCTTCGTGATGTCCGGACGCACATTCGGCCGCAAGCTGGCCGTCGGAGTCGGGATCACCGGCGTGCTGACCCTCTTCTCGGTGATGCTGGCCGCGGGCTGCCTGCTCTTCGTGACACAGGCCAAGGACAAGGTGATCACCGCGGCCACCAACGAGCTGGCCGGCGCGGAGAACCTCGGCCGGCTGATGGAGAAACGGCTCGGCGACTACCGGGCCTACCTGCTCTACAAGACCGACGAGTTCCTGAACGCCGCGGCGCAGGACCGCATCGACTTCCGGAGTCAGCTCACCGCGCTGGCGAGCAGTGCCGACCCGACGGTCAAGGCGCTGCTCGACCGGATCTCCGACGCCGAGGAGAAGCACGCCGCGGCGATCGACGTCGTGATCGCCCTGCGGGCCAAGTCGGACAGCCCGCTGGTCGCCTCCACGCTCAACACCAACACCGCGGTGCCGCTGCGCAAGGAGGTGCTGGCCGCCCTGGGCGAGATGATCACCCGGGTCCGGGCGGACGTCACCGACGACCGCACCCGCTCGTCACGGCAGGCCACCATCGCGATCGTGGTGATCCTGTCGCTGGGGGCGATCACCGCGGCGTGCTCGATCGTGGTGGCCTGGCGGCTGAGCCGGGACCTGCGCCGCGAGGTGGGCGCCGCGGTCGGGCACATCCAGAGCTCCTCGGCGCAGCTGGAGGCGGCGGCCGCGCAACAGGCCAACGGCGGCCGGGACCAGGCCAGCGCGATGAACGAGATCACCACCACGATCAACGAACTGCTGATCACGTCCCGGCAGATCGCCGACAGCGCCCAGCGGGTCTCCAAGATCGCCGAGGACACCGAGACCGCAGCCCGCACCGGCGACCAGACCATCGCGCAGACCCGCGCCTCGATCACCGCGATCCGTACCCAGGTCGACCAGATCGTCCAGCACATGCTGGCGCTCGGCGAGAAGTCGCAGCAGATCGGCGGCGTCGTCGACCTGGTCTCGGAGCTGGCCGAGCAGACCAACATCCTGGCGATCAACGCCACCATCGAGGCGAGCGGGGCCGGCGAGTGGGGCCGCCGGTTCGCCGTGGTGGCCGAGGAGATCCGCAAGCTCGCCGACCGGACCGCGGCCTCGGCCAAGGAGATCCGGACGATGATCGAGGACGTCCGCGGCGCGGTGAACACCACGGTGATGGCCACCGAGATCGGCGCCAAGGCGGTCGACGCCGGCTCCCGGCAGTTCGACGACGCCACGAACGCGTTCCGGGACATCGCCCAGCTCGTGTCCACCACCAACGACGCCACCCGGGAGATCGAGCTCTCCACCAAGCAGCAGACCACCGCCGTCGAGCAGGTGAACGTGGCCGCCTCGGACACCGCCCGGGTGTCGCGGGAGACCGAGTCCAGCGCGGTGCAGACCAAGCAGACCGCCGCGCACCTGAGCACGCTCTCCGGCGACCTGCTGGAACTGGTCGGGAACCGGGGCCACTGAGATGCCGGAGAACCGGGATCCGCTGCGCTATTTCCGGATCGAGGCGCAGGAACTGGTCGAGCAGATCAGCTCCGGCGTGCTCGACCTGGACCAGCGGCCCGGTCCGGAACCGGTGGCCAAGCTGCTGCGGGTGGCGCACACCCTCAAGGGCGCCGCCCGGGTGGTGAAACAGAAGGAGATCGCCGACCGGACGCACGAGTTCGAGGAGATCCTGGTCCCGTACCGGGACGACCCGGCCGGGCTGGCGGTGGCCGACATGCGCGAGCTGCTGCGGCTCAACGACGAGATCAGCGCGCAGGTGGCGGCGCTCTCCCACCCCGCCGCTCCGGTGGATGCACCGGCCACGGCGACACCGCTGGAGGTGGCGGAGGGCACCGCCGACGTCGCCGAGGAGGAGTTCGTCGCGTCCCGGGCCTCCACCGAGGACCTGGACGAGCTGCTGGACGCGATCGGGGAGACCAACTCGCGGATGGCGCCGCTGCGGGCCGGCTGCCACACCCTGGACACACTGCACCGGACCGCCGAGACGCTGCTCGATCAGCTGCGCGGTGGCCGGGCCTCGACCAGCCTGACCCGGACCTCGGCACAGCGGCTGGCCGCCGAGCTGGGCAGCGCCGGGCGCCGGCTGATCGACGCGGTCGACCAGGTGGAACGGGAACTCGACGACGTCCGGGCCAAAGCCGAGGCGCTGCGGCTGGTGCCGGCCGGCAGCATCTTCACCGCGCTGCGCCGGGCGGTCCGGGACGCGGCCGACGGCGAGGACAAGCGGGTGCGGTTCGTCGCGCACGGCGCCGAGGTGAAGATGGGCTCGCACCTGCTCGGCCCGATCAACGCGGCGTTCCTGCACGTGGTGCGCAACGCCGTGGTGCACGGCCTGGAACCGCCGGCCGAGCGGGTGGCGGCCGGCAAACCCGCCGACGGGACGGTGACCTTCGAGGTGGAGCGGCGGGGCCGGTTCGCGGCGTTCCGCTGCGTCGACGACGGGCGGGGGTTCGACGTGACCGCGTTGCGGCAGAAGGCACAGGCCCGGGGCCTTCTCACCGGCGGCGGCGCCGGCGAGAGCGAGGTGCTCGAGCTGGTGATGCACGGCGGGATCAGCACCTCCGCGGCGGTGACCGAGGTGTCCGGGCGGGCGATCGGGATGGACGTGCTGCGCGACACCGCGGCGCAGCTGCACGGCGACGTGAAGATCCGCAGCAAGCCCGGTGTCGGCGCCACCGTCGAGCTGGTCGTGCCGCTCGCGCTGCTGAGCATGACCGGGCTGCTGGTCGAGGCCGGCGGCACGATGGCGTCGCTGCCGCTGGACGCGGTCCGCGCCTGCGTACGGCTGTCGGCGATGGAGGCGGCCACCGCCGCGGCCACCGGCAAACTGGTCTACCAGGGCACCGCGGCGCCGTTCCGGCCGCTGGTCGAGGCGCTCTACACCGGGCGGGCGGTGCCGGACGCGGCCGGGCCGGGCGTCGCCGTCCTGGTGCACGCCGGCGAGGGCACCGCGGCGATCGGCGTGGACCGGCTCTGCGGCACCCACGCGCTGGTCGCCCGCCCGCTGCCGGACCTGGCCCCGTCCACCGCGGTGGTCGGCAGCGTCTCGGTCGACGCCGACGGTAACCCCCGGCTGGTCCTCGACCCGCTGGGGCTGGCCGCCGAGATGCTGCGCGGCGACGGCGGCGGCCACCGCACGGCGACCGTGACCTCCGCTCCCCCGCTGCCGATCCTGGTGGTCGACGACTCGCTGACCACCCGGATGCTGGAACGCAGCATCCTCGAGTCGGCCGGGTACCAGGTCGACCTGGCCGCCTCCGGCGAGGAGGGCCTGGACCAGGCCCGCTCCCGGCAGTACGGCCTGTTCCTCACCGACATCGACATGCCCGGCATCGACGGGTTCACCTTCGTCGAACGCACCCGCGCCGATCCGGAGCTGGCCGGGGTACCGGCCATCCTGGTGAGTTCCCGGGCCAGCGCCGAGGACCGGGACCGCGGCATGCGGGCCGGTGCCAGCGCCTACGTGGTCAAGGGCGAGTTCGACCAGGAGGAGCTGCTCGCACACATCCGCCGCCTGGTGGTGCGCGCGTGATCCGGGTGCTGGTCGTCGAGGATTCCCTGACCATGCGCCATCACCTGCGCGAAGCCCTGGCCGAGGACCCGGAGATCCAGGTGGTCGGCGAGGCGTCGACCGGCGAGCAGGCCGTCGAGATGACCGGCCGGCTGCGCCCCGACGTGATCACGATGGACATGATGCTGCCCGGGATCAGCGGGCTGCAGGCGACCGAGCACATCATGGCCGAGCACCCCACCCCGATCCTGGTGGTGTCCTCGGCCGATCGGCGGGAGCTGTTCAGCACGTACAACGCGCTCGCCGCGGGCGCGGTGGACGTGCTGGAGAAGCCGCGCGGCGACGAGTCGGACGGGGACTGGTCGCCGCGGCTGCGCCGTACCCTGCGGGTGGTGTCCCGGATCCGGGTGATCACCCATCCGCGGGCCCGGCTGGACGGCCGGGTCGACGCGGCGCCGGTGCCGCCGCCCGTCCCCGCGGTGGCCGCCGCCACCCGTCCCCTGGCGGGCTCGCTGTCGCTGGTCGCGGTCGGCGCGTCGACCGGCGGGCCGGGTGCGCTCACCGAGCTGATCCGGGGGCTGCCGGCCGACTTCCGTACCCCGGTGCTGTGCGTGCAGCACATCGCGGCCAGCGAGCAGTTCGCGGTGGCGTTCTCCGACTGGCTGGCCGGGCAGACCGGCCGCCGGGTCCGGTACGCCCAGGACGGCGAACCGGTGCGCGCGCTCACCAACCAGATCCTGCTCGCCCCGCCGGACCGGCACCTCTACGTCCGTGACCATGTGCTGCACCTCTCCGACGGCCCGCCGCGGCACTCCTGCCGGCCGTCGGTCGACGTGCTCTTCGAGTCGGTGGCCACCGAGTACGGCCAGGCGGCGGCCGGCTGCCTGCTGACCGGGATGGGCCGGGACGGCGCGGCCGGGCTGCTGGCGATGCGCAACCGGGGCGCGATCACGTTCGCCCAGGACGAGATGAGCTGCACGGTCTACGGCATGCCCCGGGAAGCCGCCCTGCTCGGCGCGGCCGTGCACATCCTGCCCCCGGCCCGGATCTCGGCTCGGCTGGCCGAGCTGCACCCGGCGGCGAACCGCCGATGACACCGACCGTGCTGATCGTCGACGACAGCCTGACCGTACGGATGGACCTGCACGACGCGTTCTCCGACGACGGCTTCGTCACCATCCTGTGTGCCACCGGGGCCGAGGCCCGGGACGCGTTCGCCGGTGCGCAGTTCGACGCCGCGGTGCTGGACGTGCTGCTGCCCGACGCGGACGGCCTGGAGCTGCTCACCGAGCTGCGCGGCTCCCCGGCGCACGCCGAGGTGGTGACGATGCTGCTCTCGGTGGAGAGCGAGGTCACCGACCGGCTGGCCGGGCTGCGGATCGGGGCGGACGAGTACGTCGGCAAGCCGTACGACGTCGGCTACGTGGTCGCCCGCACCCGGCAGCTGCTCGGCGAGGCGCCGGTGCGCACCGCCGACGGGATACCGATCGTGCTGGTCATCGACGACAGCATGACGTTCCGGGAGAAGCTGCGCGAGCTGCTCGAACCGGAGGGGTACGCGGTGCTGACCGCGAACAGCGGCGAGGAGGGCCTGCGGATGGCCGCCGACCGCCGCCCGAACGCGGTGATCGTCGACGGGGTGATGCCGGGCATCGACGGCGCCACCGTGATCCGCCGGATCCGGCTCGACCCGGCCCTGCGCGACACCCCGTGCCTGCTGATGACCGCCGCCGACGACTACGCCACCGAGATGCAGATGCTGGACGCCGGCGCCGACGCGTTCGTCCGCAAGCAGCAGGACCTGGCGGTGGTGCTGGCGAAGCTGGCCGCGGTGCTGCGGCAGGCCGCCGAGCAGCTCCCGATCGAGGCGATCGGCAGCCTGCACGGGCCCGGCAAGGTGCTGACCGTCAGCCCGGACCGCGACGACCTGGACGACTGGGCCGAGGCGCTGCGCGCCGAGGGGTACGACGTGATCGCCTGCACCGGCGTCGAGGACGCCCTGGACCTGCTCGCCGAGCAGACCGCCGACTGCATCGTGCTGGGTGTCGACAGCGACCTGGACCGGGCCAAGGACGCCTGCCAGCGGATCCGGGAGGTGCCGGTGATCGGCGACCTCCCCCTGATCATGGCCGGTGGCGAGGACGCCATGGTCGCCTGCCTGGCGGCCGGCGCGGACGACTACGTGCGCCAGGCCGACATCACCGACGGCCTGCGGGTGCACGTACGCGCCCAGATCCGCCGCAAGCAGTCGCACGACGAGGCGCGCCGGATCCGCGAGGAGCTGATGCGCCGTGAGCTGGACGCCGCCGGGGAACGGGCGGCCCGCCAGCTGGCCGAGACCCGGGCCGCGATGGTCGAGGAGCTGGAGTGGCGCAACCGGGAGCTGGAGGCGTTCTCCGGCTCGGTCTCGCACGACCTGCGCGGCCCGCTGCAGGTGATCAGCAGTTTCGCCGAGCACATGCTGGAGGAGTCCGACGACGAGCCGCTCGGCGGCCAGACCCGGCACCGGCTGACCCGGATCCACGCGGCCGCGCTGCGGATGGCCGACCTGGTCGAGTCACTGCTGATCCTGGCCCAGGCCAGCCGTGGTGAGCTGCGCCGCAGCACCTTCGACCTGACCGAGACGATCCACCAGGTGTGTGCCGAGGTGGCCGCCCGGGACCCGGCGCACCGGGTCGAGTTCGTGGTGCAGGACGGCCTGTTCGCGGACGCCGACGAGGGCCTGGTCCGGGTGATCCTGGAGAACCTGATCAACAACGCGGTGAAGTTCACCCGCAAGGTCGAGAAGCCGGTGATCCGGGTGGGCCGGGAGAACGGCGGCTTCTTCGTGCGCGACAACGGCGCCGGATTCCCGGCGGGCAAGGCCGGCGAGCTGTTCCGGCCGTTCGCCCGGCTGCACGACGCCCGGGACTTCCCGGGCACCGGGATCGGGCTGACCACCGTGCACCGGGCGGTGGAACGGCACGGCGGCGAGATCCGGGCCGAGGGCGAGGAGGGTCAGGGCGCCACGTTCTGGTTCAGCCTGCCACCGGCCGAGACGCACAAGGGACCGGAGCGACGCGACGCCGCGCGCCGCTCCGGGTGAGCGCTCAGCTCACGTACGCCAGGCCGTCGGAGACCACGGCCGGGCGCCCGCCGGTGCCGGCCACCACGATCATGACCGTGTGCTTCTTGGCGGTCAGCGCCTTCACCCACAGCGCCTGCCGGTACGTCGTCGAGCCGGACTTCGTGTCGAGGGTGGCCACCTTCTTGCCGTCCAGGTAGACGTACGCCTTACCGGTCCTCGGCCCGCGCGCGAACAGCAGCGCCGCCGACCGGCCGGTGAAGGTGTAGGTCAGCTTGGCGTTCTTCTTGTTCGCCGTCAGCGCTCTGCCACCCACGTAGGAAGCGGCCGACCGGTTCGTCCAGGTGCCGGTCTTCTTGGCCTTGGTCTCGGCGAGCAGGACCACGGCCCGGTTCGCCGACGCGGTCCGGGTGTTGCCGGCCACGTCGCGCGCGGTGACCGTGTAGGTCAGCCGGCCGCCCGGCTTGACGGTGGTGGCCCAGCCGCTCACCGTGCCGGCCAGCACGGCCGCCCGCGGTTTGCTGACCGTGATCGAGGCGACCGTGAGGTTGTCGCGCGCGGTGAACCCGACGGCGACCGGCACCGACGCGGTGCTGTAGGCGCCGGTGCGCAGGTTCACCGCCGGCGTGGTCAGGGTCGGCGCCGTCGGGTCGCCGTAGACCGTGGCACCGACCCGGGCGGTGCTGCCGGAGGTGTGCACGGCCAGCACGGTCACGGTGTGCCGGCCGGGCGTGATCGCCGGACTCGCGCTGCGGGCCGTGCCGGCCAGCGTGCTGACCTTCCGGCCGTCCACCTGCACCTCGATGCGGGCCACCTCGGCCGCGGCGGTCGCCATCGTCCAGGTGAGGGTGGCGGTGTTGCGGACGTACCAGGCGCCGCCGGCGTAGCCGCCGGTCACCGACTTGAGCGTCAAACCGGTCACCATCAGCTGCGACTTGGCCCGGATGGCGGGCAGCCGGGTGTACAGGTTGGCGCCGGGGCAGAGGGTGGCGTCCATGTCGCTGTGCCCGGCCAGGCGCGGCACGGTGACCTTGTCACCCTGCTTCCACTTGCCGTTGGTCACGCCGGCCACGACCGTGACGCTGCTCGTCGGGTTGTAGCCGTACTTGCCCAGGCGGGCCGCGGCGAGCTGCGCGATCGTCGTCTCGATCGCGTCGTTGGAGGGCGCGCTGCGGTAGTCGCCGAGCACCGCGACCGCCGCGTAGCCGGTGTTGAAGCCCACCGTGTGGGCGCCGACCACCGGGGTCTCCACGCCGCCCCGGCGGCCCTCGAAGAGGGTGCCGCACTTGTCGAGCATGTAGTTGTAGCCCAGATCGGACCAGCCGTTGCTCTTCACGTCGTAGATCTGGATGCTGCGCACGATCGCGGCCGAGTCGGCACAGCTGTAGTCGTTGCTGTTCGCGGTGTGCACGGTGTGGTGCACCCAGAGCGCCTTGACCTCGGGGGCCACGCTGACCGGCCCGACGATCGTCTCGTCAGCGCTCCACTGCTTGCGGGAGACGTACGCCGGGAACTGCGCCTTGACCGGGACGGTCGAGGTGGGAACCGGTGCCGGGGTGCTGGCGGTGGCCGGCGGCGTGGTCGTGGCGGTGGTCGCGGCGGCGGTGGTCCGGCTGGGCGACGGCACACTCGACGAGGGCAGGGTGGCCGGCGGCAGGCTGGACGGGGCGCTGCTGGACGGGACACCGGTGGAGGGGCTCTCGCTCGGCGTTCCCTCGCTCGACGGCGACGCGGACGGGCTGACCGACGTGGACGCCGACGGTGCGCCGGTCGGGTCCTCCTCGAGGACCATGCCGCCACCACTGCCACCCGGCTCGCGGCCCGGGTCGATCAGGTCGAGGCGCAGGCCCGCGGGCAGCCCGCCGGCCTGCCCCTGGATCCGGGTGGCCACGCCGTCCGAGTCGCCCACCCAGAGCGGATCGGTGGCGCCGCGCCGCCCGGGTGCGGCGGCCTCCGCGCCGTCCGGGGCGGTGTCGCCGATCGACAGCGACTGCCAGCCGGACCACCTGCCGGTGGCCACGCCGCGGGTGCGGACCTGGACGGTGCCGGACGGTTTGTCGGCCGGGTCGGCCCAGGTGACGCCGAGCAGGCTGAACCGGTCGGTGTCCCGCTGCGGCACGCCGGCCGGCGAGGCCACGTCGAGGGTGTGCAGCGCGGTCGTGATCCGTGGCGGTTCGGCATTCGGTTCGGGTGGCAGCACGGTGACCCCCGCGGCCACCGTGCTGCCACCGGAACCGGGCCCGGACGGCCAGGTGAGCACCGCGACCCCACCACCGGCGGCGAGGACGGCCACCGCCGCGCCGATCCCGATCGTTGCACGCCGTTTCATCCACGCCCCCGCATGTTCAAAGAATCTTGCGGCGGTGAATGTACCGGACCCCGCCGCGCGGCGGGGTCCGGGTTTGTCACTCGGTGCCCAGTGCCGTCACCGGGCTGACCCGGGCCGCCCGCCGGGCCGGCAGCACACCGGCCAGGGCGGTCAGTCCGACCAGGATCAGGAACGCCGCGGCCAGCTGCCACACCGGCACCGCGAGCGGCGCGTTCACGCCGATCGCCTGCAGGGCCAACCAGGCGTACGGGACGCCGAGCAGCAGGCCGAGCACCGCGCCGATCACGCCGTACAGGGCGGACTCGGCGGTGAGCATGGCGCGCAGGCCGCCGCGGGACATCCCGATCGCCCGGAGCAGCCCCGACTCGCGGACCCGCTCGACCACCGACAGGGCGGTGGTGGCGCCCACCCCGACCACGGCGATCAGCACGGTCAGGCCGATCAGCCCGAGCGCGATGCCGAGCAGCGCGGTCAGCGCCGAGGCGACCTGGTCACGCTGGTCGGCCAGCACGTCCACGGTGTAGTCGGACTGCCCGCCACCGACCGCGCGCATCGCCCGCAGCCCCTCGGTACGCCCGGTGTCCCCGTCGGTCGCCGCGTCGGCGAGCAGACCGGAGTACGTGGTGCCGGCCCCCAGCGCGGTCAGGTCGGCCGGGGTGACCAGCAACCCGCTGTGCAGCGGCCCGTCGTCGCCGAGCACCGCGGCCACGGTGAGCGTGACCTTCTTGCCCTTGTTGTCCACCTGGACGGTGTCACCGACGCCGAGGCCGGCCGTCTCCGAGATCCAGCCGGCGACCACCACCTTGCCCGGGCCGAGGTCGGCCAGCGAGCCGGTCCGGAAGTCCAGATCGACCAGCCGGGGCAGGGCGGCCATGTCCAGATCGGTCACCGGCACCCCGTCGAAGTCCGGGATCTTCGCCTCGATCCGCCGGTACGGCGTGACCCGGGTCAGCTCCTTCGCGGCCTTCGCCCGGTCCAGGAAGCCGGCCGGCAGGGTGCTGCCCTGGCCGCCGGTCAGCTCGAAGTCGGCCGGGGCGGACGCGGCCAGCTCCCGGTCGCCGAGCACCCGGATCGAGGCGCCGCCGACCAGCACACCGGCCACCAGCGTCACACCCAGCGCGACCACCACCGACACCGCCGCGGCCCGGCGGGCACTGCCGCCCACCCCGCCGATCGCCAGCCGGCCGACCGGGCCGAGCCGGCGCAGCGGCCAGCCGAAGACCGCCAGGACCGGCCGGACCAGCACCGGGCCGAGCGCGATCAGGGCGACGAACGCCAGCGCGCCGGAGGCGACCACGGCCAGCAGCATCGTCTGCGCGTCGTAGTTCTGCTCGTCCGGGCCGGGCAGGTTGGTGTAGACGTACCCGGCCAGCAGCAGCGCGGCGGCCAGCGGCAGCAGCCCGGCGACCCAGCGCAGCGCGCCGATCCCGGTCCGCGCGCCGGTGCCGGCCGCGGCCCGCAACGCCTCCAGGGGTGCGACCCGGGACGCGGAGACCGCCGGGGCGAGCACCGACAGCACGGTCATCACCACGGCCAGCAGGACGGTGCCGAGCGCCGGGAGCACCGGCACGCCCGGCGACAGCACCTTCCAGCCGAGCCCGCGCAGCGCCAGCGGGACTAGCTGCCCGGCGGCGAGGGCGGCGAGCACCCCGACCGTGCCGGTGACCAGACCGGTCAGCGCGCCCTCGGTGGCCAGCGCGCGGAACATCGCACCCCGGCCGGCGCCGACCGCGCGGAGCAGGGCCAGTTGGCGCATCCGCTGGGCGAAGACGATCCGGAACGTGCTGGCGGCGATCAGGCCGGCCGCCGCGACGGCGATCGCGACGAACATCGCGACCACGGCGAACACCTGGTCGATCTGGTCGGCGGAGGACCGCGCCTCCTCGAGCCGTACGTCGGCCCCCGTGGCCACGTGCGGGCGCTCGTCGGCCTTCACCGGCGCGAAGATCTGGTCGATCCGGGTCCGTGCCTGGTCACCGTCCGCGCCGGCGTCCAGGTCGATGTCGATCTGCTGGATGTACGGCTGACCGCTGAGCGCGAAGACGGTGGCGCTCGGCGCGTACGTGTCGTAGCCGAAGTCCTGCGGCGGCGCGACCACACCGACCACCTTGAGGGTGACCTTCTTCCCGGGCTTCCCGGTCTCGCTCCCCGGGTCGACCGCGGCGGTGGAGCCGACGTTCAGGCCGAGCAGCTGCACGGTCCGCGGGGTCACCGCGATCTCGTCGGCCGCGCTCGGGTACCGCCCCGACGTGACCGTGACCAGCGAGAGTGGCCCGCTGCCCGGATCCGCGGTGACGTTCAGGTACTGCCCGCCGTACTGGACGCCGATCTGGGCCAGGGCCGAGGTGCGGGAGACGCCCGGCACCGCGGTGACCGCGGCGAGGTCCTTGGTGGTGATGGTCCCCTCGCGGACCACCAGGTCGACGGCCTCCGGGGTGCCGCTGAGCCCGTCGAGCACACTGCGCTCGGTGATCTGCTGGGCCAGCACGGTGGCGTAGACGACGAACGAGGCGACCAGGACGGCCAGGCCGGTCAGCAGCATCCGGGCCGGGCGCCGGGAGACGCCGGCGAGCTGGGTACGCAGGACCGTGTTCACCGGGCGGCCGCCAGCGACTGCAGGGCGTCGGTCACCGAGGCGATGGTCGGCTGGTGGATCTCGCCGGCCAGCTGCCCGTCGGCGAGCAGCACGACCCGGTCGGCGTACGCGGCCGCGCCGGCGTCGTGGGTCACCATCACCACGGTCTGGCCCAGCTCCCGGGCCGAGGTGCGCAGCAGGCCGAGCACCTCGGCGCCGGACCGGGAGTCCAGGTTGCCGGTCGGCTCGTCGGCGAAGAGCACCTCGGGCCGCGACACCAGGGCCCGGGCCAGCGCGACCCGCTGCTGCTGGCCGCCGGAGAGCTCGCTGGGCAGGTGGCCGAGCCGGCCGCCCAGCCCGAGCGTGGTGACCAGCCGGTCCAGCAGCTCGGCGTCCGGCTTGCGGCCGCCGAGGTCGAGCGGCAGGGTGATGTTGCGTTCCGCGGTGAGCTGCGGGAGCAGGTTGAACGACTGGAAGACGAAGCCGATCCGCTCCCGGCGCACCTTGGTGAGCACCTTGTCGGACTGCTTGGTCAGGTCGCTGCCGCCGAGCAGCACCTGACCGGAGGTCGCGGTGTCCAGCCCGGCCAGGCAGTGCATCAGGGTGGACTTGCCGGACCCGGACGGGCCCATGATGGCGGTGAACCGGGCGCGCTCGAAGCCGACCGTCACCCCGTCCAGGGCGCGGACCGCGGTGTCGCCGGCGCCGTACACCTTCACCAGGTCGACGGCCGCGACCGCCGCCAGGGCGTCCCGGCCGGTCGGGGGTGCGGAATGCGTCTGCATGAATGCTCCAAGAAAGCTGTGAACCGGACGGGACGATCCTGATCGATCCCGTCCGGGCGCACATCGGCTCGCGGGCAGGGTCCCGGCGGCCGCGGATCTGCCTTTCGGCCGATGGTCCACCCCTCCCGGCCACCTACTCTGGGTGACGATGAACCGCATTCTCGTAGGCGCTCTGCAGGTCGCCGGGCTGGGCGCGATGGCGTTGCTCGGCCTGATCGACGTCAGCGCCGGCATGGCACAGAGCCCGCTCCTCGGCGTCCAGGTGCTGCTCGCGATGGCGGCCGCCGCGGTCTGGCTGCCGCACTACCGGCCCGGGTCGCGGTTGCTGCCGGCCGCCGCGATCGTGGTCTCCACCGCCTCGCTGCTCGTCACCGCGCTGATCTGGGTCGCCGACCCGTACGAGGGGCTGTGGGGGCTGGCCGAGTCGGCCGCGCTGCTGGTGGTGCTCGCCGTGGTGACCCGCCACGTCCGGACCGGCCCGGCCGTGCTCGCGCTGGTGATCACCGGTGCGGCGGTCAGCGTGATGCCGCTGCGGGCCGGTGACAGCGCCATCTACGCCACGTTCTGCCTGATCCAGGCGCTCGGCGCGGCCTGCGCCATCGGGGTCGGCGTCGCCTTGCGGACGATGGCCGGCAACCGGCAGCGGGCCCTGGATTCGGTACGGTCGGAGCAGCGCGCCGAGTTCGCCCGCGACCTGCACGACTTCATCGCCCACCACGTCACCGGCATCGTGGTGCAGGCACAGGGCGCCCGGTTCATCGCCGAGCAGGACCCGCAGCGGGTGATGCTCGCCCTCGAACAGATCGAACAGGCCGGCACCGAGACGATGGCCTCGATGCGCCGGATGGTGGGTGTGCTGCGCGACCCGGAGTCGAAACCGGACGCGCCGCTCGCCCCGGTCGCCGGGGTGCCCGAGCTGGCCCCGCTCGCCGAGCAGTTCACCGCGGCCGGTGGCCCGCCGGCCCGGCTGCACCTGGAGGGCGACCCGTACGGGCTGCCGGTCGAGGTGTCCACGTCGGCGTACCGGGTGGTGATGGAGGCGCTGACCAACGTGCGGCAGCACGCGCCGCAGGCGAACGCGGTGGACGTCTGGGTGCGGCGGGCCACCGACCAGCTGCTGATCCGGGTGGCGAACGACGGCCCGGCGCCACGCCCCTCCCTCGACCGGCCGGGGTACGGTCTGGTCGGCCTGACCGAGCGGGTCCGCGCGGCGGGCGGGCAGATCGTGTCCGGGCCGGGCGTCGACGGCGGCTGGGTCGTCGACGCGGTGTTCCCCCTGTGAGCCCCACTTCCTGGAGTGATCGTTGATACGCGTACTCGTCGCTGATGATCAAGCGCTGGTCCGGACCGGATTCGGCATGATCATCGGCGCGCAGCCGGACATGGAGGTGGTCGGCGAGGCGGCCGACGGCGTCGAGGCGGTCGAGATGGCCCGGCGGCTGCGGCCGGACGTGGCGCTCTTCGACATCCGGATGCCGCGGATGGACGGCCTGCAGGCGCTGCGGCTGCTCGCCGGGCCGGGCGTGGCCGACCCGATCAAGGTCGTCATGGTCACCACCTTCGACCTGGACGAGTACGTGCACCAGGCGCTGCGCAACGGCGCGGCCGGGTTCCTGCTCAAGGACTCCGGGCCGGCGCTGCTGGTCGAGGCGGTGCGGGCGGCGATGTCCGGTGACGCGCTGATCAGCCCGTCGATCACCGTGCGGCTGCTGGAGCACCTGTCGCACCCGGTGCCGCAGGGCGACGACGGCGGGCTCTCCCCGCGCGAGCTGGACGTGGTGCGGCTGATCGCGCGGGGACGGACCAACGCGGAGATCGCCGCCGAGCTGTTCATCTCGGTCGGCACCGTGAAGACCCACCTGGGCAGCGTGCACGCCAAGCTCGGCACCCGGAACCGGGTCGAGATCGCCGCCTGGGTCTGGGAACGCCGCCTGGTCAGCTGACCCCCGGTCGTGTGTGAACTTTCGGCGCGCTCCGCACCCCACCTTCACACGCACGACCGCTGAGGCCGCTGCGTGGGGACTTTCGGTGCGCTCCGCACCCCACCTTCACACACACGACCGCCGAGGCCGCTGCGTGGGGACTTTCGGTGCGCTCCGCACCCCACCTTCACACGCACGGCCGCTGAGGCCGCTGCGTGGGGACTTTCGGTGCGCTGCGCACCGAAAGTTCACACGCAGGGGGTTTCCGGGACCACCCACGGACGTCGCCCCGGAGGGCTTCGCGTTATGGACGCGCCGGCGGCCAGCGGAGCCCGCAGGGGTCCCGGCGGGAGCGACGGTCCGCACCCCAGCGGACGCACGACATCAAGCTCTTGAATTTGATCTTGAGGCGATCCGCTGGCGGCTGGTCAGCAGCGCCGCCACCGACGGCTCCGGGTCGGCCGGGCGCATCTGCGAGACGATCTGGCGGGCCGCCGCCCGGGCCGGATGCAGCCGGTGCCGGATCAGCCGCGCGCCGATCCGCATCCGGGCGCTGCGCGGAACCGGCGTCGACGGCTGGTAGCCGAAGTAGGTCAGCCGGTCGCCGAACTCGGCCTCGCACTGGCGCACCTCGTCCTCGGTGAGCCGGGAACGCCAGCTCTGCACCCGCTCGGTGGTGACGTCCTGGTGGGTCAGCTTGTGCCAGGTCTTGTACTCCGGGACGGCGACCGAGGCCAGCTGGGACGGCTTGGTCATCGCCGGGTCGAAGTCCTCCTCGAGGAAGTCGCAGATGCCGCGCAGGTGCGGTTCCGGGTCGGCGACCAGGTCCTCGTAGCGGACCTGGTGATAGACGTCCTTCGGGTAGCGGCGGGTGGCGAGCAGCGAGGCGTCGGCGGACTGGGTCCAGTACCCGATCAGCTTGTCGAACTCGTTGCCGCTCCACGGGGTCTCCTTGAGGGAGGCCACGCAGTCCCGGCCGTCGCGCATGATGTTGATGATCTGCGCGTCCGGGAAGAGCCGCAGGACGGCGGGCAGGTGCCGCAGGTAGAGCGGGCGCTTGTCGCCCCAGCGGGGCTTGCCGAACCGTTCCGAGTACATCTTGAACACCGTGCCGATCGCCGAGCCCAGCGTGGGCGGCGCGGCGACCACCGCCTCGACCGCCTGCTCGCGGTCTAGGCCCAGGTCCTCGAACTGGTGGGACTCGCTGATGAACGCGCCGAGCGCCCGGCGGTTCGCGGCGTCGTTCAGGTCGCCGAACGTCCTGCGCTCGGTGTACGCCTCGAGCAGGAACCGGGTCTCCGGCGGCAGCGCGATCCGTGGATGCGCGTGCAGCATGAGCTGCAGCATCGTGGTGCCGGAGCGCGGACATCCGACCACGAAGATCGGCCGGTCACTGGACACGCCGGCCACCGCACATCAACAACATGTCGCTCCTCTCCCCACCCCGTGATCTTGAAGACTTCGCAAAGATTCCGCAATGATCCTGTGACGACAGTCGACCCGTGCTGTGCGGAACCTGTGAAAGACCCCTGGCACGGCATCGATGCCCGGCTCCCCCACTGTGCGGGGAACCGGGCATCGTCGGATCAGGGCGGAAATACTAACCCGTACTCACCATAATGTCAGCATTTGTCCGGACTGGCCGGGTGGACAGCCAGCAGCCGGCCACGATCAACAGGAAGCCGGCGACCGTGCCGGCGCCGATCGACTCGTGCAGCAGCGCCACCCCGAGCAGCGCCGCGACCACCGGGTTCGCGTAGGTGACCAGACCGGCCCGGTTCGAGCCGGCCAGCGCGATCAGCTGGTAGAACGCCAGCATCGCCAGGGCCGTGCAGAGCAGGCCGAGCCCGGCCAGCGCCAGCCAGGCGTTCACGCCGACGTCGCCGGGCACGGGCGGCAGCCGGAACAGCGCGAACGGGACCAGCACCAGGGTGCTGATCGTGGTGGTGCCGGCGGTCAGCGCGTCCGGCGGGACGTCCGCGAGATGCTGCTGGACCAGCTTGGTGGCGAACGCGTAACTGAGCGCCGCGAGCAGCACCATGGCCGCGCCGAGCAGCCCCCAGCGGTCGCCGGACACGTCCAGCCCGACCAGCACCACCACCCCGGCGAACCCGGTGACCAGGCCTACCGTCCGCAGCCCGGTGATCGGCTCGGAGCGCGACATCAGCAGCGCGATGACCACCGGCTCGATCGCGATCAGGATGCCGGTCAGCGATGAGCTGATGTGCGTCTCGCCGTACGCGATCAGCAGGAACGGCCCGATCACGTGCACCGCGGCGAGCGCCAGCACCGTCCGCAGCCGGCCCCGGAGCGTGTCCAGGGAACCGCGCAGCGCGGCGATCGGCAGCAGCACCGCGGCGGCGATGGCACAGCGCCCGGCGACGACGACCATCGGCGACAGGTCGACGAGGGCCACCTTGATCAGGAAGTACGGGATGCCCCACAACACCGAGACAAGAACGAAGAGGAGCCAGGCACGTCGATTCACCCCCTCAGACTTCCCGCGTACGGTAGTAAGCGGTAGTGCTGACCTGCTGATGCCGTCGTAAGCGTTTCTTAATAGAGGATCAAGCTGATGATCGATTCCCGGCGGCTCCAGGTCCTCGCCGAGGTCGCCCGGCAGGGCAGCTTCAACCGCGCCGCCGCCGAGCTGCGGCTCACCCCGTCCGCGGTGTCCCAGCAGATCAGCGCGCTGGAACGCACCCTCGGCACCCCGGTGGTGCGGCGCAGCACCCGCGGGGTCGAGCTGACCCAGGCCGGCCTGGTCCTGATCGACGCCGCCGAGGCGATCACCGCCGAGCTGCTCACCGCGCAGCGCGAGATCGACCGGCTGGCCAGCGTGCGCGTCGAGCGGCTCACCGTGGCCACGTTCACCAGCGGCGGGCAGCGGTTGTTGCCGGCCGCGCTGACCCGGTTCACCGCGGCGCACCCGGCCGTCGAGCTGACCGTGATCGAGAGCGAGCCGGAGGACAGTCTGCCGCTGCTCCGCTCGGGTGCCGCCGATCTGGCGCTGGCGTACCACTTCAACGGCCCGCCGCCGATCGCCGACGGGGACCGGTCCGGGCTGTCCTGGACCCCGGTGCTCGAGGACCCGATGTGGATCGTGCTGCCGGCCGGTCACCCGCTCGCCGGGCGGTCCGAGCTGGCCCTCGCCGACCTGGCCGCCGAGCGCTGGGTGCAGGGCTGCGTCGGGCAGAGCGACCTGCTCGACCACTACGCGGCCCTCGGCGGTTTCGAGGTGCGGGTCGCCTGCCGGGGCACGGACTACCAGTTCGCGCAGTCGCTGGTGCGGGCCGGGGTGGGCGTCAGCATGATCCCGGAGGTCGCGCTGACCACCGACCCGGCCGGCCTGGTCGCGGTGCCCCTGGCCGGGCCCGGCCCGTGCCGGTACGTCGGGGTGGCGCTGCCCCGACGGCGTCCGGCCCCGCTCGCGGTCGCCCTGGTGCGCGCGCTTCAGGAGGCGCTGGGCTCGCTGCCGGAGAACGCGCTGACCCGTACCCAGTAACGCTTGATCGTGCCGATCTCGGTCTCCCGGATGTCCTCGAGGACCCCGCCGCCGCCCTCGATGGTCCGCGCCGACGCCACGTTCGCCACGTTGCAGGTGATCAGCACGCGGTCCAGGCCCCGGTTCCGCGCCTCGACGAGCATCTCGCCCAGCGCCCACGAGGCCAGGCCCCGGCGGCGGGCCGACGGACGGACGCTGTAACCGATGTGCCCGCCCGCGTCCAGCAGGAAGTCGTTCAGCTCGTGCCGCAGCGCGATCGCCCCGAGGTAGCGGTCCCCCTCGACGATCCAGCGGAACGTGCAGTGCACCCACCCCTCCGGCACCGGCCGGGCCGGATCCGCCAGGGCGAGCAGGCCGTCCACCCACGCGGCGAACCCGGCCGGGGTGTCCGGGTCGGGGCCGAGGCGCAGGCCGGTGCCGTCCTGGTGGGTGTCCCTTCCGAACTCGTCGCGGGACTCCAGCCAGCTGTCCCGCAGCCGGGCGGTGGGCACGATCAACTCAGGCATGCCGGGGACCGTACCGCCCGGTCAGCCTCCGGCGGCAGCGATTTTCAGCAGCCGCTGGATCTGGGCCTGCCGGGTGACGGTCATCCGGGTGGCCAGGTCCTTCGCCGGTGGGTAGGCGCCGCCCGACGACTCCATCAGCAGGGTCTCCATGCCGTTGTGCAGGGTGCCGAGCAGCAGGCTCACCGCCGTCCGGTCGAAGCCGGCGCCCTGCGCCGCGGCCAGCTCATCGAAGTCCGCGTCCCGCAGCGCGTGCAGGTCGCCGTGACCGGCGTGGGTCTCGGCCGACGGATCGACAGTGACCGGTTTCGACCAGCCCAGCAGCCAGCGTTCCATGGTGCCGCTCTCGCTGTGCCACTGGCCGCGCAGCTCGGTGGCGATCGTGCGGAGTGCGGGGTTCGCGGCGCGCCGCTCCGCCAGGGTGAGGATCTTGTCGCCCTCGGCGATCTGCGCCAGACCCATCTGGAGGAACATCACGTCGACGTCGTTGATCGGCGTCGCCGGCGGGCTCTCCGGGCTGCCGCATCCGGTCATCAACAGGATGATCACGGCCGAGGCGGCCCGGCGAACCGGGCCGCTCGGTTTCCTCTTCGTCGCGGACATCGCTTACAGCGCGGTCCACAGGGCCGGGACGTTCGGCGGCTCCCAGCCGTTGAGCGCGGTGTGCTGCTGCCGGCACTGGTACGACTTACCGGCGTAGGTGACCTTGTCGCCCACCTTGTAGGCGACCCCCGCCGCCCAGGTGGTGGTGCCCGAGGTCGGCGTCGGCGTGGGGCTCGCCGTCACCGTCGGGGTCGGCGTCGGGGTGGGGCTCACCGTGGGGCTCACCGTCGGGGTGGGTGTCGGGGTCGACCCGCCGCCGCCGATGTTCACGTCCACACAGGAGTAGAACGCGTTCACCGTGTCGGCGATGTTCCACCGGGCCAGCACGGTCTGCCGGCCGGTGAAGCCCTTCATGCTGACCGTGTGCGACTTGGTCGCCCCGGGCTGCGCGCCGCCGTCGTTGAACGACGCCAGCTGGGTGTTGCCGATGAAGTATTCCCAGGTCGAGGTCGAGTGCCGGGCGGTGAGCACCCAGTTGAAGGTGACCGACTGACCGACCGTCGCGGCCGGCCAGCTCTTGCCGTTGTCGTTCAGCACGGTGAAACGGCTGCCGCCGCCGTTGCACTGCGTCGAACCCTTCGGCGCCTCGACGCTCTGCGGCTCGTAGACGATGTCGCCGCAGCCGGAGACCGCGCCGCTGGCGCAGTTGGCCTGACGGCTGGGCGGGGAGGAGATGTAGCCGTGCGCGAACGCCGGGGTAGCGGCCACGAACAGCGAACCGGCGACCGCGCCGACGGTCAGGACTGGCAGGGTGAATCGGCGTCTCATCAGGTACTCCTCGGGTGAGAGTGAGGGACGACGTGTTCACCAACGTAAATTAAGTCCGCTTAACAGTAAACAGTGTTAAGGATTCTTTAGGGTATCCGCACACGCCGATCCCTCAACCGCCTTCCAGGTCCCGGCCGACACCACTTCGGACCGTCATTTTCCGGTACGCATACCGGGCGCGCGTCCGTAGGCCACGAGCCGAGTCCCGCCCGTGAGGCGAGCGCGACACCGCCCATCGGCACGGCCGCAACGCGCCTCCCGCAAGCCCGCCGGCGGTCAGGCGCGGCGCTCGAGGAAGTCGTAGACGTCGCGGTTGTCGACACCCGGGAACGTGCCCGGGGGCAGCGCGGCCAGCAGGTGCGAGTGCACCCGGGCGCTGGGCCACGCGTTGCCGGACCACCGGCTCACCAGGTCGCTCGGCGGGCGCCGGCAGCAGTCCGGGTCCGGGCAGTTCGAGACGGTACGCGAGGCCGTGTCCCCACCCCGGAACCACCGCGCGTGCTCGTACGGCGTCCCCACCGTCACCGAGAACTCGCCGGACCGGGTCGACTCCACGTGCACCGTGCACCAGTACGTCCCGGCCGTGGTGTCGGTGAACTGGTAGAACGACGAATACGGGTCCTCGGCCTCGAACACCGTCCGGGACGCCCACTTGCGGCACACCGGCTGGCCCTCGATCGCCCCGGTCACGTCGGACGGGAAGCGCACGTTGTCGTTCTCGTACGCCTTGTAGACGATCCCGCTCTCGTGCACCCGCGCGAAGTGCACCGGGATCCCGAAGTGCTGGGTGGCCAGGTTGGTGAACCGGTGGGCCGCGGTCTCGTAGGACACCCCGAACGCGTCGCGGAAGTCGTCGATCGCCAGGGCCCGGTCGGCCTTCGCCTCGGTGAGGAAGTCGACCGCGAACTTCTCCGGCATCAGCAGCGCCGCCGCGAAGTAGTTGACCTCGACCCGCTGGCGCAGGAAGTCGCCGTAGTCGGCCGGGTCGTTGTGCCCCAGCACGAAGTGCCCGAGCGTCTGCAGCACCACCCCCCGCGGGTCGTGGCCCTTCCCGCTCGCCACCTGCGGCAGATAGATGCGGCGGTTCTTCAGGTCGGTCACCGACCGGGTCGAGCTGGGCAGGTCGTTCACGTAGTGCAGGGAGAACCCGACCTGCGCGGCGACGTCCAGGATCCCGCGCTGGGAGAGCGGCCCGGTGGTGTGCCGTACCGAAAGAAGGATCTTGTTGGCGGCTTTCTCGATCTCGGCGAAGTAGTTGTTGCGCTGCCGCATCTCCACCCGCAGCTGCGCGTTGGCGCGGCGGGCGACCTCCGGGGTGGCGCTCTGCTCGGTGAGCACCCGGTTGAGCTCGCGGTGCAGGCCGATCAGCGACTCCAGGGCGTCCGGCGGCAGCCGCCGGCCGCCCTTCACCACCGGCAGGCCGAGCGCGGCATAAGCGGCGTTCTTCTGCAGGTGGGTCAATTCGATCTCCAGGCCCGCGCGCCGGCTCGGCGCCTCCGGTCGCAGAAGATCCTGCATGGGTACGCCCAGTGCCGCGGCGATCGCCTGCAGGACGGAGAGTTTCGGCTCCCGTTTCCCGTTCTCGATCAGCGAGAGCTGCGACGGCGCGCGGCCCACCGCCTCACTGAGCTGGTCGAGGGTCATGCCCCGGGTGCGTCGCAGGTGCCGGAGACGCTGGCCCAGGGTCACCAGGTCGACGGAGGAGTCAGGTGAAGGTGAAGCGGTCACGTGTTTCACCTTAACGGAATTTCCGCGTTTCTTCTTCTCACAAAACCCTTCTGAGGGGCTGGTGCGATCCCTGAGAGTGAAGTTCTTCCACGAGGAAGAACGCGACAGGGCACGAAAGGGATTTTCCAATGACTGACTTTGCCGGCGGCGGTACCGCAGCGGACCTCACACAGGCATGGGCCAGCGACCCCCGATGGGCCGGCGTGAAGCGCGACTACACCGCGCAGGACGTCGTGAAGCTGCGGGGAACCCTCCAGGAGCGGCACACGCTCGCCGAGCGGGGCGCCGAGAAGCTCTGGGAGCTGCTCAACACCGAGGACTACATCAACGCGCTCGGCGCACTGAGCGGCGGCCAGGCGACCCAGATGGTGCGCGCCGGCCTGAAGGCGATCTACCTGTCCGGCTGGCAGGTCGCGGCGGACGCGAACCTGTCCGGCCACACCTACCCGGACCAGTCGCTCTACCCGGCGAACTCGGTGCCCGCGGTGGTCCGCCGGATCAACAACGCGCTGATCCGCGCCGACCAGATCGACACCTCGAACGGCAAGTACGAGCGTGACTGGTTCGCCCCGATCGTCGCCGACGCGGAGGCCGGCTTCGGAGGGCCGCTCAACGCGTTCGAGCTGATGAAGGGCATGATCGCGGCCGGCGCCGCGGGTGTGCACTGGGAGGACCAGCTGGCCAGCGAGAAGAAGTGCGGCCACCTGGGCGGCAAGGTGCTCATCCCGACCCAGCAGCACATCCGCACGCTCAACGCGGCCCGGCTCGCGGCCGACGTGGCCGGCGTGCCGACGCTGGTCATCGCCCGCACCGACGCCCTCGCGGCGGACCTGCTCACCACCGACGTGGACGAGCGCGACCAGCCGTTCCTGACCGGTGAGCGCACCGCCGAGGGCTTCTTCCGGGTCAACCCGGGCGACGACGCCGCGATCGCCCGCGGGGTGGCCTACGCCGACTACGCCGACATGCTGTGGGTCGAGACCGGGAAGCCGGACCTCGACTTCGCCCGCAAGTTCGCCGAGGCCGTGCACGCCAAGCACCCGGGCAAGCTGCTCTCGTACAACTGCTCGCCGTCGTTCAACTGGAAGAAGAACCTGGACGACGACACCATCGCGCGCTTCCAGAAGGAGCTCGGCGCGATGGGCTACAAGTTCCAGTTCGTCACGCTGGCCGGCTTCCACGCGCTGAACCACTCGATGTACGAGCTGGCCCGCGGTTACGCCCAGACCGGCATGACCGCGTACGTGAAGCTGCAGGAGGCCGAGTTCGCGGCCGAGTCCGACGGCTACACCGCGACCAAGCACCAGGCCGAGGTCGGCACCGGCTACTTCGACGCCGTCTCCACCGCCCTGAACCCCGAGTCGTCCACCACCGCCCTGTCCGGTTCCACCGAGGCCGAACAGTTCTGATCTAACGAGTAGGGCAGGGAGATCTGATCATGGGTGCCGAAGAAATCACCATCACCGGAACCACCGCAGACCGATACTCCGAGATTCTGACCCCCGAGGCGATCGCGTTCGTGGTGGCGCTGGACCGCGAGTTCGGCGCACGCCGGGTGCAGCTGCTGGAGCGCCGCCGGCGCCGCCGGGCCACCCGCACCACCGACCTGGACTTCCTGCCCTCGACTCAGCACATCCGGGACGACACGTCCTGGCAGGTCGCGGCGCCGGCCGCCGACCTGCGCGACCGGCGCGTCGAGATCACCGGGCCGCCCGAGCGCAAGATGACCATCAACGCGCTCAACTCCGGCGCCAAGGTCTGGATGGCCGACTTCGAGGACTCGACGTCCCCCACCTGGGAGAACGTCATCCTCGGCCAGGTCAACCTGAAGGACGCGCTGGACTCCCAGCTCAGCTACACCGCGCCGGACGGCCGGCTCTACCAGGTCGGCGCGCACCTGCCGACGATCATGGTCCGGCCGCGCGGCTGGCACCTGCCGGAGTGTCACCTGCGGATCGGCGGCCGCGCGGTCTCCGCGTCGCTGTTCGACTTCGGCCTGTACCTGTTCCACTGCGGGCAGAAGCAGATCGACCGGGGCAGCGGGCCGTACTTCTACCTGCCGAAGCTGGAGTCGCACCTGGAGGCCCGCCTCTGGAACGACGTCTTCGTCTTCGCCCAGGACCTGCTCGGCATTCCGCGCGGCACGATCCGGGCCACCGTCCTGATCGAGACGATCAACGCGGCGTTCGAGATGGACGAGATCCTGTACGAGCTGCGCGAGCACTCGGCGGGTCTCAACGCCGGCCGCTGGGACTACCTGTTCAGCATGATCAAGAACCGGCCGGACGTGGTCCTGCCCGAGCGGTCCCAGGTCACCATGACCGCGCCGTTCATGCGGGCCTACACCGAGCTGCTGGTCAAGACGTGCCACCGGCGCGGCGCCCACGCGATCGGCGGGATGGCCGCGGTCGTGCCCAGCCGGGACCCGGTCGCCGCGAAGCGGGCCCTCAACCAGGTGCGCCAGGACAAGCGTCGTGAGGTCGGCGACGGCTTCGACGGTTCCTGGGTGGCGCACCCGGGCCTGGTCGAGACGTGCCGTGAGGTGTTCGACCAGTGGCTCGGCGCCGAGCCGCACCAGATCGTGCGCAAGCGCGACGACGTGAAGGTCGGCGCGGCCGAGCTGCTCGACATCAAGTCGATCGGCGTGACGGTGAGCGAGGTGGCGCTGCGGACCAACGTCAGCGTCGCGCTCCGCTACATCGCCTCCTGGCTGGACGGGCGCGGCGCGGTCGCGCTCGGCGGCCTGATGGAGGACGCCGCCACCGCCGAGATCTGCCGCGCGCAGCTCTGGCAGTGGATCTCGACGGGCACCCCCACCGACTACGGCGTGCCGGTCACGGCCGCCCTGGTCACCCGGATGTTGCGGGAGGAGCTGACCGTGCTCAGCGAGACCGGCGCCCTGGACGAGGACGCCGCCCGGCTCTTCGGCCAGGCCCGGACGCTGCTCACGGTGCTGCTCACCGAGAGAACGTGCCCGGAGTTCCTGACCCTGCCGGCATACCTACGGCACCTGTCGGCGGGATCGGTCACCCCGGTCGTCGCTCAGGCCACTGTCGCGGCCTGAGCGGTGAGGTGAAGCGGGGCAGCCCTCCGACCTGCCCCGCTTCACCGCAACACACCGAGCCGGCGTCCTCCTCAGGGGCGCCGGCTCACTCGCGTCCCTGCCAGGTGCACAGGCAGACCCGGTTGCCCTCCGGGTCGGCGAGCACCCAGAAACTCGGCGCCTCCGCGTCACTGACCAGGGTTCCGCCGGCTGCGAGCGCCGCGTCGATCCGCGGCTGCACCTCGGCCGGGTCGACCCACAGGTCCGGGTGCCAGCGCTGCCGCGGCTCCTCGCTCCCGGACTGCTGGAACCAGATCGCCGGCACCAGCCCGGCCGGGTCGCGCACCTCGTCGGCCCGGTCGTGGTCCCGGTGCGCCGTACCGAGCACGGCCGCCCAGAACCCGATGATCCCGGCGGCCGCCGGTGTGTCCAGACCCATCTCCAGGCGGGCGATCCCGGTGCGGTCCGCTGCCACTCCGGCTTCTTTCGCCAGATCCGAGATGGTACGGGCGAGGCGCAGATCCCGTACGGTCACCGCCCCCACGTCGTGACTCCAGGTGCGGACGTCGACGTGGCCGTACCGCAGGTCGAGGTCGGGGTGGTGATCCATCGCCTCGGCGGCCGCGCCGATCGCGGTGACCAGCGCCAGCCCGGTCGCGAAGTCACCGGTCCGCAGCCGCGTCTGCAACCCGCCCAGTAGGAAGACCCAGCCGTCCGGGGCCCGCTCGGCGATCTCCCGCCCACTCAGCTTCGTCATCCGTCCATGCTCCCGCACCGCACCCGGGTGTTGTCTCAGCCCCGGCGCGCACCGGCCGACCTGACAGGCCGTCCCCCGCTGGAAGGCTCACCGCATGAGACATCGCCGGATCGTCCTGGCCGCCGTCGCCGGCGCCGTGCTGGCCACGGCCGGGTGCGGGGTCACCGCCCACCGCGCCACCGGCCCGGACCCCGACCCGGAGACCACCGAGCCCG
This sequence comes from Actinoplanes awajinensis subsp. mycoplanecinus, assembly GCF_001509495.1. NCBI lineage: Bacteria > Bacillati > Actinomycetota > Actinomycetes > Micromonosporales > Micromonosporaceae > Actinoplanes > Actinoplanes awajinensis. The sequence continues at coordinate 14,699 of NZ_LLZH01000071.1, read as the reverse complement.
CGGCCGTCTCGACCGGCCCGACGACTGTTCCGGGCGGGGTGCCGGGGATGTCCCCGATCCAGTTCACCACGTCCCCCTCGCCCTCCCCGTCGCCCTCGCCCTCGGCGTCGGCGTCGGCGTCGGTCAGCCCGGCCGCCTCCACGAGTGTGCCGAGCCTGACGGCCAGTTTCGCCGTCGCTTCCGGCTGATCGGCTGGTGCCGCACCCGGCCCGATTTAGGCAGAATGCCCGGGATGCGGACACAGAACTGGGCGGCGCGCTGGCTGGTGGCCCTCACCGGGGTGCTGGTCGCCGGGCTGCTGCTGCTCGGGCGGGCGCCGTTCCGGTACTGCGGGACGCTCGCGATGGCGGTGCTCCTGGCGTACGCCATCGGTCAGACGACCTGGACCCGGCCGCAACAGTGGGCGATCAGCGGTCTCGCCCTTCTCACCCTGGACGCCTCGCTGGTCGACGCGGACAGCGGCGGCCGAGGCTGGCCCGCGGACATCCTGGGCGGCTACGGGCCGCTCGCCCCACTACGGGATTGGCTGCTCACCGCGGGTGGTTTCGCGCTGGCCGTCGCGCTGCTGTTCAGCGCGACCCGCGCGGCCCGCCGGCTGCTGGCCGGCGCGGCCGTGCTCGCCGTCGTCGTCACGGGGAGCACCTGGTTCATGACCGCAGTCAGCCGACCGGCGGAGGTCCGGGCCCTCTCCTCGGACCTCTACTACAGCGACGCGGCCGAGCGCGCCTACGTCATCTTCTCCACGCAGACCCCCGGCGACCTCTCCGCACAGTTCCCCGGCGACCTCTACACACGGACCACCAGCGCCGTCTCCGCGCAGACCACCAGCACCTTCTCCGCGCAGACCGCCGGCGACGAACTGGTGGTCGAGCTGTCCGCGACCAGCACCGCGGATCAGCCTGCGCTCCGCGGCTGGCCGTCCTGGGATCCGTTCCGGGGGCCGGACTGGAGCCGAGCCTGGGAACCGCCCTGGGATCCCTCCACCCTCAAGGTCGACACCGAGCGGCAGACCGCCGCCTTCACCGCGGCGCTGCTGCTCCTCGCCCTGGCGGTCCTGGTCACCGCTCTCTTCCCGCCAGCCCGCGGGACAGCCCTCCGCTCCCCGCGATCCGACAGATAGCGTCGGCGCGCGCCGAAGCACCATCAGGAGACGATGCGGCAAACCGTGGGCCCACCGACCCCACGAACAGCCCGCCGACCCGCGCCCGCCGGGAAGAGATCGCCCCCAGCTCCCTCCCCCACCGACCGTCCGCGACTCCAGGCCCCGGCTGGCGCTGGCGGCTGCCTCGCCCACCCGGAGGCAGCCGCCAGCACCAGCCGCACCGCGCCGGATCAGGGTCGGTGCCCGGTCGCGGTCGCCGGACGGCCCGGGGTGCCGGTCGCGGTCACCGGATGGCCGGGGTGCCCGGTCGCGGTCGGCGGACGGCCGGGGTGCTCGCCAGGCGGCGGCCCCTGCGGCCGGCGGCCCGTTACGCCTGTCCCGATCCGTGGCCGGGCGCAGCCGTCTCGCAAGGTGGACGGCAGGTCCCGGCAGCTGGCCGGCCACGAACCACCCGGACCCGCTGATCCGCGGCAGGTCGCCGACCACGCGATGTCCGGCGTTCCCGGGCCGGCAGCAGCACGCGTCGCCAACCCGGCTGGCCCTCAGCGCCCTTATGCACCCGCCTTAAGGACCACCAGCACCAGCCGAACCAACCCGGCTGGCCCCCACCGCCCCTATCCACCCGCCATAAGGGCCGCCAGCACCAGCCGAACCAACCCGGCTGGCCCTCAGCGCCCTTATCCACCCGCCGAGCGGGAGGTCGACAATGCACCGGGACGACTGAGGGACGGTCGTGCGCCGCAGCGGCATCTGGCGGCGGGGCGGACCGCAACCCGCCGCCCGCCCTGCCGGGCGGCCAACCCCGGCCGCCCGCCGGCCGGAAGCGAACGAACGAGCGAGACCGGCTGGTGCTGAGGGGTGTCTCCGCGGCGCGGAGGCACCCCTCAGCACCAGCCGAAGCCTGGGGCGCGCCACGGCCGGGAGTGCGGCGGGCATCGCGAAACCAGCCAGCGAGCTGGGGCGCGGGGCGGCCGGGAGTGCGGCGGGCGTGGCGCGAGATCAGCCCGGGGCGTGGCTTGTAGCCTGCGGCGGGGCGCTCGGTATTCGTACAAAATGGGGGTTAGAGAGCGGCGACCGCCTCGACCTCGATCAGGAACTCGGGGCGGGCCAGGCCGGCGACGCGGATCAGCGTGCTGGTGGGCGGGGACGTGACGGTGACGAATTCGTCGCGGACGGCGCGGACGGTGGGGAGCTCGTCCGTGCCGACCACGTAGAAGGTCAGTTTGACCACGTCCGGCCAGGTGGCGCCGGCGGACTCCAGGGCGGTGCCGAGGTTGCGGAACACCTGGCGGGTCTGTTCGGCCCAGCCGGTCGGGATCGTGCCGTCCGGGCCCGCTGCCACCTGGCCTGACGTCCAGACCAGGCGGCTGCCCGCGCCGATGGTCACGACGTTGCTGTACCCGTTGGGTGACGGTTCGCCCGGGAAGTCGAAGGGGACCATGAGGACACTTTAGAGATCTTCCAGGGTTCGCGGGGGGACAGCACCGCGCGGCTCATCACGAGCAGGCACAGGGACGCGTTCAGGAACGCGGAGATCACGTCACTGGGGTGGTGCATGCCGCGGTACATCCGGGCCGTCGCGACCGCGACCGGCATCAGCACGAGCAGCCAGCACAGGGCTTTCAGCCAGCTCGGGCGGCCGAGGGAGGCCAGCACGATCGCGAGTCCGACGTAGAGCGCGAACGACGCCGAGGTGTGCCCGGACGGGAAGCTCGAGGTCGGCGGGGACGGGTCGAGGCGCTCGACGTCCGGGCGCGGACGGTCGATCGCCAGGGTGGTGAAGAAGAAGACCAGCGCCTGCGCGGTCACCGCGAGACAGAGGAAGATCGATTCCCGCCAGCGGTGCAGGGTCAGGCGGAACACCAGCGCCATCAGCGCGGTCATCGCGATCACCGACGAGGTGTTGCCGACACCGCTGAAGACCGCGGAGATCTGGGTACGGACGTGGGTCCGGCCGGCCTCGAACGACCGGTTGACACCGTCCTCGACCGTGAACGGCCAGGTGTGCGGGAGTACGTGGGTGAGCAGCAGTCCCAGCCCGATCATCAGGACCAGGATCGCCGCGACCGGCAGCACGATCCGCTTGAACGCTTGCACGACGAATGTGGACACGGCCGCTTTCTACCCCGTCGAGCGCTCCGGGACACGCCTGCCCTGGAACACGGCCACGGTGATCGCCGGCACCGCCACCCCGAGCAGCAGCCCGGCCAGCACGTCACTGGTCCAGTGCACCCCGAGCGCCACCCGGGTGTACGCCGTGACCACCGGGATCCCGGCCGCCGCCACGCACAGCGCGGCCCGCTTCCCGCGCCCGCGCACCCGGGGCAGCAGGACCAGCAGCAACACCGCGGCGCCGAGCGCGTTGGTGAGCGCGTGCCCGGACGGGAAGGAGTACCCGGCGGCCCGGGCGACCGGCTCGAGCAGGTCGGGCCGGTGCCGTCCGAAGAGCAGCTTGAGGACGCCGCCGAGCACTCCCCCGGCGGCCACACTCGCCGCCACCCACCAGGCGAGCGCGGTCTCCCGGCGGCGGAACAGCCAGACGGCGAGCACCACGGCCGCGATCCGCCAGGTGTTCGGGTGGAAGATCAGGCTCCACCAGACCATCGGGTCGACCCAGTCCGGGTGACCCAGCGCCAGGTCGTGCAGCCGGTCGGTGACCCGGGCGTCGAGGCCGTGCAGTTCGTCGGCCCGGCCCGCGACCAGCGCCGCGAGCCCGCCGAACGGGACGAGCAGCGCCACCGCCGCACCGGCCGCCGCTGTCGTCCGTACTCCGAGGGCGATCTCGCGTTCACGTGGCATCGGCGGCTTATACCCACGAATCGCGCCGTGATGCGTGGGTACGAGCCGGCGACCCGTGAGGAAGGTCAGCGAGCGGCGAGCGTGCGGCCGGCCTCGGCGGCGGCGGTGTGCGCGGCCTCCTTCATGGCGGTCGCGGTCTCGGTGAACGCGTCCAGCGCCGGGTTGACCCCGACCAGGGTGAACTCGCGCTCGATCACGACGAGGTCGGCGCCCCAGATGTCGCCGACGATGCGCTTCAGGAAGTCGGTGTTGTGGTCCCAGCCCTCACGCGGGGTGCCCGGGCCGTACGCGCCGCCGCGGGTGGTGATCACGATGACCGGCTTGCCGTCGAGCAGCTTCTCGCCCTGCTCGCCACCGGCGATGGCCAGGTCGAACCACGCCTTGACGTGCTGGGAGACACCGAAGTTGTAGAACGGCAGGGCCAGGATGGCGCCGTCGGCGTCACGCAGCTCGGCGGCGAGGGACTGGGCCAGGGCCACGGCCTCGTTCATGGCGTCGGGGCGGTCGGCCTCGGCGACGTAGCCGGACGACACGGCGAGCTGCCACGCGGTCGCCGGGACCGGCTCGTTGCCGATGTGGCGGCGCACGAACTTGGCGTCCGGCGCGGTCTCGAGCCAGGCGGCCTCGGCGATGTCGGCGAGCGCGCTGCTCGCGGAGTTCGGGCCGAGGATGCTGGCGTCGATACGAAGAATGCTCATCGGTACTGCTCCCGTAGCTGTCGGACTTGAACCGTCAACTCAAGGTAGGCCGTCATGACTTGAAGCGTCAAGTCGGATGGGTTGACGATTCAAGTCGTTCAGATCACTGGCCCGGTGGGGTGCGCAGGCTAAGGTTTCCCTCATGAACACCGAGGAGCCGCGCTGGCTGGAGGCCGACGAACAGGCCACCTGGCTCGCCATGATCAAGATGATCACCCGGCTCCAGGCGTCGCTCGACGCCGACCTGCAGCACAAGGCCGGCGTCTCCTTCTTCGAATACCAGGTGCTCGCCGGCCTCTCGATGCGGCCGGACCGGCGGACCAGGATGAGCGACCTGGCCGAGTTCAGCGCGTGCTCGCTGTCCCGGCTCTCGCACACCGCCCGCCGGCTGGAGTCCAAGGGCTGGCTCTACCGCATCCCCGACCCGACCGACGGCCGCTACACCCTGGCCGTGCTCACCGACGCCGGCTGGGACAAGGTGGTGGCCACCGCGCCCGGGCACGTCGCCGACGTCCGCCGGGTGCTGATCGACCCGCTCACCCAGGCGCAGTACAAGCAACTGAGGCAGATCAGCGAGCGGGTCAACGACGCCATCGGGCACAGCCCGTGCCTGGGCGTGAACAACAATCAGCCCTGCTGAAGGTTCTCGATCTGGCCGATCGCGTGCTGCACCTGGTCGACCAGGCCGCTGATGGTGTGCTGCTGGCCGTCGGCGACCGTACGGACCTGCCCGATCGCCGACCGCACGCTCTCGATCGTGTCGGTCATGGTGGCGACGGCCAGGGACACCTCGGTGGCCGACGCGGTGAGCGCGCCCAGCGTGGCGGTGATCCGCTCGGTGCTCTCCGCGGTGGTGTCGGCGAGCTTGCGCACCTCCTCGGCGACCACCGCGAACCCCTGACCCGCCTCGCCGGCCCGGGCCGCCTCGATCGTGGCGTTCAGCGCCAGCATCCGGGTCTCCCCGGCGATCGACGCGATCAGCTTCACCATCTCGCTGGTCGCCGGCAGGCTGACGCTGAGCGCCTCGGCCGCCGTGTCGGCGTGGGTGGCGTGCTCGGCCATCTGCTCGGTGGCGGTGTACGCGGTCGCCGCCCCGGCGTTGATGTCGTGCACCGAGGCCCGCACCGCGGCCACCTCCCGCACCGCGGTGGTGAGCTGCTCCGCCACACTCCCGATCACCTGGTCCGCATCGGATTGCGCCTGCCGCAGCGTCTCCTCGCGCTCCTGCTCCTGGGCGGCGCGCTGCTCGGCCCGCTCCCGCCCCTGGCGCGCCTGTGACTCGGCCAGCTCACGCTCCCCGCGTTCCAGCGCCGCGAGCATGTCGTTGATCGAGTCGCTGAGTGCCCCGATGTCCCGGTTCTCCGACGGCGGCACCCGGACCTCCAGGTCCCGGGACTTCATGATCCGCTCGACGGCGCGCTGCAGCGGGCGGACGTGCACGCCGATCCCGTTGCGGACGGTGAACTCGGCGGCCAGTTTGAGGATCACCATGGCGGACACCAGGATCAGCCCGATCAGCAGCAGGGTCTGCTCGGCGAGGGCGCGGATCGGCCGGTCGACGAGCACCTCGAGGGTGATCGGCACGCCGTCCACGCCGACGATGGTGCAGTCCACCGCCACCTTGTCGCCGGCCACCGCGGTGCGCACCGCGATCTCGCCCCACCGGCCGGGCAGCGACGGGTGGTCCCGGCCCTCGCGCGGCGTGGCGCGCAGGCGCAGGTCGTCGGCGGTCTGCGCGGAGAGCTCGGCCAGCCCGGCCGCGTCCAGCTCCCGGAACAGCAGCAGCGCGCCGGCCGACGTGCCGCCGGCGCCCTGGTCGGGGTAGGAGACGAAGCCGCAGAATTCGGTGGGGGTGCCGGTGGCGCTGGTCAGGCCGCACTTGGCGTCACCCGGGCCGGCGCCGGCAGTGAACAGCCCGAGCATCGTCGCCGGCTCCCACAGGGCGGCCGGGAGCGGCTGGTAGGTCGTACCGGAAATGCTGCCACCCACCCGGACCCGGCCCGCGGCATCGACCCCGGCGACCGCGGTGATCCCGTAGTTCCGGCCGAGCACCTCGGCCGGCAGGTGCGCCCGGAAGCTCGCCTGGTCCCCGGCGCGGATGTCGTCGCGGGAACCGGTCCAGATCGCGTTGGTCATCCCGAAGTCGCTGAGCCGCTGCAGCTGCGCGCCGAGCGAGACCCGCAGCTCCTCGGCCTCGCTGATGTTCTCCCGCTGTTCCAGGTTGTCGAACGCCCGCAGCGTGATGATCCAGAGCGGCGGGTACGTGCACACCAGGATCAGCACCACCAGCCCGAACATCGGCAGCCGCCCGGGTACGCGCCACCAGCCGACGAACTGCTGGAAGGGTGCCACGAGACCACGGTAGGCAATTCCGGCCCCCGAGGTTTGCGGTTACCGAGTAGTAGGGTGCGGACGTGACCCACGAGGTGTTCAATCAGCCGCCGCCGCTCGTCGGCCACGACGTCGCCGCCGACGCCGCCCTCACCGAGGCGCTGGCCCGCGAGGGTGCCGACTGGTACGCCGCGGACCTGCACAAACTCGGCCTGCGCGCGGGCAGCGAGGAAACCCGGCGCTGGGGTGACGAGGCGAACCGGCACGAGCCCCGCCTGCTCACCCACGACCGGTACGGCCACCGCGTCGACGAGGTCGAGTTCCACCCGTCCTGGCACCGGCTGATGGACGTCGCGGTGGCCGAGGGGCTGGCCGGCGCCGCGTGGGCCGACCCGCGGCCGGGCGCGCACGTGGCCCGCGCGGCCGGGTTCTACGTCTGGACCCAGCCGGAGGCCGGGCACGGCTGCCCGATCTCGATGACGTACGCGGTGATCCCGGCCCTGCGGAACGCACCTGATCTGGCATTTTACGAACCGCTCCTCACCAGCCGCGCTTATGACCCCGGTCTTCGCACCCCGGCGGGGAAGCGCGGCCTGCTCGCGGGCATGGGCATGACGGAGAAGCAGGGCGGCTCGGACGTCCGGGCGAACACCACGACCGCGGTTTTCACAGAAAATCAATGGCGCCTCACCGGCCACAAGTGGTTCACCAGCGCGCCGATGTGCGACCTGTTCCTGGTCCTCGCCCAGGCCCCGGGCGGCCTGTCCTGCTTCCTGGTCCCCCGGGTCCTCCCGGACGGCACCCGCAACGTGTTCCGCATCCAGCGGCTCAAGGACAAGCTCGGCAACCGCAGCAACGCCTCCAGTGAGCCGGAGTTCGACGGCACCGTCGCCTGGCTGGTCGGCGACGAGGGCCAGGGCGTCCGCACGATCCTCGAGATGGTGTCGACGACCCGGCTGGACTGCGTGATCGGTTCGGCGTCCGGCATGCGCGCCGCGGTGTCCCAGGCGATCCACCACGCGAAGCACCGGTCCGCGTTCGGCGGCCCGCTGATCGGCAAGCCGGCCATGCGCAACGTGCTCGCCGACCTGGCGATCGAGTCGGAGGCGGCGACCGCGCTGGCCGTGCGGCTGGCCGGGTCGCTCGACCGGGCAGTCCGCGGCGACCGGGGTGAGCAGGCGTTCCGCCGGCTGGCCATCCCGGTCGGCAAGTTCTGGGTGTGCAAGCGGCAGCCGGCCGTGGTCGGTGAGGCCCTCGAGTGCCTGGGCGGCAACGGCTACGTCGAGGACTCCGGCCTGCCCCGGCTCTACCGCGACGCCCCGCTCAACTCGATCTGGGAGGGCTCCGGGAACGTGCAGGCCCTCGACGTGCTGCGCGGGATGGCCCGGTCGCCGGAGAGCCTGGCGGCGTTCTTCGCCGAGACCGACGCCGCGGCGGGCGCCGATCGGCGCCTCGACCATGCGGTGCGCGAGCTGCGCGGTCACCTCGCGGATCACCAAGATCTGGAGGTACGGGCGAGACGGCTCGTCGAGCGGATGGCCCTGGTCCTGCAGGGCTCCCTGCTGGTCCGGCACGCACCGGCCCCGGTCGCGGACGCGTTCTGCGCCAGCCGCCTGGGCGGGGACTGGGGTCACACGTTCGGCACCCTGCCCGCCGGAACGGACACCGCGGCGATCGTCGACCGGGCCGCTCCCGCCTGACAACCGGGCCCGGCCTCAACCCGGCGGCGCGCGGGCCGATCGGAGGATGTGCGTAACGGACGGGTGCAGCTCTGGGCGGGGTGGCTGATGCTGGCGGCCGTCGCCGCTCTGTGTTTCCCGCTGCTGCCCGACGACACCCTGCCGACCAAGATCTACGTCAACACGGTCGGCACCACGTCGGTGCTGATGATGGTCGTCGGGGTCCTGCGGAACCGGCCGGAGCACCGCGGCCCGTGGCTGATGTTCGCCGCCGGGATGGCGATGCTGGTCTCCGGCGACGTCACGTACGACGTGACCGAGCTGCGCCTCGGCGAGTACCCGTACCCGTCCTGGGCCGACCTGCTCTACCTGTGCGCGTACCCGTTCCTGCTGGTCCCGGGCATGATCCGGCTCAGCCGCGGCAACGGCGACCGGGACCGCGGCGGGCTGATCGACGCGGCCGTCATCTCCACCGGGATCGGGCTGATCTACTGGGTCTTCGTGGTCGGGCCGACCCTCGCCGAGAGCAGCACCCCGGCCCTGGAGCGGATGGTCACCATCGGGTACCCGATGTGCGACGTGATGCTCACCGCCGCGGTGGCCCGGATGTTCACCCGGCCGGAGAACCGCACCCCGAGCCTGCGGCTGCTGGGCATCGGCTCGATCCTGATGCTGACCGGGGACCTGTTCTACACCACGATGTCGACGACCGCCGAGTACACCGGCGGGTTCGTGGACTCCGGGTTTCTTCTCGCGTACGCGTGCTGGGGCGCGGCCGCGCTGCACCCGAGCATGCGCCGGCGCCCGACCGCCGCCGGGATCGACCCGTACGGCATCGGCGGCCGCCGGCTCGCCGTGCTGGCCGCGTGCTCGCTGCTCGCGCCCGGCCTGCTCTTCCTGCAGGGCGTCAAGGACCCGGGCAACATCGCCTGGGGCGGCATCGGCGTCGGCGCGGTCACCCTGTTCCTGCTGGTGATCGCGCGCAACTGGGGTTTCGTGAAGCAGGTGCAGCGGCAGGCCGGCAAGCTCGAGGACCTGGCCATGCACGACGAGCTGACCGGGCTGTCCAACCGGCGCGGGTTCGAGCGGAGCCTGAGCACCGCGCTCGCGGCCGGCTCACCGCACGTGCTGCTGCTCGACCTGAACGGGTTCAAGTCGGTGAACGACCGGTTCGGGCACGCGGTCGGCGACGACCTGCTCATGGTGATCGCCCACCGGCTGTCCGACGCGATGCCGGACGGCGCCATGGTGGCGCGGATGGGCGGCGACGAGTTCGCCGTCCTGCTGCCGGGCTGCGCCACGCAGTCCTGCGACGAACTGGCCGAACGCCTGCACACGGTGATCCGCCTGCCGATCCACGTCGGCGGCCAGGACCTGCTGGTCGGCGCGAGCATCGGGATCGCCGACGCGGACTTCCTGATCGACCCGGTCGAGGTGCTGCGCCGCGCCGACCTGGCCATGTACGCCGCCAAGGCGGCCGGTGGCCGGCACCACCGCTGGTACGTCCTCGAGCTGGACACCCAGGCCGGCGAGGAGGCCCGGCTCGGCGCCGACCTGCGGGTCGGGATGGATGCCGGCCAGCTCCACCTGGTCTACCAGCCGATCGTCGAGTTGCCCGGCGGCGCCCCGCAGGCGGTGGAGAGCCTGATCCGCTGGCAGCACCCGGAACGCGGGTTCGTCAGCCCGGTCGAGTTCATCCCGGTCGCCGAACGCAACGGCCTGATCATCGAGCTCGGCATGTGGATCCTGCGCACCGCCTGCGAGCAGTACCGCACCTGGCAGGCCCGGGGCGTCGCACCCGGGCACATCGGGGTGAACGTGTCGGCCCGGCAGCTGGCCGAGCCGGGCTTCGTCGACGCGGTCGCGGCGGTGCTCGCCGAGACCGGGATGGACCCGCACCACCTGGTCGTCGAGATCACCGAGACCGCGGTGTTCGGCGGCGGGGTCGCGGTGCGAGCGGTGCACGAGCTGAACGCGCTCGGGATCGCGATCGCGCTCGACGACTTCGGGACCGGGCACTCGTCGCTCGGCATCCTGCAGGCCGTACCCGTGAAGATCCTCAAGGTGGACAAGTCGTTCGTGGAGAACGTGACCGTTTCGGACCGGCACGCGGTGATCGCCGCGTCGCTGATCCAGCTGACCGACGGCCTCGGGCTGATCGCGGTGGCCGAAGGGGTGGAGACTCCCGAGCAGGCCGCGGAGCTGTACCGGCTCGGGTATCGGCGGGCGCAGGGCTACCACTTCGGCCGCCCCGTGGTCGACCCGTTCGCGCCCGCCGCTCTGTCATCTGCCGCGTAGTGCCATTTATCCTCGGCCGCGTAGCGCCCGGACCGCGCCGAGCAGCTCGGCCTGGGTGATCGGGTCGGCCTGGCCGCCGGTGCGGGCGTCCTGCATCGCCTTGGTCATCTGCACCCGGCGCAGCACCTCCTTGATGTCCGCGCCGGTCATCCCGGTGCTGGCCACGCCGAGCGCGGGCAGGTCGAGATCGTCGGCGAACATCCGGAACCCCTCGGTCTCGTGCGCCGCGACCAGGCCCTGGATCATCTTCCGGAAGATCTCGGTGCGGCTCACCTCGTCCGGCCTCGGCACGCTGATCTTGATGTCGAAGCGACCGGAACGGATCAGTGATTCGTCGACCCGCTCCGGGAAGTTCGTGGTGGCCACCACGATCACGTTCGGGTTCGCCTCGATCAGGTCGTTCATCTCCTGCTTGAAGATCCCGGCGACCGCGTTGAGTGCCTGGCTGGCCGCGTCCCCGCCGCCACCGGCGTAGCTCACGATCGAGTCGAACTCGTCGAACAGCATCAGCGTCGGCACCCGGTAGCGCCGGGCGTCCCGGAAGATCTGCTTGATGTTGCGCTCCGAGCCGCCGAGCCACTTGTCCAGGATCTCCGGGGTGCGGATCTCCCGGAAGTCGGCGCCGATCTCGTTGGCCAGGGCGCGCGAGAGCATGGTCTTGCCGGTGCCGGGCGGTCCGTACATCAGCAGGCCCTGCGGACGGCGCGCGCCCCAGCGGGCCATCGCCTCCGGGTGCCGGAACGACACCGCGATCTGCCGCAGCTCGCCGACCACGTCCGCGAGCCCGCCGACCATGTCCAGGGTGACCTGCTGGGTGGTGACCGGGGCCGGCGCCGGGGTGGCCTCCCGGCTGAACACGTACCGTCTGCCGCGCAGCGCGTCCGGACCGGCCAGCTCGGTCACCGCCTGCAGGGTCAGCGTCACGAAGGCCCGCAGGTGGGTCGCGGTCACCTCGTCGCGCGGCACCTCGGCCCGCAGCCGGACCACGTCGCCGTCCGCCTCGTAGGCCACCTCGGCCACCAGACCCACCCCGGCGTCCGCGAAGACTCCCGATCCGCGGTTCGCCGCCGGGTTCGCGGTCCGGTCAAAACCCAGTTTCTTGTACGCCGCGGCAGCGGCCGTCCCCACGCCATCCACGAAACGGGTGGCCATCGGGTCCCCGTCGGCGATCCGCTTGGACAGCAGCAGGCCGATCGGGTCGTTGCCGAGCACCATCCGGCGCATCCGCTCGGTGGTCATCTCCTCGGCGCCGGCCCGGATCCGCGCGACGAACACGTGCGCTGATCCGTCTTTTCCGTCCACGCTCGACACTGTCACGTCGACGCGCTGCACCGGGGCCGGCCAGTCACCTCGGCGGGTCAGCTCGACCGGGTTGACCCGGGCCGCGGCCAGGACGGTGTTCGCGTCGACGAGCTCGACGGTGGCTCCCGCGTACTCGAAGATCTCGCCGCGCGGACGCGGGGTGTTCGCCTCAGACATGGTGTTTCCTCCGCTATCCGACTTTCCCCAGAGTGACACGACCATGCTTCCCCGAGCGTATTCATCTCGGTTAATCTGCGGACGCTGATCACCCTCGATGTCGTGGGCAGGCGGCCGGTGCCCCGGCTGCGGCGCACGGCCGTCGCACCCGGCGCGCCGCCTCGTCCTGGCCGGCCCGCCGGTCTCACGGAGGAGGAAGTTCGTTGCGTACACGCACACTCGCCGTTCCCCTTGTCGCCGCTCTGATCGTGGCGCTGGCTCCGCAGCCGGCGTCAGCGGTGGACGAGATCAGCACCAAGAAGTTGCGGGACGCGGTCACCGTCGCCGGCATCCTCGGACACGAACGCGTGCTCCAGCGGATCGCCACCCAGAACGGCGGGACCCGGGCCTCCGGCACGCCGGGCTTCGCGGCCAGCGCCGCGTACGTCACCGGGGTGCTGAAGAGCGCCGGGTACAAGGTCAAGGAGCAGAAGTTCACCTTCGCGTTCTACCGGGAACTCGCGCCCGCCCAGCTGCTCCGCGTGTCGCCGGCCGGACCCGCCTACGCGACGACCACGTACGACTACTCGGCCAGCGGTGACATCACCGGCCGGGTGGTGCCGGCGCTGGACAACGTGCTGCCGCCGACCGCCACGCCCAGCTCCACCGCCGGCTGCTCGGCGACCGACTTCACCCCGGCGTCGGCGACCGCGCCGGAGATCGCGCTGATCCAGCGTGGTGGCTGCGACTTCGCGGTGAAGGCCGCGAACGCGGCGGCCGCCGGGTACGACGCGGCGATCATCTTCAACGAGGGCCAGGAGGGCCGGACCGAGCTGTTCCACGGCACACTCGGCGGGCCGGCCGCCATCCCGGTGGTCGGGCTGTCGTTCGCCGACGGCAGCGCGCTCGACGCCGCCGCGTCGGCCGGCGACGTCACGCTCCGGGTGGTGACCAGCACCGAGGTCAACCCGAACGCCACCACCAGCAACATCATCGCGGACAGCCCCGCGGGCAACCCGGACCGCGTCCTCGTGGTCGGCGCCCACCTCGACTCGGTGGTGCCCGGACCGGGCATCAACGACAACGGCAGCGGCTCGGCCACCATCCTGGAGATCGCCGTCCAGCTGGCCAAGCTGAAGATCACGCCGCGGCAGCAGGTGCGCTTCGCGTTCTGGGGTGCCGAGGAGGGCGGGCTGCTCGGTTCCACCCACTACGTGGCCAACCTCAGCGACACCGACCTGACCCACATCTTCGCCAACCTGAACTTCGACATGGTCGGCTCGCCGAACTACGTCCGCTTCGTCTACGACGGCGACGGCTCGGCCACCGGGACGTCCGGCCCGACCGGTTCCGACCAGATCGAGTCGCTGTTCACGACCTACTTCACCGCGCAGGGCCTGGCCACCGACCCGACCGCGTTCGACGGCCGCAGCGACTACGGCCCGTTCATCGACGCCGGCATCCCGGCCGGTGGCCTGTTCAGCGGCGCCGAGGGAATCAAGACCCCGGAGCAGGCCGCGGTGTACGGCGGGACGGCGGGCGCACCGTACGACGCCTGCTACCACCAGGCCTGCGACGACATCAACAACCTGAACGCCAAGGCGTTGTCCGAGTTGGGCGACGGCGCGGCCCACGCGGTCCTGACCCTGGCCCGCACCAAGACCGGCTTCTACCCGGACGGCAGCCTCCGCGCCCCGGCCCGGCCCGCCCTCCCCTACCGAGGCGACCACCTGGTCCGCTGACCCCTTCCTCCCCGGCCCCCGCCCGCTCACCTAGCGGGCGGGGGCCCTTCCCTGCGTGGCTTTCCTCAGCGAGCGCGGGCGGGGGCTCCGCGACGGCGGGGCTGCGGCAGGATGTGCGCATGTCGATGAATGAAGCCCGGGTCTACCGGCACGTGCCGTGGCTGTTCGCCGCCGGGCTGATCGTGGCGGCCTTGACCGGCGCCGTCGGCGCAGGCCTGGTGACCCTGCTCCACGAGCTGAGCGTCGCGACGGTCTGCAAGGCCGCGGTCGCGCTGCTGTTCTACGTGGTCGTGGTCGCGTTCCCGCTGCTGAGCTTCCGCTGGCGCACGGTGATCGACGACGAGGCGGTCACCCAGCACTGGATCACCCGCACCTACCGGATCCCGCTCGCCGAGATCACCGGCCTGGAACGGGACGCCGCCGCCCACCGCTGGTTCCTCCGCATCCACGCCGGCGAGAAAACCTTCGAAGTCATCCCCTGCCCGGTCTACCGCCGCCCCGGAGGCGCGTTCGGCGCAACCCCACCCCGAACCCTCCTAGCCGCCGAAGCCGACCTGGAAGCCCGCCTGAACCACCACCAACCCGCCTGACC
>NZ_LLZH01000070.1:0-5881 GCF_001509495.1 Actinoplanes awajinensis subsp. mycoplanecinus | reverse complement strand
GGGCGGGTCCGGGGCAGGGCGATCAGGTGGCGCCTGATGTCGGGTTGGTCCGGCGCGGCGGCGCGAGGCGGTGGTTCCGGAGTGGAGGTGGCCACCTGACCAGCGTGGGCAGCGGAGCGTAGTGGTGTCGATCCCCTGCGTGTGCCAACCGTGAGGGTGAACCGGGACCACCGGATACGCCCGGGAGTGGCCCAGCGATCCGGTGGATCGCCTGCGTGGCCGTGATGGCCCGGGACTGTGCACAGGTCGTACAAAATGAGTGACGGCCTGGCGAAAACGCCAGGCCGTCAGTGAAAAGCGGTCAGAGGGACTTCATCATGTCCTCGAAGTCGGCCGTGAGGGCGAACGGGTCGGTGACCGTGGCCGGTTCGCGGCGTTCGAGTTCGCGGGCCAGTTCGGCGGCCGCGCGGTCGATGCGGCCGCGCAGGGGGCCCTCGACCGAGTTGGCGCCCCAGTCGTCGCTGGCGGCGAAGACCGCGGTCGGGGTCGGCAGCGCGCGGAGGTAGGCGAACAGCGGGCGCAGCGCGTGCTCCAGGACCAGCGAGTGGCGGGCGGTTCCGGCGGTCGCGGCGAGCAGGACCGGCTTGTCGAGCAGCGCGTCCTGGTCGAGCACGTCGAAGAACGACTTGAACAGGCCGCTGAAGCTGGCACTGAAGACCGGGGTGACCGTGATCAGCGCGTCGGCGGCGGCGACCGCGTCCTGCGCCTGCTTCAGCGCGGCCGGGGCAAAACCGGTCAGCATGTGGTCGGTGATCTCGTGGGCCAGGTCGCGGAGTTCGACGACCTGGACGTCGAGGGTGACGCCGAGCTGGGCGGCGGCCCGCACCGCCGCCGCGGACAGCTGGTCCGCGAGCAGGCGGGTGGAGGACGGCTGGCTGAGGCCGGCGCTGATCACTACGAGGTTGCGCTGCTTCATGCCTTCACCTCTTCTTTGATCTCGAGTTCTTTGATCTCGAGCTTGGCGGCGTCACGGGCGGCGACCAGCGAGGCGTGGGTCGGCGCGTCCGGGACGTGGGCCGGCTTGAGGGCGGCGAACTCCTTGCGGAGCACCGGGACGACCTCGCCGAGCAGGTCGAGCTGCTCCAGCACGGTCTTCAGCGGCAGGCCGGCGTGGTCCAGCAGGAACAGCTGGCGCTGGTAGTCGCCGACGTAGTCACGGAACTTCAGGGTCTTCTCGATGACCTGCTGCGGGCTGCCGACGGTCAGCGGCGTCTCCCGGGTGAAGTCCTCGAGCGACGGTCCGTGGCCGTAGACCGGGGCGTTGTCGAAGTACGGCCGGAAGTCGTTGATCGCGTCCTGGCTGTTCTTGCGCATGAACACCTGGCCGCCGAGGCCGACGATGGCCTGGTCGGCGGAGCCGTGGCCGTAGTGCTCGAAGCGGTCGCGGTACAGCTTGATCATGCGCTGGGTGTGCGACGCCGGCCAGAAGATGTGGTTGGCGAAGAAGCCGTCACCGTAGAACGCGGCCTGCTCGGCGATCTGCGGGCTGCGGATCGAGCCGTGCCAGACGAACGGCGGGACATCGTCGAGCGGGCGCGGCGTCGAGGTGAACGACTGGAGCGGCGTACGGAACTTGCCCTCCCAGTCGACGACGTCCTCGCGCCACAGCCGGCGCAGCAGCGCGTAGTTCTCCAGCGCCAGCGGGATGCCCGCGCGGATGTCCTTGCCGAACCACGGGTAGACCGGGCCGGTGTTGCCGCGGCCGAGGGTCAGGTCGACCCGGCCGTCCGCGAGGTGCTGGAGCATCGCGAAGTCCTCGGCGATCTTCACCGGGTCGTTCGTGGTGATCAGCGTGGTGGCGGTGCTGAGCTGCAGGGTGCTGGTCTGCGCGGCGATGTACGCGAGCGTGGTGGTCGGCGACGACGAGAAGAACGGCTCGTTGTGGTGCTCGCCGAGCGCGAAGACGTCGAGGCCCACCTCCTCCGCGTGCTTCGCGATCGTGACGATGTCCTTGATCCGCTCGGCCTCGGTCGGGGTCTTCCCGGTGGTGGGGTCGGCGGTGATGTCGCTGACGCTGAAGATGCCGAATTGCATGACCCGCTCCTGAAACCTCCGGCCGGGGCTCGTACGTCCCGGACTACCCCGCACAACCTTGTTGACGGGGAAACTATTTCAGATTCAAACAACTTCGGCTGCGGCGCGGGTCACACTTTTCTCGTCAGCTCAGGAAATACCAGAGTGCGGACGTCAGCCAGATGCCGACCAGCGCGGTGAAGACCAGGCCACCGGCGAGCGGCAGCACCCAGGAGCGGCCGGTGTCCGGCTGGCTGAGGACCAGCATCTTGGCCACGAACGCGCCGTAGAACAGGCAGCCGAGCAGCGAGTGGGCCAGCACCCGGGCGCTGTCGAAGCCGAAACCGAGCGCGTACAGGCAGTGCACCGCGACCGGCAGCGAGAGCAGCACGGCCAGGCGGCCGCTCCAGCGGTGCACGACGGCGGTCCAGGGCGGTGACGGCAGGCGGCCGTAGAGCGCGAGTGCGGAGATCAGCTGGATGGCGGCGAGGACCACGACGCCGGTGGTCAGGGCGGCCTTCAACAGGATCGGCTGCCCGAGCGTGCCGAGGAAGGAGAGCGCGGACGGGTCGTGCAGGCGGCCGTAGACGCCGAGGCCGACGGCGACACCGACGCCGGCGACCGGGGGCAGCCAGAGCAGCGGCCGCCGCGCGGTCTGCGGTGCCGTCATTTAGAAACCCTCGCCACTGTCGACGTCTATCGCGGTGGCGCCGACAGTGGTGCCGTCGACGGTCGTGGTGCGGCCGGTGACGTCCAGTTGCGGCGCCGGGCCGACCTCGTCGCCGTCGGTGAGCACGCCGACCTGGCGGCCGTCCGGCAGCACGATCCAGGAACCCTCCACCTTGGCGCCGCGCACCTCGGCGGACGCCCGGTAGAGCCCGGACGGCTTCTTCGCGACCTTCAGGGTGAAGCCGTGCTTCTCGCCGAGCAGAGTGATGTCACCTTCGGCGCCGCGCGCGTCGAACGTGCCGTCGATCTTGCTGCCCTTGCCGGACAGCTTGAGCACACCGTTCTCGGCGGTGCCCCTGAGCCAGGCCTCGACCCGGTCGCCGTCACAGACGTAGGCGATCGCGATGCCGTCCCGGATCGAGATGGCCAGGGTCCCGGCGTCGTCCTCGACGAACCCGGCCAGGGTGACCCGGATCAGGGCCGGGGCGCTGGTGGGCGAGTTGGTGGCGACCGGGTCGGTGGGCGGCAGGGTGGCGCCCTGGCCGGCGGTCGCGGTGGCCGCGGGCAGGCTCGTCACGCCGACCACGGCGTCCCGGCGCGGGTCACGGTCGTCGGCGGAGGCGATGTTGACGCCGATCAGGGTCGCGGCGACGGCCGCGAGCACCGCGAGGGTCACCAGAGGGCCCCGGCGCCAGCGAGGCGGTCCGGCGGGAGGCTGCGGCGCTTCCGGGGGTACGGAGGGAGGCGTCACGCCGGGCCTCAGCCGCGTCTCCCGGATCTCGGGGTCGGTGGGTGCGGTGCCGAACTGACCGGCCCACGCGTCGACGGGGTCGGGGGTGCTCGCGGAGCTCGGGAACGCGCCGGCCCAGGCGCCGCCAGTGGCAGCGCCTGCTCGGCTGGCCGCCGCGGCCGCTCCGTTGGCGGCCGGTGCGCCGCCTCCTCCGCCGGCAGCCGCCGCCCCTGCCGCCGCTCCTGCTCCACGCAGCGTGGTCTGCCGGGAGAGCGGGCTCGGCCCCTGGGCCGCGGCCGCGCTCTCCGGGCCGGCCGCGGCCGGCCCGGAGGCTGTGGCGCCACCCAGCGGCTGGGGCGCGCGGGGGAACCCGCCCGCGGGCTGGGCCGACAACGCGCCGGCGTCCGCGAGGCTGCGCAGATAGGACGCCAGGCGCCGGGCCGTCGGGCGCTGGCGTGGGTCGGGGAGCAGGCACGACCGGGCCGGGCCGGCCAACTCGGCCGGCAGCGCCTCCGGGTCACCCTGGGAGTCCCCGGTGATCATCTCGACCAGCAGGACACCGAGGGAATACACGTCGGCCGCGGCGGTCGGCGGCGCGCCCTGCCAGATCTCCGGCGCGGTGTAGCCGGGTGTGCCCCCGGCCACCCCACGGTCGGCGTCCAGCAGCAGCACCGCCACCCCGAAGTCGGTGACCCGGGTGACGGGTGGGTCGGTACCGCGTACCAACAGGAGGTTTTCGGGTTTGAGGTCGAGGTGCACGACGCCTTGCGCGTGGGCGGCCGCGACCGCGCCGGCCACCTGCGCGACGATCGCGGCGGTCTCGGCCGCACCGAGCCGGCCATCGTGCTGCGCGAGATGGCGGCGCAGGTCGGGACCGTCCACGAAGTCCATCACCAGGGCCACCGCGCCGCCCTCGACGACCAGGTCGCGGAGCCCGACGATGTTGGGATGGTCGAGGTCGCGGAGCGCCGCCTCCTCGCGGAGGAAGAGCTCACGGACCCGGCGGTCGCCGGCCAGCTCGGGGCGCAGCAGTTTGGCCGCTAACGGTGGCCCGCCGGAGCGCCGCACGGCTCGCCGGACGACGGCGAGGGCGCCTCGTCCGATCTCTTCGTGCAGCACGTATTCCCGGCCGAGCGCATCCTGATCGGCCATCCCCGTACCCTTTCCGGAATTGATCTAGCGGACCGGAAGACCGATTATGATCCGCCGCCGGCGGTCATGATGTTCTGAGCGATCTTCTGCAGCTGGTCACGCAATTCGTCCAATTCCTGCTTGGCCTTGTCGAGTGCGGCTTTCGTCTCCGGCCAGGTCTGATCGCGGAACTGCTGCGCCAGCGGACCATCCCAGACGTCCGGGTTGGACAGCATCTTCCCCTGCGCGTCGAGCTGCGAGATCTGGTCGGTGAGCCCACCGTTGATGATCGCTTGGACCTGCTGAATAGACGTCTTGGCCTGATCAGTCGAGAGTACTCGTCCCGGCATCGATCCACTCCCCCGAATCATGATGATCAATTTTGACTCTGTCTTCCCGGACTGCCATTGTCGTCACAGGAGACCTGTCACCGCAAACACTCTTCGTATTCTGTGGACAACCACGGGGAGAGAACGATGGTCGATCTACGGGGGATTTCCGAGGACGTTCCATACGACCGTGAGGCCGCCGACCGGCTGGCCGGGCAGCTGCGCGCCGCGGCGGACGCCTGCGACGGGCAGATCCCCCGGCGCACCACGATCGCGTCGCACGCCGCGCAGGAGTGGCGCGGTGTCTACGCCCGCCAGTTCGGTACCCGGATGGACATCTGCACCGGCGACGCCCGCCGGCTCGCCACCGCGATGCGCCAGGCCGCGCAGCAGGTGGACGAGCTGAGCCGGCTCGCGGCCGAGGAGCAGTCGCGCCGGGAGAAGGCGCGCGCCTGGCAGCAACAGCAGGAGGACGAGGGCGTCCTGGACAAGATCGGCGACTTCTTCTTCGGCGAGGACGACCTGCCACCGATCCCCGACCCGGTCACCCCGCCCCGCTTCACGTCGCCCGCCCCGGCCACCGCGGCCAGGGAGTGAGATGGGCACGAGCTCCGCGCGGCCGGACGACCTGGACGACTTCGTCCGGGACAGCCGCGCGGCGGACGACGAGCTGCGCACCTGGTCGACGCAGTTGCGCAGCGCGTACGGGGAGTTCCAGGACGGCAACCAGTGGGGACATCTGGACGCGACGTCGCTGCTCACCGCGTTCGGGACGTACATCGATCTGAACGAGGCCGACGCCAAGTGGGTGGCGCAGATCGCGGCGGCGTTCCGGGCCGCGGGTGGTGACGGTGACCTCGCCCGGCTTCCGGATGCCGCGATCGCCGCGAGCCTGCGGGCGGCTGGTTTGGGCGGCGGGCGCGCTTCGGTCACTTTCGACGACCCGATTGCGTACGGGTTCCCGCCCACCAGCGGGTTCGCCGACGATCCGGTCAACACGGCGAGCGGC
>NZ_LLZH01000069.1:0-5977 GCF_001509495.1 Actinoplanes awajinensis subsp. mycoplanecinus | reverse complement strand
GACCTCGGTGAAGGGTTCGCTGCGCATCAACATGGTCCCACCTCCTGCGGTCTCGACTACGGGGTCAATGCGCGATACCTTGTTTCTAACACGTCATCGGAACGATGACAAGCGGAATGTCAACGAAAAGATGACGGCAGGAGAGGTGTCGTTCCGCACCGCCGTCGACCGCATCCGGAGCGCGCGTCCGGGTATCCGTCGGACATGCGTATCGGACGTACCGAAGTTAGTTTTCTCGGCGGCCCCGTCGGCTGCCTCGCCATGCTGGCGTTGTCCGTGCTGCTCTCGATCATCGGAACCGTCGTGCTGAACCTGCTTTTCTGACCGGTGACCCGGACGTAGTCCGTCTAACCGCGCCGCACGCCGCTATCTCCACGAGAGGGAAGGTGGCCGCGTCAAAGATCAACTTGTAGGGGCCGTTGCGGCGACCGGGTCCGCTGTCCGTCTCGCCGGTTCGCGCCACCGGCATGACCCACCGATGAGTCGGCCAGGTGGCTTGGTTGGCGTATGCGTAAAGCGGCTTTTGTGGGGAAAACAGGCAGCCATGCGACCTGAACACGAAGCGCCGCGCGAATCGTTGAGCTGGTTGGCCGTGGTGCGGCACGGGCAGAGCACCGGCAACGTCGCCGCCGAGGCCGCGGAGACCGCCGGTGCCGAGGTGATCGAGATCCTTGAGCGGGACGCCGATGTTCCGCTGTCCGGCACGGGCCGCGAGCAGGCGACCGCGCTGAGCACCTACTTCGCCGACCTGCCCGCCGGCGATCTCCCTGCGGTCGCGGTGGTCTCGCCCTACCTGCGCGCCCGGCAGACCGCGCAGATCGCGCTGGGGGACCTACCCGTCGCGGTTCGCGTCGACGAGCGGCTGCGGGACCGGGAACTGGGCATCTTCGACCTGCTGACCGCCCGGGGTGTGAAGGCCCGGTTGCCCGACGAGGCGCGTCGGCGGGCCCGGTTGGGCAAGTTCTACCATCGGCCGCCCGGCGGCGAGTCCTGGGCCGACGTCCTGCTGCGACTGCGGTCACTGTTGCGGGAGCTGCGCGCGGATCATCCGGACGGCCGGGTGGTGCTGTTCGCCCACGACGCGCTGGTGATGTTGACCCGGTACCTGGTGGAGGATCTGGACGAGGCCACGCTGATGGCCATCGCGCGTGAGGTCACCATCGCCAACTGCTCGGTGAGCAGCTGGCGGCGTGCCGGCGGGCGTCTGGTGCCGGAGTCCTTCAACGACGTACGGCATCTGCTGGCCGAGGCAGCGCCCGTGACCGAACAGGAGGCCGTCGATGCCGGGCGGGCCTGACGAACAAGTGATCACGCCACGGGTGTTGCGGAGTTGGCCGCTGCCGGAACCGGGCGGCGACAAGCAGGCGCGCGGCACCGTGCTGGTGGTGGGCGGCTCCCGGTTCAACCCGGGAGCGGTGCTGCTGGCCGGGGTGGCCGCGCTGCGTGCCGGTGCCGGCCGGCTGCAGCTGGTGGTGGCCGACGAGAGTGCCGTTCCGCTGAGCATCGCCGTCCCGGAGGCCCGGGTTCTCGGCCTGCCGCCGGGCGACGCCGGGCCACCGGCGGAGGTGCTCGAGCTGGCCCGGGACGCCGACGTGATCGCGATCGGTCCCGGACTGGACGACATCGGCCAGACCACCGAGCTGATGCGGGCGCTCCTCGGCGCGACCGGCCCGGACACGGCGGTGGTGCTGGACGCGTACGCGCTCGGCGCCCTGAGCAAGGAGCCCGGCTTGCTGCGGCAGCGCCGCGCGGTGCTGACCCCGAACGTGACCGAGGCGGGCTACCTGCTCGGCCGGGATCCGGGCGAGGACCTGGCGGGGGTGGCCGGCGAGCTGGCCGCCCGGTACCGGGCGGTGGTCTCGCTCTACGGTCACATCGCGGAACCGGGCGGCTCGGCGTGGCGCGAGGAGAGCGGCGACGCCGGGCTGGGTACCTCGGGCAGCGGGGACGCCCGGGCCGGGATCGTCGCCGGGCTGCTCGGCCGGGGCGCGGATCCGGCCCAGGCGGCGTGCTGGGGTGCCTACGCGCACGCGGTCGGTGGGCAGCGGCTGGCGCCTCGCTTCGGCCGGACCGGGTTCCTGGCCCGCGAACTGGTCGACGAGGTGGCGTACACGATCGCGACGGTCTGACCGCAGGGCGGCGCCTTCACCCGGACGGTCAGGCCTGCTGTGTGGTGGCCGTGGGCGTGCCGTTCGTGCAGCTCACTGACATGGTGAGCAGGGTCTTGCCGTGTTTGAACGTCACCGTGGGCGCGGATGCCGGCCCGGGGTCAACGGCCTGGACCTTGTAGGGCGTGGCCGCTTTCCAGGACAGGATCTGGGCGGTCGCCGGGCTGGGGCAGTTTGCGCGGACGGTGCCGGCAACCGTCGACAGCGTTCGCTCGGTCGGCTCGGTGGCCGGGGTCGTCGACGGGGCTGTTTCGTCCGGTGTCGCTGTCGTGGCAGGCGTCGCCGGGTCGGTGGGACTGGCCCGCACCGACGCTCCGGCGGATGTCGCGGGCTGCGAGTGCGGCCGTGTCGCGGCCGGTGCGACGGGCGTGAGGCGCGTCGAGGTGGTGGCCTCGGGCGCGCCCGGACCCCGGCTGGTCGTGGCCGAGGCCGCTGGGGCCGGGGGAGCTCCCGCCCACGACGGCTCGTCTCGATCCGTGGTGGTCAGCTGGTGCACCCAGAAAGCTCCACCGGTGCCGGCGACGATGACCAGCGCCGCGGTGATCAGCCACCGGCGGTATGCCGTGCGGGCGTTCGGTGGGGTGGCCGGCGACGGTATCAGCTCGGTTCGCAGGCCGGAGTCGACGGGCGGTGCCGCGGCTCCGGGCCGGCTGCTCGGTGCCCGGTGGATCAGGACCGTGGGGTCCGGGCCGGGATCCGTACGGGCCGGCAAGTGAGCTTCGTCGTTCACCACGCGCATCCCGGCGCCTCCCGCCAGAACTTCGGCGGTCTCCCGGGCGCTCGGCCGCACCAGCGGGTCCTTGGCCAGGCAGCGGTTGCACAGCCCGATGACGTGGTCGGGCACACCCGGCGTCGGTGGTAGCGCGGCCGGCTCGAGGTGGAGATGTGCCTCCAGCGTCTGCCTGGTGTCCTCGCTGGTCCAGGGGGAGCGGCCGGAGAGCAGCAGGTAGAGCACGACGCCGAGGGCGTACACGTCGGAGGCTGGTTGCACCGCATCGCCGGTCAGCCGCTCCGGTGCCAGGTAGGCCGCGGTGCCGAGGACCTCGGAGTCCAGCTCGCCGGAGCCACCGGGCGAGACGACCGCGGCGATGCCGAAGTCGACGACCTTGGCGCCGGTCGGTGCGAGCATCACATTGGCCGGCTTGATGTCCCGGTGCACCAGTCCTTCGGCGTGGGCGGCGGCCAGCGCCGCGGCGATCTCCGCGCACACCCGCATGGCGAACTGCGGTGCCACCGGACCGGCGGAGAGCCTTCGCAGCAGCGTCCCGCCGGGAACGAGTTCCATCACGACGTACGGAAAAGTCTGTCCTGCCGTTGTCATCTCGCCGTAGTCGTAGACCTGGGCGATGTTGGGGTGCGCGAGCGCCGCGGCGGCTCGGGCCTCGTGACCGATCCGGTCGCGCGCGTGCTGGTTGCCGGCGGCCGTGGGAGCCACGAGCTTGACGGCGACGGCGCGGGCGAGCACGTGATCGTGTGCCTGCCAGACGACTGCCATACCGCCGGCGCCGATCGGAGTCTGCAGGCGGTAACGGCCGCCGAGCAGCAGGCCAGGGTGCGCCTGCCCGAATTCACCGTCGAGAATGGGCGGTCCGTTCATCCGGGAAGTGTGCCTTGCCTGACGAAGATCTGCAGCCCGGCGGACCCGGTGATCGCCGCGGTGAGAGCGGGGAGGCGGCCACGCGCGAGCAGCCGTGACCACTTCGTCACCACCTTGACGCGTCCAACGGCGGCCCGGCCGATTGCCACCTGTGTCAGTCTGACCATCTCCTAGGGAAAGCGAGCACCACACCTTGTCGATCACCGCCGGCCGCACCGCTGCCCTCACCGATCCGGCCCGGCTGGCCGCGGTACGCCGCTACGAGATCCTCGACAGCCCCACCGACGGCCAGTTCGACTCCGTCGCGGCCGCCGCGGCCGCGGTGTGCGGCACCCCGATCGCCACCGTCAGCATCGTCGACGCCGACCGAGTGTGGTTCGCCGCCGCCAAGGGGCTGCACGGCGTGACGCAGGTGGCCGCCGAGGCCGGGCTGTGCGCGTCGGCGTTCTGCGCCGACGGCCCCTACGTCGTCAACGACGCCGCGATCGACCCGCGCACCCTCGACCACCCGCTCGTGCGCGGCGAACTGGGTCTGCGGTTCTACGCCGCCGCGCCGATCATCACCCGTGACGGGCACCACCTCGGCACCGTGACCGCGATCGACGCCATGCCGCGGGAGCTGTCGGAAGGACAGCGTGCCGTCCTCGGCCACCTCGCCGACCTGGTCGCGCAACACCTGGAACTACGCCTGGCCACCATCACCGCCGTCCGCGCCGAACGGCAACTACGCGACGACGCCGAACGACGCGCCGCCGCCGCGACCGAACTCGCCGAGCGCATGCGTATTGCCGCCGCCGCGCACGCCACCCGGCCGCATCCGGAGCACTGCCAGCTCGGCGGCGCCACCCCGTGCACCGACCCCGCCGAACTGAAGCTCGCCGACTCGTGGGGCGACTCCGCGTGGGGCTGCAACAACCACATCGAAGAAGCCATCATCAACGTCCGGTCGGTGTTCATCGCCAACGAAGAGCTCGGCGGTCTGGCCGCTTTCCTGCACCGCTGAGCCGGCAGCGCCACTGCTGCCAGGACCTGTGGTTTTCTCGTACAGCTCGGCTGGCCGCGCGTGACACACGACCGCGAGACCGTTGTGACCCGCAGAACGATCGGGTTCACAACGGCCTCGCGAAGTGTCGGCGTACAGCGAGGTCAGTCCTGCGGGGGTTCGTCCTTGCCCTGCTCCTCGAGGCGGTCTGCCTCTTCCTTCGTCTTGTGGATCGCCTGGTCGGCGTGCTCCGGCGGGCCGTAGACGGTGTAGAGGACCAGCGGGTTCGGACCCCCGTTGGTGAAGTTGTGCTTGCGGCCGGCCGGGACGACGACGAGGTCGCCAGCAGCGACCTTGCGGGTCTGCCCGGAGACGACCGCCTGGCCGACGCCGCTGACGAAGGTCAGGATCTGGTCGACCTCGTGGACTTCCTCGCCGATCTCGCCGCCCGGCGGGATGGTCATGATGACCAGCTGGGTGTGCTTGCCGGTCCACAGCACGCGACGGAAATCGGGACTCTGCTCCGCAACGGTGGCGATCGTGAAGTGCTCCATGCCAGGCGTATACCCGTTTTGCCGCGCCGCCATGCGACCCGCTCGTCTCAGGGCGATCAGCCGGACAACTCCCTGGCCGAAGCCTGTCCGAACCCCACGTGTGATCGTCGGAGTGACCGTCCACACAGGTCGTACAAATTTGAAATAACCTGGGTGGGGGTGTGGTTGAGCGGGATAACGGCCCACAAAGAGCCGGGAAAACCCCAGGGAGTGGTTCTGATGGCGAGCAAGACGATCGCGGTTGTCGGTGCGACTGGTGCTCAGGGCAGTGGTGTGGTGCGGGCCATCCTGGCCGGCGGCGGCGAGTTCACGGTGCGGGCGTTGACCCGGGACGTGACCTCGGTCAAGGCGCGTGAGCTGGCCGAGCTAGGTGCTGAAGTGGTGACCGGTGACTATTCCGATCCGGCGGGTCTGGCCGAGGCGTTCGAGGGGGCGCACGGGGCTTTCCTGGTCACCGATTTCTGGACGCACATGGATCCGGAAAAAGAGCAGGCGTACGTCCGGAATCTGATCGACGCGGTGCAGAAGGCCGGCGTGCAGCATGTGGTGTGGTCGACGCTGGAGGACACCCGGGAGCTGATCCCGGTCGACGACCCGCGGATGCCGACGCTGCTGGGTAAGTACAAGGTGCCGCACTTCGACGCGAAGGCCGAGGCGGACGCGTTCTTCGTCGAGT
>NZ_LLZH01000068.1:0-6590 GCF_001509495.1 Actinoplanes awajinensis subsp. mycoplanecinus | reverse complement strand
CGAGATCGGCCACTACCTCGGCCTCGCCGACGAGAACATCGACAACATCCGCGTCTTCAACCGCGACGACACCGCCCGGCACGCCACCGACGACTCGCTGATGTCCACCACCGCCGCGAGCGACGACCCGCAGATCCTGCAACGCCACCTGGACCGGATCGCCGCCACCGAAGAAGGCGCGATCGGCACCACCAGCACCCCCGACAGCACCCTCGGCACCCGGCCCGCACCGCGCCCGCACACCAACAACCCGGCTTTCACCGAGCTCGTCGCCAGGGCAACAGCCGCAGCGAGCCACGCGGCCAGCACTCCGCTGACCCGCGGCAACTACCTCGACGCCGTCGACCGCAGCCTCGACGAGGCCCGCCCGCTGGCCTATGTCGTCAACACCGTCCTGCCGCTCAAGGACATCGGCGACATCCCCGACATGATCGAGCAGGTGCTGGCCGGTCAGAACGGTTTCACCGACCGGGTCGCGTTCGTCTTCGACGTCAACGTCCAGGCCACCGGCTCGGCGGCCGCCAAGGCTAACACGCTCCGCGAGGTCGAGGACGCCATCACCGCGCTGCGCACCGACCCGCGGATCCGGGACCTGCCCCAGCCGGTCGCGTTCGTGGCGTCGACGTTCGGCAGCGCGAAGTTCCCGGCCGGCACCATGCGCAACGAGGCGCTGCACAGCTCGGCGACGCACGCCCTGCTCACCGCGTACCACGAGACCGGGCACCACCCGTACGTCTCGGTGCAGGATTTCGACCAGAGCAGCCGGCTGGTGTCGCCGGCCGGGCCGCACGTGTTCAACCACTTCGAGAGCCTGCTGGCGCCGGAGAGCGACCCGGACGCGATGGACACCGGCGAGACCGAGCCGCCGTTCCGGCCGCTGATGTTCGCCGGCGGGTACCGTCCCGACGAGCTCGGCGACCAGATCGACGAGGCCCGGGACCGGGAGGACCCCGCCGACGACCTCGACGAGCTGGGCGACCAGGACCAGATCGACCTGGTGACGGCCCGGGTCCGCGCCGACATGGCCGCCCGGGACGCGCAGGCCAAGGTGCATCCGCTGCTGCCGTACGCTCCGGAACCCAACCTCTTCGTCGACGGGCTCGCCGTTCTGGTCGAACCCGAGCTGACGTTCGGCCCGAAGGGCGCCGAATTCGACCAGCTGGCCAAACGGCTCAACACGTTCGCGGCCGGCGAGCTGCAGGAACGCTTCACCGGCAGCTACCAGGCCGCCCCCGACAACCAGGACGTGCTGCCGGGCGTCGCCGCCACCGTCGACGAGGACGGCTTCGCGACGCAGGACAAGACGGAGATCCTCGCGTCGGTCGCGGTGCACGCCGGCAACTACACGCTGCCGGGTCGCGGTCCCGCGTTCGTCGTCGACTTCGCCGACGGCGCGGTCAGCACCGACCTGCTCCGCCTCGCCCGCGGCGTCCTGGACACCGGCAAGCTGCCGCAGGACCACGCCGCCGCGACCGCACCGGTCAACCGGTTCTTCGACTCCAAGGACGCGAAGGCCGGGGTCAGTTTCAAGGCGGTCGCGGACACCGCGGGCACCGGCGACTACCAGACGTCAGAGCCGCTGCGCCCGTTCCGGCCGGGCGGCACGCGCCCCGACGTGCCCGCGACGGACCGGCTGCACCTGGGCGGTCGCCCGGTGAACACGCCGAGCCGGGCGCTCGCGCAGCCGATGTCCGGCCCGTTCACCGGCATCACGTACGGCATCGCCGAAGAGCACCGGCTCCGCGCCGCCTACGAGTCGATCGCCGGCCGCCCGGACGCACACGATCAGCGCTGGTGGCGCTACGTGGAGAACGAGGTCGTCGGTTACCTCCGCGACGACTCCACGCCCCCGCCGGCCCACTCGCTCTACCACGCGGTCACCGACGGATCCGACGCGCAGGCGAAGGCGCTGCGCGACAGCGCTCTCGACGCCTTCGTCGACGAGGAGACCCGATCGGACGTCATCGCCGTCGCCACGGCGGACGGCACCGGCCCGGTCCACCTGGCGCACGCCCTGGCCGGCACCGGCTACGGCGCGAACGGGCACGCGGTGCGCTACCTGGCCACCGCGCTGGGCCGCCCGATCGAGGTCCGGCACGTCCAGAACGGCTCGTTGACCGGCCCGATGACGAAGTACCCCCCGTTCGGCGAGGCGTCCACCGAGCCGCCGCTCGTGGTGCACCGGCACGAGTCCGGCTGGTTCAGCACCACGGCGGTCGCGCCGAGGCCGCTGCTGGCCGCGGAGTCCGACGTCGCCGAGCTGGCCGACCGGCTGGAACGCTCGACCGCGATCTCCAAGCGGGGCCGCGACGAGCACAGCACCAGCCCGGAACCCGGGCCGCCGACCAAGCGGCGCGAACTGGCCGACGCGGACACCGACTCGGAGATGGAGCTGGTCAGCGGCCCGGCCGCCACCGCCGACGCCCAGTACACGGCGATCCGGGACCTGCTCGGCGACCCGAACCAGACGCCGGACATCACCGTGCTGATCGACGAGGCGCTCAACTTCGGCCACCAGACCGCCGGCCTCACCCTGATCGAGTCGCTGCGCAAGCTCGGCCACCACCGGACCATCGACGTGGTCGCGTCGCCAAACGTCTGGGCCAAACTCGACACGCTGCTGCCGCTGGGCACGCCCGGGGTCAACCGGATCATCGAGGCCAAGTTCGACCCGGACCACCCCTACGCCGACAGGCGCCAGAACCAGCACCGGCTGGTGCTGGTCGGTGCCGCGGACACCCTCGACGCGGCCAGTGGCAAGGCGTTCCTCGACTACCTGGGCGCCGACCGGGCCATCGTGTTCAAGCCGTACGCCTGGCAGAGCACCCACCGGCTGGCGTTCAGCCGTACCGGGCCGGGCGACGACGTCACCACGGTCGACCTGGACACGGTCATCTCCCCCGACGCGATCTACACCACCGACGTGCCGGTGCCGGACGCGACCACCGCCGAGGCGACGATCCGCGCCGCCATCGGTACCGGCCCCCGCGCCGACGGGCTGGTCACGATCGCCACGGCCGCCCTGGCCGACGAGATCGACGTGATGCCGGTCTACGGCCTGCACCGCCTCGACGACGAGCTGCGCCCCGCCGCCGGCCTGACCCTGGCCCACGGCGTGCACGCCGCCGCCCTCGACCGCCCCGCCGTGATCCTGGAGATCAGCGACTCCCGGCTCGACTACGCCCCGGCCACCGACAACCCGTCCTGGCTCACCACGGTCGACCTGAACGCCGACGAGCAGGTCGACCTGACCGGTCTCGGTGCTGGCGACGTCGTGGTGGTCCGCACCGGTGGTCTGCCCCAGGACGTGTTCCGCACCGCCTACCAGCTCGGGTCGCTGCCCGCGGTCCTGGAGGGCGCGAACACCGCCAACCTGGTCCAGCTCATCAACCGGCCGTACTTCTCGCCCCGGCCCACCACCAGCGCGGAAGCCACCCGCTTCCCGCACTCCGGCGACCCCGACGCCGACGCGGCACCGATCAGCACGCTCGGCGACGTGACCGAGGCGATCCAGGCCGGCACCGACTGGTCGGTGGAGGTGAAGGAGGACCAGGCCGGACCGTTCGGCACGATCGGCCGGATCGCCACCGCCACCAGCGTGCTCACGAGCCGGCTGCAGGCGATGACCGCCGATCCGAACGAGGCCCACCTGACCCAGGAGGACTTCGAGCGGCTGCGTGACGCCCTGCCCGGCACCATCAAGGTCGACGCCCCGCAGATCCTCGGCGACACCGCCGTGGTCGAGGAAGCCGTCGCGCACAAGAAGAACGACTACCGGCAGTTCGAGGCCGGCGAGTTGCGCCAGGTCCCGATCACCCCGGCGATGGTCCAGCAGCTACGGGCGCGGTTGACCACCGAGCGCGCCACGGCCGTCCGCCAGGCGGTCACCGAATATCAGCAGCACTCGAACGTCCCCAGCGACGTGGCCGTCGCCACGGTCGCCACCGCGATCACCGAGCTGCGCAACCCGGACAGCGCGCTCAAGCAGTACTTCGACCGGGTCGCCACCGCCGCCCGCGACCCGCAGCGCGACCAGGTGCTGCAGGGCCTGTCGCACTTCGTCACGCACCAGCTCGGCGTCACCGCGCCGCTCGGCAGCCAGCCCGCCACGTCCTCGCACACCGAGGCCGAGAACCAGCTCCGGGACACCGACTATCCGTTCCTGCTCGACGTCAACCCGCTGCGCGACCAGGGCGGCGAGCTCACCACCAACTGCTATGTCGCGGCCATCGCCACCGACATGTCCCTGGCCACCGGCGGCATCGACCGCTTCCAGGCCGGCGGCGCGGTCGCCAGCCCGAGCCAATACCTGGCCAACTACGCCGGACGACCGCTCGACACCGTCCGCGACCTCGACCAGATCCGCGACATCCTCACCACCGCAGGCCCGGGCGCGCGCGGCATCATCACCGTGCAACGACGGGACGGCTCCGGCCACGCATTCAACGTCGTGCACGACCACAACGGCGTCGTCTTCCTCGACGGCCAGTCCGGCCACTTCGCCGACCTCGACGACTCCTACACCCGGATCAGCCTGGTCTCCACCGGCGACCACGCGTTCCCCGCGGCCGGCCTGGAAACCCCCGCGGTCCCGGGACCGCTGGTCGGCACACTGTCCGGCGGTGTCCCGGACTTCGGAAAAACCTTCGACGGTACGTCCATGGGCGTCGAAATCGAGCTCTCCGGCGTGAGCACCGCCCTGGACAGCGGCTCGGCACGCGCGTTCGGCTACGTCGCGTCCACCGACGACACCCCGCTCGTCATGATCACCAAGGACATGTCCACCGGCACGGTCCCCGGCAAGCCGAAGTGGACGACACACACCCTGGAGCTGGTCACCTACCCGGTTGAGGTCTCCTCCGCCGACGGCGTCCAGCAGCGCAAACAGGCCGTGCTGACCCTGCTCGACCACTTGGACAACCACCTCACCGCCGGTGGCGGCGCCCTCACCTCGACAGACCTCGGCAACGACCTGAAACTCGTGGTCACCAACAAGAACCACGAGATCACCTCCGACCGGCCGGGCACGAAGATCGCCATGCCGGTGTCGATGCAGCAGGTCACCGTCGGCATCCGCGCCTCCGACGTCACCACCTCCGACGACCCGGTCGCCGTCGCCGTCCGCACCGCACCCTGGTACGACACGACCCACCGCGACCGGGCCGACCAGGAGCTGACATCGGCAGCCCCCGGTCTCGACGTGGCCCAGGTGGCCGGCGCGTACACCTACGTGATGTCCGTCGTCGGCTTCGTCGCCAAACTCGCCGACGACTACGGCGTGCCGGTCGGTGACTACGTGCCGCCCGGCGGGGTGCGCACCCACCTGACCGACCCCAAGGTGAAGAACGCCTGGGCGGTGCTCCCCCGCACCAAACCGATCAACGTGGTCAGCTGGCTGTCCGGCCCGGAACGGATCGCGGCCCTCAAGCTGATCCGCGAAACGCCCCCGCCGGCCGCCAACCCCGAGGCGTGGAAGGCCGCTCGCGCCTACATCGTGAGCCAGCAGGGTGACGTCGCCGGGCACGGCATCGACGACGCCATGATCGACAACGGTCACGCGGTGCTGTTCGAGCACCGCACGGTCACCCCGGACGTGGCGCCGTTCGTACCGTCGCGGCCCCTGCCCACGGTCGTGATCACCGACCCGGCCGCGGCGTTCGGCGACAACCGGCGGGCAGCGGTCCAGCGCGCCACGGCCGAGGTGTCGAGCCCGGAGAACGCGGCGCTCTTCGCCGCCGTGATGCGCACGCGGGTCTCCGAGGCCCGGGCCAGGACGGCCTCCGACGCCGCGCTGATCGCGCAGAGCGCCGTCAACCAGAAGATGACCTGGCTCGCCGAGAACCGCCCGCAGACCTGGCAGGCCATGCTCGCCGAGCTGGCACCCACCACCCGCCCCGCGCCGGCACCGACCGCCGGCCCCCGCACCGCAGGTCAGCGCCCCGACATCGTCGCGACACCGGTCACCGCGGACGAGATCGCCACCCTGCGCGACACCACCGCCCCGCGCACCGCGAACACGACGTCATTCGACGTCGTCGAGCTGACGCCGACCCGCACCGGCGTGCCGGACCTGGTCGCTTCGTCGTATCGCGAAGCCGGCCTGCCCGTCCCCAAGCCGGCCTGCCCGTCCCCGAGACCAGCCGCCCGGTGATCAATCTCGGCCGCATCGACGGCCCGGTCGCCTACGACCACCGGCTGCTGAGCACCGACGACGGCCGCACCGTGCAGGACTTCACCGTCCGCGTGCACCTCGACCCCCGCGACACCACCGCGACCGCGCAACTCGACCAGACCCGCCAGCGGGCGACCGACGCCGTCAACGCCGCCTACAACCAGGGCTTCCAGATCGGCGACGACCAGTTCCACGTCACCGTCGAGTTCACCGACGACCCGGCCGACGCGCACACCAGCATCGCCCTGCACGGCGACACCACCCCGGCGACCACCCAAACCGTGTGGACCACCGCCAGCAGCGACCTGGATCTCGCCCACGAGATCGGCCACTACCTCGGCCTCGCCGACGAGAACATCGACAACATCCGCGTCTTCAACCGCGACGACACCGCCCGGCACGCCACCGACGACTCGCT
>NZ_LLZH01000067.1:0-887 GCF_001509495.1 Actinoplanes awajinensis subsp. mycoplanecinus | reverse complement strand
GCCATTCGAAAACCGTCAGGCTTGATATTTCCGAATGGCCCTCCCCGCCCAAACCTTGCCACCTTGCGTTTGCGGCCGCGACACCCACACCGCAAGCCGTCAGGGGCTGGGGCTGCGGCCACAGCTCCAGACCGCCTGCGGGCCGGGGACCCCATACCCGTTGTGGGCTGGGGTTCTGCCGGGAGTTGCGGCAGGGGCGTCCTCCTGGGTTTCGGCGCCGACCACGGCCAAGCGCAACCCCCGCTTTGCTTGCGGCGGCGGCCGCGGCTCGCGGCACCGGCTGGCTTCCAGGGGTCCCTCGAACACTGCGAGACACCCCTACAAGCCAGCCGACCACCGCCTCGGCGCAAGGCTGCGGCCACATGCTGCGGCATCTGCCTGGCTACGCAAGATCCGCCTCGTCGCGAAGTTGCGGCCGCAAGCTGCGGCACCTACTGGCTGCGCAAGATCCGCTCCGGCACAAGGCTGCGGCCGCGAGTTGCGGCACCGGCTGGCTTGTAGGGGTGCCTCGAGCGCTGGGAGACACCCCTGGAAACCAGCCGGTCAATGGTGCGATCGCAGGCGGTCTGAACTATCAGCGTCAATGGTCTGTGCTTTCCGCGAGATCGAGCCTTTCCCTCAGGTATTCCGCGAGACTAGGCATTCCGTTCCTCGCGGCCGACACCGTTGCCATCCAACACCCGGCGTTGCCGAGACTCCCGTTTCGGCCGGCTGGGGATGGAGTTGCCCAGGACCTGGCGTGGCTGAGACTCTCTTTCCTCGCGGCCGAGGCCCTTGTCGCCATCCGCCTGGCGTTGCCCGGGGCTTCCGGTTCGGCCGGCTGGGGATGGAGTTGCCGCGGACCTGGCGTGGCTGAGATTTTCGTTCCTCGCGGCCGGAGCCCTTGT
>NZ_LLZH01000066.1:0-6468 GCF_001509495.1 Actinoplanes awajinensis subsp. mycoplanecinus | reverse complement strand
CGCCAGGTAGGCAAGGTTTGGGCGGGGAGGGCCATTCGGAAATATCAAGCCTGACGGTTTTCGAA
The DNA here is from genome assembly GCF_001509495.1 of Actinoplanes awajinensis subsp. mycoplanecinus. NCBI lineage: Bacteria > Bacillati > Actinomycetota > Actinomycetes > Micromonosporales > Micromonosporaceae > Actinoplanes > Actinoplanes awajinensis. The sequence goes on along the minus strand of NZ_LLZH01000066.1, from coordinate 6,403 downwards.
TGGCCCTCCCCGCCCAAACCGTCCCCCCTCGCGCCAACCCCAAAGACCACGAAGAGAAGCCAGCTCCGCTTGCCAGAGAGAGCGGCCAGATCAGCCGCGGGTCTGGGTGGCTTCGCGGATTTGGCGCATCAGGGTCGCGGCTTCGGATTCGGGGCGGTCGGGGAACATGGCCAGGGCCAGGCTTCCGTGGTCGGCCCAGCCGCAGACCGGGAGGTCGCCGGATTCGGTTTTGGTGGTGCCGCATTTCATGGTGCCGCCCAGTTTGCCGGCGGGGACCTCGTGCAGGTTGACGACCGCGCCCTGCTCGTCGGAGATGAGGCTGAACGAGGTGTCCAGGTCTTTGCCGGGGCTCCAGAAGAGCGTGGTGCCGCCGAAGAAGAGGACGTTCTTGCTCTCGCCGGCCGTGTAGACGGCGCCGACGGTTTTGTCCAGGTCCACCTCGGCGGAGAGTGCGGTCTGCAGATAGTCCGCGGTGTCCTGGGCGTTCTGGCTGGTGTCGAGAGTCAGCTCACCGATCTGGGGCGGGAGCTTCAGAGTGGCGTCCGACTCGGAGCTGATCTGCCAGTAGAACCAGCCGAGGGCGGCGATGCCTGCGACACCGATGGCCAGCAGGGAACTCAGGACGAGGGTCCGGGTCCGGCGGCGGCCGCTGGTCATCGGGGCGGGGCCGGCGTCTTCCTGCTGGTCGTACCCCTGAATCTGATCTTGATCTTGGTTGTCGAGCAGGCTGAACGGGGTTTCCTGGATCTCGATCGGGTCCGCTGCGGGCTCGACATCGGCTGCGGGAGCCTCGGGTGCGCCGGCGAGATCGGGGACGGGAGCGACGGGAGGGGGCGTCTGCTGGCCGCGGTCCGACATCAGGTGAGCCTACCGTCATCCACAGGTGGGAGTGCGAATACCAGGTGCGGGCCGGGAATCCGTAGACTTGCGGGGTGACCGATGCATCCGATACCCGCACCCCCGACAGCCGGCCCACCGGTGGACTCTCCGCTCAGTACCAGCCGGGCGAGGTAGAGCAGCGGCGGTATGAGCGGTGGGTATCGGAGGGCTACTTCACCGCCGACCCCAAGAGTGACAAGCCGCCGTTCACCATCGTCATCCCGCCGCCGAACGTGACCGGCTCGCTGCACGTCGGCCACGCCCTCGACCACACCATTCAGGACACCCTCGTGCGCCTCAAGCGCATGCAGGGTTTCGAGGTGCTCTGGCTGCCCGGCATGGACCACGCCGGCATCGCCACCCAGAACGTGGTGGAGCGCAAGCTCGCCGATCTCCAGATGTCCCGGCACGACCTGGGCCGGGCGAAGTTCGTGGAGAAGGTCTGGGAGTGGAAGGCCGAGTCCGGCGGGGCGATCCTCGGCCAGATGCGCCGGCTCGGTGACTCGGTGGACTGGTCGCGGGAGCGTTTCACGATGGACGAGGGCCTGTCCCGCGCCGTCCAGACGATCTTCAAGCGACTGTACGACGACGACCTGATCTACCGCGCGAACCGGATCATCAACTGGTGCCCGCGCTGTCTCACCGCGCTCAGTGACATCGAGGTCGAGCACACCAACGACGAGGGTGAGCTGGTCTCGATCCGGTACGGCGACGGCGAGAACTCGATCGTGGTGGCGACCACCCGGGCCGAGACGATGCTCGGTGACACCGCGGTGGCCGTGCACCCCGAGGACGAGCGCTACAAGCACCTGATCGGCACCGAGGTCGAGCTGCCGCTCACCGGCCGGCGCATCCCGATCGTCGCCGACGAGCACGTCGACCCGGCGTTCGGCACCGGCGCGGTGAAGGTGACCCCGGCGCACGACCCGAACGACTTCGAGATCGGCCAGCGGCACGACCTGCCCAGCCTGACCGTGATGGACGAGCGCGCGGTGATCACCGTCCCCGGCCCGTTCCAGGGCCTGGACCGGTACGAAGCACGTCCGGCCGTCGTCGCCGCGCTGCGTGCGCAGGGCCGGATCGTCGCCGAGAAGCGGCCGTACGAGCACTCGGTCGGCCACTGCTCGCGGTGCAAGACCACCGTCGAGCCGCGGCTCTCGCTGCAGTGGTTCGTGAACACCACCCCGCTGGCCAAGGCGGCCGGTGACGCGGTCCGGGACGGCCGGGTCACGATCGAGCCGGCCGAGCTCTCCAAGCGGTATTTCGCCTGGGTCGACAACATGCACGACTGGTGCATCTCCCGCCAGCTCTGGTGGGGTCACCGCATCCCGGTCTGGTACGGGCCGAACGACGAGGTCATCTGCGTCGGACCCGACGAGGAGCCGCCGACCGGCGAGGGCTGGCGCCAGGACGAGGACGTGCTGGACACCTGGTTCTCCTCGGGCCTGTGGCCGTTCTCCACGCTGGGCTGGCCGGAGCGCACCGCCGAGCTGGAGAAGTTCTACCCGACCAGCGTGCTGGTCACCGGGTACGACATCCTCTTCTTCTGGGTCGCCCGGATGATGATGTTCGGCCTCTACGCGATGGACGGCGTGCAGCCCTTCAACGTCATCAACCTGCACGGCATGGTCCGCGACCAGTTCGGCAAGAAGATGTCGAAGTCGTTCGGCAACGTGGTCGACCCGCTGGACTGGATCGACAAGTACGGCGCCGACGCCACCCGGTTCACGCTGGCCCGCGGCGCCAACCCCGGCTCCGACGTGCCGATCAGCGAGGACTGGTGCCAGGGCTCCCGCAACTTCTGCAACAAGCTCTGGAACGCCACCCGGTTCGCGCTGATGAACGGCGCGACGGTGGAGGGCGACCTGCCCGCGCCGAGCGAGCTCAGCGCGATCGACAAGTGGATCCTGTCCCGCCTGCAGCACGTCGTGGCCGAGGTCAACGAGCAGTTCGACAGCTACGAGTACGCCAAGGTCTGCGACACGCTCTATCACTTCGCCTGGGACGACGTCTGCGACTGGTACGTCGAGCTCAGCAAGCCGGTGCTGGCGCAGGAGGACACCCCGGAGGCGGCGCGCACCCGGCGGGTCCTCGGCCACGTGCTGGACCAGCTGCTGCGCCTGCTGCACCCGGTCATCCCGTTCGTGACCGAGGAGCTGTGGATCGCGTTCACCGGCGGCGAGACGCTGACGTTCGCGACCTGGCCGTCGGTCGACTACGCGCTCGTCGACGACGCCGCCGAGGAGGAGCTGGCCGCGCTGCAGAAGGTGGTCACCGAGGTGCGCCGGTTCCGCGCCGACCAGGGCCTCAAGCCGAGCCAGCGGGTCTCCGCCGCGCTGACCGGCCTGGGCAACGTCGGGATCGACACGCACGAGCCGCTGATCCGTTCGCTGGCCCGGCTGAATACGCCGGCCGAGGACTTCACCGCGACCGCCACCCTGGCGGTGACCGGTGGGATCACCGTCGACCTGGACACCCGGGGCACCATCGACGTGGCCGCCGAGCGGGCCCGGCTGGTGAAGGACCGCGTGGGCGCCGAGAAGGAAGCCGCGCAGTGCCGGGCCAAGCTCGGCAACGAGGCGTTCATCGGCAAGGCGCCGGAGCAGGTGGTCACCAAGATCAAGGATCGGCTGGCCATCGCCGAGGCCGACCTGGTCCGGATCGCCGCCGCCCTCGACGCGCTGCCCGCGGCATGAGCGAGTACACCGAGGTCGAGGCCGCGCTCAACGAGCGCGGTTTCACCCGCATGGTCTTCGACATGCAGAAGATCCGGGATCTGATGGACGTGCTGGGCAGCCCGCAGCGGGCGTACCCGGCGATCCACCTGACCGGCACCAACGGCAAGACCAGCACGGCGCGCATGATCGACGCGCTGCTGCGGGCCTGCGGCCTGCACACCGGGCGATACACCAGCCCGCACCTGGAGACCGTCCGGGAGCGGATCAGCCTGGACGGTGACCCGGTCTCCGAGGAGCGGTTCGTCGCGACGTACCAGGAGATCGCGCCGCTGGCCGACCTGATCGACGCGCGCAACACCGAGCCGCTCACCTACTTCGACATGACCACGGCGCTGGCCTACGCGACGTTCTCGGACGCGCCGGTCGACGTTGCGGTGGTCGAGGTGGGCCTGGGTGGCGAGGAGGACGCCACGAACGTCATCAACGCGGGCATCTGCGTGCTGACCCCGATCGGTCTCGACCACACCGAGTGGCTCGGCGACACCATCGAGGACATCGCCTGGGCCAAGGCCGGGATCATCCACAAGGGCGCCACCGTGATCACGGCGCTCCAGGAGGAGGACGCCCTCCGCCCGATCATGGAACGCTGCGCCGAGATGGACGCCACCCTGGCCCGGGAGGGCAGCGAATTCGGGGTGGTGACGCGGACCCAGGCGGTCGGCGGCCAGGTGCTCGTCCTGCAAGGGCTCGGCGGTGTCTACGAAGAGGTCTTCCTGCCGCTGTTCGGCGCGCACCAGGCGCAGAACGCCGCGCTCGCGCTGGCCGCGGTCGAGGCGTTCCTCGGCGCCGGGCCGGACAAGCAGATCGACATCGACCTGATCCGCGAGGGCTTCGCGCAGGTGGACTCGCCGGGCCGGCTGGAGCGGGTGCGCAGCGCGCCGGCGATCCTGCTGGACGGCGCGCACAACCCGCACGGCATGGCCGCGACGGTGACCGCGCTGGAGGACGAGTTCAACTTCCGGCACCTGGTCACGGTGCTCGCGGTGCTCGGCGACAAGGACGTGGCCGGCCTGCTCGACCTGCTCGAGCCGGTGTCCGCCCGGATCGTGGTAACGCAGAACAGCTCGCCGCGCTCGATGCCGTTCGCCGACCTGGCCGGGCTCGCGATCCAGGTGTTCGGCGAGGACCGGGTGTCGGTCGCGGAGAACATGCCGGATGCCATCGAGGAGGCGGTCTTCCTCGCCGAGGACGACTCGTCCGGTGAGCTGAGCGGTGTCGGCGTGCTGATCACCGGCTCGGTGGTGACCGTCGCGGACGCGCGAAGGCTGCTCAAGCGATGAGCGAGCCGGAGAACACCACGATGCCGGCTTCGCCGGACGAGAACGCGACGCCGGCCGGGGGCGAGGAAGGCGGCGCGGTGCGGCGTTCCGGGCTTCGCAACCCCGAAGCAGCGGTACGAGGGCTGGGCTCGGGGACGCTCGCACTGGAAGCGATCGTGCTCCTGCTGGCCATCCAGCCGATCAAGATCCTGGGCGGTCACCTGAGCGGCTGGGGGATCGGGCTGGTGATCTCCCTGGCCGTGGTGGCCGCGGTGCTCGCCGGGAGCATGCGGCGCAGCTGGGCGTGGAACGCGGGGACGGCACTGCAGGTGGTGCTGCTCGCGGGCGGGTTCGCGCACTGGTCGCTGGCGGCACTCGGTGTGATCTTCGGGCTCGCGTGGGCGTATGCGACGTACGTACGGAAGTCGATTCTCGGCTGACAGCGGTCGTCGGCAGTAAGTAAGGGGAGCCACTCGGTGGCTCCCCTTACGCATTTCAGGCTTCCGGGCGGATGGCGCGCCACTGGGTGATGGCGATGTTGTGGTTGTCCGGGTCGCGGAACGTGGCGGACCAGAGTTCCAGCTTGTCGCCGCGGTTGACCGGGCGCGGGGAGTGCACGAACTTGACGCCCTTCGCCTTCAGCTCGTCGTGCACCGCCTCGATGTCGCCCACCTCGAGGTTCAGGTAGATCAGGCGGCCGGCCTCCGAGGAGAGGTTGGGCACCGTGCGCAGCACGACCCGGGTGTCGCCGGAGGCCAGCACCGAGCTGCCCTCGCCGGTGTCGATCTCGTAGAAGCCGAGGGTGTCGCGGTAGAAGACGATCGAGCGGGCCAGCTGGGTGACCAGGATCGTGATGCCCACGCCGTGGATCGCGCCGGCCGGGCCGGGACGGGCGCTGGGGTAGGCGGTGATCAGATCACCGGCGTGCTCGTCGGGTTCGCGGCGGCCGGAGAAGTCGCCCCAGGGGCTGCCGGTGGGCTTGGTGCTCTCGCCCTTGTCCGCTTCGCCGTCGGCCTCTGCCCCGGCCTTGGCCTCGGCCTCTGCCCCGGCCTTGGTCGCGGCCGGTGCCGCCGGCGTCTCGGGTGCGGCCGTGGTCGCCACCGGCTCGGATGCGGCCGTGGTCGCCACCGGGTCGGGGCCGGGATCCGTCTCGGTCTCGGTGGCCGGGGGCTCGTCGACCGGGGGAGCCACGATGCCGGCGGCCATGGCGGGTGCGGCGGCGGGGGTGGCTTCCGGGGGTGTTTCCGGGTTCGGGTCCAGCGGGATGTCGATGTCGTCCGCGGGGAAGACCGGGCCGGACGCGCGGGACGCGGTCGGTTCGGGCGCGGTGGGGAAGGGGCGGTCCGGGGCGGGCGCGGTCGGTGGTGCGGTGAGCGGGGTCGGTGCGACCGACACCGGAGGTGTGGTGGGCTCGGGGCGGGGCTGCGCCCGGTGGGTGGTCGGGGTGGGCTCGTGGCGAGTGGCGGCCGGCGGGAGGGGGCCGGCCGGGGACGCCCTCGGCGGGGGGGGGGGGGGGGGGGCCCGGTC
>NZ_LLZH01000065.1:0-6671 GCF_001509495.1 Actinoplanes awajinensis subsp. mycoplanecinus | reverse complement strand
GTTGGCGGCTGTCCGTTTATTGATTGTGGTGGACATTGAAGGTCACCTTTGGTGGGGGTTATGGTGTGCCAAAGGTTGCTGTGATTGGCGGCGCTGAGGATTGTTGCGCGGGGGTCCATTGGTGAGTTCGCCCGATTGATCTTTTGGCGAGCTTTTGGCGTGAGTGGCGTGCTTTCTGGAATCGGGGGAGGCTCGCGGCTCGCGTTGTTGCCGGCTGGGTTCGGCGGGAAATGGGTTCCGATAGGCCTTTTGGGGTGACCGCTGGCTGATTTCGGCGGAGGGACTCATTCATGCGTTCGCGTCGGGCCCTGGTAGCTTCGGGAATTATGTCCGCCCTGATCCTTTTCGGATCATCCGTGGTGAGCCCGGTGGCGGGGCGGGCAGAGGCCGGTGAGCACGTCCACGAGCACGCGCCGGCCGCGGCGCCAGGGCACGAGCACGCGCCGGGCATGCTGCCAGGGCACCTCCAAGCGGATGCGGGGCAGGTCCAGGGGGAAGCGGAGCACGAGCACGGGGCCCAGGCGGTGGACGACTCGCCGGAGCACATGGCGGAGGACCTGGTCGGCACCCCGGTGCGGGTGATCGAGGAGCAGACCGCGGCGACCGCGGCGCGGATCCAGCGGGAGACCGGGGTGCGGCCCGGGGTGGCGCGGTCCCGGGCGAACGTGGCCGCGGACCCGGGGGTGTCCGGCGAGTGGAGTCCGGTCACCGCGACCTCGGTGGTTCCGGTGTTCGTGGCGACACTGCCGAACGGCAAGATGTTGATCTGGGATTCGGTGGGTGACAACGCGGCCGAGTCCTATCCGGATCATAGTTTCACCCGGGCGATGGTATGGAATCCCGTCGATGGCACCGAGAAGCGCATTGATCTTCAGGGCACCAACATCTTCTGTGCCGGTTTCGCACACCTCGCCAACGGCAACATCTTGATCGCCGGGGGAAATGCGAACAAACAACTTCAGGGTACGGTCCGGACATATGTCTTCGACTGGCAGGCCGAAACGTGGACCCGCGGGAAAGACATGGCGGCCGGCCGCTGGTATCCGTCGGTGGCGCAGACCGCGAACGGCGAAGAAGTGATCATCGGTGGCGGCCCGGCGACCGCGGAGGTCTATCAGACGGATGGCGCGATTCGGCCGTTGTCCGGGTTCACCCAATACAGTGCGCGGCTCTATCCGTTCCTGGCGTCGCGGCCGGACGCCCAGCTCGGGCTGTTCGGGCCGCACGTCACCGGCTACACGATCACCACGGCCGGCAACGGCGTGATCACGGCGACCACCAACCGGGACGGGATCTACCGGGACTACGGGAGCTTCTCCACGTACGACATCGGGAAGTCGCTGGTGGTCGGGGGTGGCTCGGTCACCGAGGACGGTGCCGCCAAGGTGCCGACCCGGACCGCGGTCGTGGTGAACAGCGGTGTCGGCTCGGTGCCGTCGTTCGCGGCGACCGGGTCGATGGCGACCGGCCGGCGTCAGTTCAGCGCGACGGTGCTCGCCGACGGTTCGGTGCTGGCGACCGGCGGGCTCGCCAGCACCGCGAAGTCCAGCCTGGTCGACCTGGACAACGCGGTGACGGCGGCGGAACGCTGGGATCCGGCGACCGGGCAGTGGACCGTGCTGGCGAGCGCGAGCCGGATCCGGCAGTACCACTCGACGGCCGCGCTGCTGCCGGACGGGCGGGTGATGACCGGCGGCGGTGGCATCTGTTCGACCTGCATGACGGTCGGCTACCTGGAGAAGAACGTCGAGTACTTCAGCCCGCCGTACCTGTTCGCGAAGGACGGCAGCGGCGCTCCCGCGGCCCGGCCGGTGATCTCTGCCGCGCCGGCGAGCGTCGCGATCAACACGAACTTCGCGGTCACCTCGGCCCAGGCGGCCGGGATCAAGAAGGTCGCGCTTGTCGGGCTGGCCGACGTCACGCACGGCGTGGATCAGGGCCAGCGCTACGTACCGTTGAAATTCTCGGTGTCGGGGACGACGCTGACCGTGACCGGACCGCCGAACGGTGGCGTGGCACCTCCCGGTTATTACATGCTCTTCGTGATCGACGCGAACGGCGTCCCGTCGGTCGCCAAGATCGTGCAGGTGGCCAAGGGCCCGAGCCCGGTGATGAGCCAGGTCAAGAACAACACCGGCCGGTGCGTGGACGTGCCGTCGTCGGCGATCGCCAGCCGCACCTACCTGCAGCTCTACAACTGCAACGGCTCCAAGGCGCAGTCGCTGACCCGGCTGCCGGACGACCGGACGCTGCGGCTGATGGGCAACTGCTTGGACGTGCCGTCCGGCAACTACGTGAACAACCAGCGGCTCTGGGCCTACACCTGCAACCGGTCCGGCCCGCAGACCTGGCAGTTCAACGCGGACGGCACGATCCGGCCGGTGGGCAACACCACGCTGTGCCTCTCCGCGGCGTCGTCGCTGAACCAGGCGATCCTCCGCCTCAACACGTGCACCGGCGTGGTGTTCCAGAAGTGGACCTACTGACCGGCCGCGGGCCGGTCGCCGTGCGGGCCGTACAGGTGCAGGATCTCGGCGGAGGCGCCGTCCGGGCCGAACCAGTGCGGCTCGGCGGTGTCGAAGTCGGCGGTGTCGCCGGGGTGCAGCAGCAGCGTGCGGTCGCCGAGCAGCAGCCGGACCGTGCCGGACAGCACGTGGAACCAGGCGTGCCCGGGGTGGCTGACCAGGGCCGGCGGGGTGCGCCCGGCGCCGAGGATCTGTTTGAAGACCTGGAGCCGGCCCGGGTACGCGGTCAGCGGCACGATCACGCTCGGGTTCCCGGTGCGCGGCTCGGTGCGGTGCGGGGTCAGGTGGGCACGCGGGTCACCGGTGGGCGGGGCGCCGATCAGGTGGTCGAGCGCCATCCGGTGCATCCGGGCCAGCGGGATCAGCAGGTCCAGCGTGGGCCGGCGCTTGCCGGACTCGAGGCGGGACAGGGTGCTCACCGACAGGCCGGTCGCGGACGCCAGATCGTCCAGGGTGAGCCCGCGGTCCTGCCGGATCCGGCGCAGGCGCGGGCCGATCCCGTCGAGCAACTCGGCCAGGTCAGGGTCCACCCCTGCAGTTTGCGGTCTTCGCAAGTTCGCTGGGACGGCGGGGCCCGCGCGGCGACCATCACGGTGACACGAAGGAGCCGTGATGGAGAAGACACGTCGTCGGGTGGTGCTGGCGATCTGCTGCACCAGCATCTTCCTGGTCGGGATGGACACCACGGTGGTGAGCGTGGCGCTGCCGTCGATCGGCCGGGACCTGGGCCTCGGGGTCCGTGAGCTGGAATGGGCGGTCGACGCGTACACGCTGGTGCTGGCGAGCCTGCTGATCACGTCGGGGGCGCTGGCCGACCGGGTCGGCCGACGGCGGATCTTCCGGGTCGGGTTGGTGCTGTTCGCGGCCGGGTCGGTGGGGTGCGCGCTGGCGCCGGGGCTCGGTGCGCTGGTGGCGGCGCGGGTCGTTCAGGGCGTGGGCGGGTCGATGCTGAGCCCGGTGGCGCTGGCCATCGTGGTCAGCACGATCACCGACGCGCGGCAGCGGGCGCAGGCGATCGGGATCTGGGCGGCGGTGTTCGGGCTCAGCATGGCGGCCGGGCCGGTGCTCGGCGGCGCGATCGTCACGGGGCTGGGCTGGCGGCCGGTGTTCTGGGTCAACCTGCCGATCATCGCGGTCGTGCTGGTCCTGACCGTGGTCTACGTGCCGGAGTCGCGGTCACCCCAGCCGCGGCGGTTGGACCCCACCGGCCAGGTGCTGCTCACGGTCCTGGTCGGGACGGTGGTCGCGGTTCTCATCGAAGGGCCGCGGGTGGGCTGGTGGTCCGGTCCGTCGATGATTTCGTACGGGGTGATCGCGGCCGCCGCGATCACGTTCAGTGTGGTGGAGGCCCGTCGTGCCGAGCCGCTGATGGACCTGCGGCTGTTCCGGCGGCTCCCGTTCGCCGCGGCCGTCGGCGGCGCGGTGGTGACCTTCACGGCGCTGAACCTGACCCTGCTGCTCGGCACGTTCTACCTGCAGCAGGTACGCGGGATGAGCCCGATCGCGGCCGGCCTGGTCACGCTGCCGATGGCGATCGCCGCGACGGTCTGCGCGCCGCTCTCCGGCTACCTGGTGGGGCGCTCCGGGCCGCGCCTGCCGCTGCGCCTGGCCGGGGTGAGCACCACGATCGGCGGGCTCCTGCTGGTCGGGCTGAACGAGCGGACCGGGGTGCCGGTGCTGCTCACCGCGTACCTTTTCGTGGGTGTGGGTGTGGGTTTCGCCAATGCGCCGATCACCAATACCGCGGTCAGTGGCCTGCCGGCGGCCCGCGCCGGAGTGGCCGGCGGGATCGCCTCGACGGCGCGACAGGTCGGCGCGGCGCTCGGCATCGCGCTCGCCGGTGGGCTGGTCGCGGACCCCGGCCCGGCCGGCCTGGCCGCGGCGACCCGCCCGGGCTGGTTCCTGGTCGCGGCCGGTGGCCTGGCCCTGCTGCTGATCGCCCAGGTCTCGCCGGCGCCCGGTGACGCCGGTCGGGTCAGCCCGGGGCCGGGCTCAGGTGCTCGGCCAGCACCGCGAGATGGGTCTTACGAGCCTCGGCCCAGCGTTCCCGGCCGGTCTCGGTGATCTCCACGAACACCCCGCGCCGGTCGTCCTCGCAGTGGGTGCGCTCGACCAGCTCGTTCTTCACCAGGCGGCTCACCGTCCGGGACAGGGCGCTCTGGCTGAGATACATCGTCTCGGCGAGATCCTGCATGCGCCGCTTGTCACACTTCTGGGTGGTGAGACGGTCGAGAGTCTCGTACTCACTGAGAGTGATGCCGTGCGCCTCGCCGAGGACCCGCTCGAGGTGACAGGCGACCTCGTTGTAGCTGCTCAGGAGTGCTCGCCAGCGCTCGACGAGGTCTGTTTCCCGCTCCATGGGGGGCATCTTACTCCGTACGAGTCAGTTGATGCATGTGAAATTAATGCGGCGGCATTGGATGCTTGAACATTAGATGCGCACGCATCTAATGTCTCCACCGTGACTATCACCGAAACCCCGGCCCCGTCGGCCTCGCCGGCGCAGGCCGCGGAACAGCGCTGGACACCACGGCTCTGGGGCGTGCTCGCGGTGTTGTGCGCGGTCCTGTTCCTCGACGGCCTGGACGTCTCGATGGTCGGGGTGGCGCTGCCCTCGATCGGCTCCGAGCTCGGCCTCTCCACCACCTCCCTGCAGTGGATCGTCAACGGCTACGTGCTCGGCTACGGCGGCCTGCTGCTGCTCGGCGGGCGCACCGCCGACCTGCTCGGCCGGCGCAAGGTCTTCCTGATCGCGCTCGGGGTCTTCACCGTGGCCTCGCTGATCGGCGGCCTCGTCGACGACGGCGGGCTGCTGATCGCCACCCGGTTCATCAAGGGCCTGGCCGCCGCGTTCACCGCGCCGACCGCGATGAGCATCCTGACCACCACGTTCCCGGAGGGCTCGGCGCGCAACCGGGCGCTCTCCATCTTCACGGTCTTCGGCGCCAGCGGATACTCCTCCGGCCTGATCCTCGGCGGCGTGCTGACCAGCCTGGGCTGGCGGTGGACGTTCCTGGTCCCGGTGCCGCTCGCGCTCGCCGCGCTGATCGCCGGCATTGTGCTCATCCCGCGCGACAAGCCGGCCGCCGGCGGTGGTCACGACCCGATCGGCGCGGTCACCCTGGTCGGCGGGATGCTGCTCGCGGTCTACACCGTGGTCACCGCCCCGCAGCGTGGCTTCGAACCACTCACCGTCGGCCTCGCGGTGCTCGCGGTGGCCCTGCTGGCCGGGTTCGTGATCGCGGAGAGCCGGGTCCGGCACCCGCTGGTGCGGCTGAGCATCTTCCGGATCGGCACCATCGTGCGGGCCAACGCCAGCATGGTCGCGCTGATGGGTTCGTACGTCAGCTTCCAGTTCATGATGACGCTCTACCTGCAGGACGTGCTGCACTGGACGCCGCTGCGGATGGCCCTGGCGCTGCTCCCGGCCGGCCTGATCGTCGCGTTCGGCTCACCGTTCATGGGCCGGCTGATCGACCGCTACGGCACCGCGCCGCTGATCGTGGCCGCGATGATCTCGCTCAGCTCCGGATACGTCTGGTTCCTGGTCACCGCCGGCAGCCGGCCCGGCTACCTGGTCACCGTGCTCCCGGCGATGCTGCTGCTGGGTGGTGGCTTTGCGTTCGGCTTCAGCTCGATCATGGCGCAGGCCACCGACGGCATCGACGACTCGGAGCAGGGCCTGGCGTCCGGGCTGGTGCAGTCGTCCGGGCAGGTCGGCACCGCGCTGGTGCTGGCGGTGGTCACCGGCCTGATCGCCTCGGCCACGACGGCGGCCTCCGTTTCCGGCTCCGGGGACTTCACGGCGTTCCGGCCCGGGGTCAACCTGGTCACCGGAGTGGCGGTGGCGGGGCTGCTGCTGAACGCGATCGCGATGATCGCGGCGAGATCCCGCCGCATTTCTGCCTGATTTTCAAAAATGGTCAGCTGATTTTCCGAAAAATGGCCGTTCCCGGAGAGGGGCTCACGCTTCCGTGAGCCCCTCGCCGTTCTTGTTTCCCCTGGTGGGAGTGGGTGCGAGGGGCCGGATTCGTCGTTCTCGGTATGAGTGCGCTAGTCTTTAGAAGCCGACGCGGGGTGGAGCAGCTCGGTAGCTCGCTGGGCTCATAACCCAGAGGTCGCAGGTTCAAATCCTGTCCCCGCTAC
>NZ_LLZH01000064.1:0-6974 GCF_001509495.1 Actinoplanes awajinensis subsp. mycoplanecinus | reverse complement strand
AAAACACTCGGCTGGGACACCCCCGCCGAACGCCTCGCTACACTCCTCACCACCACCAGCTAACCCTCGTGTTGCAACGACCCCTTGAAACCGCCCTGGCTCCCAGGGGTGTCTCCGCGTCGCGGAGACACCCCTGGGGACCAGCCGGGACCGTGAGTCGCGCGACGGTCCGAAGTGGGCACGGCCTTGCGCGGCGAGCGACGCGAAGCGTGGCGCGCGGCCGGGACAGTGCGCCGGGCCGGCGTCGCGGCGGCCTCACGGGCGGGACTCGGCTCGTAGCCTACGGACGGACGCTCCGCATTCGTACCAAAAATGCTGTTGCGCGGTCCGGGAGGATGGGGGCATGTCTGATGTACCGCTGGCCGTTTTTGATGTGGATGGGGTGGTTGCCGACGTTCGCCATCGGCTGAAGCATCTCGCGAGCCGGCCGAAGAACTGGCAGGCGTTCTTCGCCGCCGCCGACCGTGACGAGCCGTTGCAGCCCGGGCTGGACCTGGTGCACCGGTATGTCCGTGACCATCAACTGGTCTGGCTGACCGGACGCCCGGAGCGGCTGCGGGTGGTGACCGAACGCTGGTTCGCCGACCACGGGCTGCCGGCCGGTCGCTTGCTGATGCGGCCCGATAATGATCGGCGTGCGGCGCGCGACTACAAGAGTGATCGGCTGCGCCGGCTGGCCGCCGGCGGGACCGTGGCGGTGGTGGTCGACGACGATCCGGAGGTGGTCGCGCGACTACGGCGGGACGGGCATCCGGTGCAGCTGGCCGACTGGGTCCCGCATGCCAAGACGCTGCGGCAGGCGCAGGAGCGCGACGGCCGGACCTGACCGCTTCAGATCGTCGTGTCCGGCGCTCGCCGGACCAGCCGGTCGGCGCGCCGGCCGATCTCCTTGGCCCGCGCGGTCACCCGGTCACCGAGGGCGTGCAGCCGGGCTCGGGTGGCCGGATCGGGCGATTCCTCCGCGCTGCGGTGCAGCATCGCCTCGGTGATCTCCAACTGGTCGGCGGTGTCGTGCATGGCGGCGGTGGTCCGTTGCCGGCGAGTTGCTTCGTCCGAGGTCACAGGCATGCTCTACCCGCCCACCCGGATGATCATGCGTGATCGGTCACCGGACCCATCGCGAGACCGCTTCGAAGCCGGCGGCCTGCTCCATCCAGAAGTATCCGTACGCCGGTGTGCTCCCGAGATACGGCCCGATCTGCGCGAGCAGCGCCTTGGTGCCGGCGCGGTCCCGGTCGGCCAGGTGGTTGGCGAGCGCCAGCCAGTGCCGCAGGGTGACACCCCGGCCGATCAGGCGAGGCTCGCCGGCCGCGCGCCACTTGCCCGCGCACCACTCGATCTCCTGGATCACTTCGGGGCGGCGGAAGTAGTCCGTCTTCGCGGCGAGCGACTCGGCACGGGACTCGAATCCGTATTCACGCAGCGCGTACTCGAAATGGGCCAGCAGCGGCAGCATGGTCACCGACGCACCGGGCGGCGCGGCCGCGGCCGGTTCACGGGCCGCCGCGAACATCTCCTCGTGCGAACCGAACCACTTCTGGCAGCGGAACGACACCGCCATCAGGTGCGCCTCGAAGTGGAACTCGTCGCGCGCGAGCGCCTCACCCAGCGCCGTGTCGAACTCCTCGCGGTGCTGACGCCCGTTGGCGAACATCGCGTCCAGCCTGGTCACCCACGGGTACGGATCGTCCGGGTTGAGCTCCGCGGCCCGCTGCCCGGCCTCGGCCGCGAGGGCGGACAGCCGGTGGAACTCACGGAACTGCTCCGGACTGGTGTTCCGCGCGGACGCGCCGCCCCGCGCCTGACCGGCCAGCTCGGTCAGGCCTTCGGCCCGCAGGATCGCGACTGTCGCGTCGCCGGGCACCGTCGCCTCCCACGTGTGCACCCAGTGCGGGTGGTGCCCGGCCGCGATCCCGAGCACCGCGAGCCGCCGGCTGCGCAGCTCCCAGTCCCGCCCGGTGCTCTGCAGCAGGTGCAGGGCGGCCGGCCAGTCACCGCGCAGCGCCCGGTCGCGCGCGTTGCGCACGTACAGGTCAGCCTGGCCGGGGTCGAGATCCGGGAGGAACGGCTTGCGGGAGCGTCCGAACATCCGGTGATCATAGGATCCGGCCGGCGCGGGTTCGGCGGCCACCCGCGGCCGGGGCGCCGGTCAGTGACCGCGAGCAGCGGCCCGCGGTCACTGACCGGTGCGGCCGTCGATGCACTCGCGCAGCAGGTCGGCGTGCCCGGCGTGCCGGGCGTACTCCTCGACCATGTGGATCAGGATGTCGCGGACGGTGTACCGGTCGCCGCCGGGCATCACCACGAAAGCGCCGAGGTCGGGCAGCTCGTCCAGCCACCGGTCGGCGGACGCGATCTGCTCCCGCCAGCTGGCGAACGCGTCCTCGACCACGGCCGCGTCGGCCACCGCGCCGTCGAAGTCGAGATCCTTGTTCTCGTCGGACCAGTACGGCCGCGCTTCGTCGTGCAGACCTTGCAGGGACCGCCGGAACCAGCCGTGCTCGACCTGGGCCATGTGCCGGACCAGCCCGAGCAGGCTCATCGTCGACGGCGGCACCGACCGCGCGGCCAGCTGCTCCGGGGTCAGGCCCTGGCACTTCAGGTCCAACGTGAGCCGGTAGTTGGTCAGGTAGAGCCGGATCGTGGCCAGCTCACCGTCCGGGCTCTCGGTGGCCCGCGGATCGTCCTCGGGCTTCACCCAGTTGCCGTCATAGCCGACCACTCGCTCAGTTGTCATGCTCCGATCCTGGCCGAACCGGCCCCCGCGAGCCACCCGTTAACGCCACGACACGACCGGCGGACCAGCCGGGGGCGCGCCCGCCGACCGGCAGCGGTACGTCACCGGCCGGGTAGCCAGCCCGGGTCAGCAGCCAGGAGATCAGCGAGTTGGAGTTCCACATGTCGCCGGTGCCGAGCTCGTCGCGGCCCCAGGTCGCCGTCGGGAACGACGGCACCAGCGCGAGCAGCCGAGCGGCCAGTTCCGGGTCGGTGCTCAGCGGCACGGGACCGCCGACGGCGAACGCGGCGTCCGGGATCCGGCCGTGACGCCAGCGCCGCACCTCGTACCGGAACAGCGCGGACCGGCCCAGCCACCGCAGTCCGACCGGCCCTTCGGCGACCACCCCGCGGTGCGGCTCGCGCAGACTCCAGACCGGGGCCATCTCGATCACGTACTCGCCGACCGCCAGCGCGCAGTGGTACAGGTCGCGGGGAGCGCGGTGCTCCCGGCGGGCGCTCATCGTCTCGTAGCAGGCGCCGCTCCAGCGCACCACGCGCGCGCCGCCCGCGCCCAGCGGCAGCCAGTAGAGAGTCATCTCCACACGCTGCGGCGGCGCGCGGCGCCACGGTAGGGCCATCGGACACCGGTAATGGCAGTACCTGCCTGATCCCCGGCCGCCGACGTAGCGTCGCAGGGGTGGACAGCCGAACCGAGATCCGCGACTTCCTGACCACCCGCCGGGCGAAGATCACTCCGGAGCGGGCCGGTCTGCCCGACTACGGCGGTCACCGCCGGGTCAGCGGGCTGCGCCGCGAGGAGGTGGCGATGCTGGCCGGGGTCAGCGTCGACTATTACACCCGGCTCGAGCGGGGCAACCTCTCCGGCGTCTCGGACAGTGTGCTCGAGGCTCTGGCGCGCGCCCTGCAGCTGGACGAGGCCGAGCGGGTCCACCTGTTCGACCTGGCCCGGGCCGCCAACACCAGCGCCGCCGCGAGCCGCGGCAGACGAAGGCCGGGCTCACTGTTGCGGCCCGGCGTCCAGGTTCTTCTCGACGCGATGACGATGGCTCCGGCGTACGTCCGGAACGGCCGGCTCGACGTGCTCGGCGCGAACCAGCTCGGCCGCGCGGTGTTCGCGCCCCTGTTCGCCACGGCCGCTCCGGTGCCCAACCTCGCCCGGTTCATCTTCCTCGACCCGGCCGCGCAGACGTTCTACGTGGGCTGGGAGCAGCTGGCCGCGGATACCGTCGCGTTGCTGCGCGCCGAGGCGGGGCGTGATCCGTACGATCGGGGTCTGACCGACCTGATCGGTGAGTTATCCACCCGCAGTGAGGTGTTCCGGACCTGGTGGGCCGCGCACAACGTGCGCCTGCACCGCAGCGGGGTCAAGTACATGCACCACCCGGAGGTCGGCCCGCTGACCCTGGCCTACGAGTCGCTGGACCTGGCCACCGACCCCGGCCTGCGGCTCAACGCCTATACCGCCGAGCCGGGCAGCAGGTCCCGCGAGGCGCTCGACCTGCTGGCCAGCTGGACCGCCGTGCCCACCGAGGTGAGGAAACCGTGAACACGGACCGCCGGGGTGGAGCGGGACGTGGTCTTCCGCGCGGCCCGATGCCGGTGTGCACCCCGGCATCGGCGCTGCTGACCACGCTCGATACGACCGCTTCAGCCCCGGAGATCGCCGGCGCCGTCCTGACCGTTGGCGGTCAGACCTGGCTGGCGCCGCCGTCCACGTAGATTTCCGCGCCGGTCATGAACGTGCTGGCGCTCGACGCCAGGAACACCACCGCGTCGGCGATCTCCTCGGGCCGGCCCAGCCGGTTCATCGGCACCCCGGCGGCCAGGCCCTTGAGCAGCTGCTCGGCGGCCTCGGCGTCGGGCGCGAGCCCGGTCAGGCCGGGCGTCTCGATCGGTCCGGGCGCGATGCTGTTGACCCGGATCTCGCGGCCCACCAGCTCGGCCGCCCAGCTGCGGGTGAACGACCGCAGCGCGGCCTTGGTCGCGGCGTAGACGCTGAACGACGCGGCACCCTTGGTGTCGATGTTGGAGCTGGTCAGGATCACCGAGGCGCCCCGGTTGAGCAGCGGGAGCACGGCCTGCACGGTGAACAGCGTGCCGCCGACGTTGGTGTTGAACGTGTCGGCGTAGTGCTGCCAGGTGATCTCGCCGAGCGCGGCGAACTCGCCACCGCCGGCGTTCGCGAACAGGATGTCGAGCCCGGCGCCCCGCTCACGGATCGCGGTGGCGACCCGCTCCAGGTCGTCGAGGTTCGCCACGTCGGCGCGGATTCCGGTGGCGTTGGCGCCGATCGCGGCGACCGCGGCGTCGAGGGCGTCCTGACGGCGCCCGGTGAGGAAGACGTGCGCGCCGTCGGCGGCGAGGCGGCGGGCGGCGGCCAGGCCGATGCCCGAGGTGGCGCCGGTGACGAGGGCGGTCTTGCCGGTGAACTGAGACATGGTGGGTCTTCCTTTGCTGAGAATCGGTCGGTTGTCTTCGCCCGCGGCCTGTTGATCTCGGACGCGGTCAGTTGGTCTCGGCCGCGGCCTGTTGATCTCGGACGCGGTCAGTTGTTGAGGAACGCCAGCTCGCGCCACTGGGCGAGCGGCAGGCCGGAGCCACCCGAGGTGATCACGTGCAGGGCGACGTGATCGGCGCCGGCGTCGAGGTGGTCCTGCAGGCGGCGGGCGATGTCCTCGGCCGTGCCGTGCGCGACGAGCGCGTCGATAAGCCGATCACTGCCGCCGGGCACCAGGTCGTCGTCGCCGAACCCCAGGCGTTTCAGGTTGTTGCGGTAGGTGGGAAAGCCCAGGAACATGCCGATCCCGGCGCGGGCTGCCGCCCTTGCCCGATTTTGATCGGTGTCCAGGACGACCGCTTGGTGCGGCGCGATCAGTGGTTCCGGTCCGACCATTTTTCGGTACGCCGGCGTCACCAGGAACGGATGCCACCCGGCCGTGCGGGCCACTGCCAGGTCGACCATCTTCGGCCCGAGCGCGCCGAGCAGCAGCCGGTCGGCGCCCAGGCCGGGCCGTCGGTCGGTCCCACGGCCGCGCCCGGTCCCGGGCTCGCGGCCCGGAGTCAGCTCGTCCAGGTAGCGCGCCATCGACGTGACCGGTTTGCCGTAGTCCTGCCCGTGCGCGGTGGCACCGGCCGGACTGCCGATGCCCAGCCCGACCACGGTCCGTGCCCCGTGTTTCGCGTCGAGCTCGGCGACCCGCCCGGTCAGCGCGGCGGCCGACTGCCCCCAGATGTTGAGCACGCCGGTGACCACCCGGCTGCCCGGCGCCGCACCCAGCAGGTGATCGACGTCGTCGAGCACGCCACCGCCGTCCAGCCCGGGTAACCAGATGGTGTTCCAGCCGAGTTCACCGAGTTCCGCCGCGGCGTCCCGGACCTGCGGCCGCCCGGCGGAGCGCAACTCCATGCTCCACACGCCGACCCGCCCTAGATTGCTCATGACCAGCACTTCCATTTCCGTACCGCTCGGTACTTATATCAGGAACGCTAGCACGCCCCGGCTTATTTCTGTACCGATCGGTTAAGATGAGCTGGATCACCCGGGAGGGGGCGCTGAGATGACGGCGAAGACACGTGAGCGCGGCCGCCCGAGGGGCTTCGACGCGGACGCGGCCCTGGACCGCGCGGTCGAGGTGTTCTGGCGCAACGGCTACGAGGGCGCGTCGCTGACCGACCTCACCGAGGCCATGGGCATCAACCGGACCAGCATGTACGCGGCGTACGGCAACAAGGACGAGCTGTTCCGGCGCGCGGTCGCCCGCTACGCCGAGCAGGACATGGCATACGCCCGGGAGGCCCTGGCCGAACCCACCGCCTACGCGGTGATCGAGAAGTTCCTGCGTTCCAACGCCGACGCGCTGACTCAGCCCGACCGCCCGGCCGGCTGCCTGTCCATCCAGGGCGGCCTGGCCTGCGGCAGCGACAACGGCAACACCGCCCAGTTCCTGGCCGCCAGCCGCCTGGCCGGCGAGGCCCTGATGGCCGAACGCCTGACCCGCGCGGCCGCCGAGGGCGACCTGCCTCCCGGCACGGATCCGGTGGCGCTGGCCCGCTACGTCATGGTCGTCAGCGAGGGCAACGCCGTCCACGCCACCGCCGGCACCCCCCGAGAGTCCCTCCACACCACCGTCGACCTGGCCCTACGCGCCATCCCCCACCCCGCCTAACCCGCTCTCCCGCTCTCCCGCTCTCCCGCTCTCCCGCTCTCCCGCCCTCCCGCACCCCGCACCCCGCAC
>NZ_LLZH01000063.1:0-8571 GCF_001509495.1 Actinoplanes awajinensis subsp. mycoplanecinus | reverse complement strand
CTTGGTCGACTGCTGTCTTACCTGGAGCCTCGCACCTATCGATCCCCGGGCCATCCACATCTGCCGTGACCAGCACCGTCAGGTTGGAAAAGGCTCATTCAACCCCGCACCGGACGAACCGCGTCGGTGGATCGAGGCTGAGGAAGGTCTCGAACCGAACGGTTTACCTCGCAGGACTGGCTCGGTCCGAACGGCTTACCGCCGAGGGCTGGATGTCGGAGTTCAGACGGTCTCTCCAGCAGCTTGTGCTCGACCACCACACAACCAAACCGGCCACACCGAGCAGATCCCCCGCGGGGCACACCTGCTGTTGCAGGCCAAGGGCAACCAGCCCGCCTTTCATGCCCAGCTCAATGCCGTTCCCTGCGCGCAGATCCCGGTCGGCGCCCGCACCCCGCAACTGTGGTCACGGCCGCAAGGAGACCCGTACGGTCAAGGCTGTCACCCTGCAAACGCCGGCATCGCGGTCTCGCACGCCCAGCAAGCCGTCCGGATCACCCGAACCCGCACCCTCGATGGCCAGACTAGCCGGGAGGCGCCTATGTGGTCACGTCCCTGCGCCCCACCGCCACCCAGCCTACTGAACTCAGGAATGGGCAAGATCAGAGTGGCGGATCGAGAAAAGGAACATAACGTCAGATATGGCACTTTCTATGAAGATCGCTACAAAGCCCGGACCAGCACCGGACCCGCCGTCATGGCGACTCTGCGCAACGCCCCGATCGGCTGGCATCGCATCAACGGTGAAACCAACACCACTCGCGCCGACCGCCGTTCGATCGACCTCATCACGGCCGTGACCAGCAGCTACCCGAACACGCAATGACGTGTGCCACGAACGAGGAATGGTGATCGCAATGTAGGAGCGATTTTCAAGAATCGATGCTGTGCAGGAGATGAAGGTTTGGCCCTTCGAAGTCGCCTTTCGGGAGGAGGCTTCAAACCACCACATGCTGCGTTGGCTGTAGACCGTCGTGGTGAGCGATGTGGAAAAGGCACCGTAAGAGGTGTCAGGTGGGGATCAGAAAGATGAGTGAAACCGAACCGCTGTTGACGTGTCGTTACGTTTAAAGTGGCATCAAAACCGTGGTCCTGGTTATTGGCTGCGGGATGAGTCTGGCGGATGCCCGATGACTGGCCAGACGGTGCCCGGCATGGAGGCGGCATGAGCCTGATCTGCGGCTCCTGCACGGAACGTGGGAAGGCGTGTCTCGATACCGTCCCGATGATTCGGGCGAGAGGGAGTAGCCGAGCGGGATGTGCCCGCAAGGTGTGAGTACCGATGCGAGACGCGCTGGCGGACCGGCCCGTAGTAGTGAGGAAGCCCCGGTAATCGGGGTGGAGCGAAGGGGCCGGGCCATCCACAGTTAGTTCGTCTGGTCAACCGGGACAAACGTTCCGGGAGGAACTTCGAGGAGCGAACTGACGTTGTCAGAGAAACCGTTCGATATTTCGAAGTGGGAAGTCTTGGAGGCGTACGACCGAGTCAAAGCGAACAAGGGAGCACCGGGGGTCGACGAGGTCAGCCTGGGGGAGTTCGAGAAGGATCTGAAAGGCAATCTCTACAAGATCTGGAATCGAATGTCCTCGGGCAGCTACTTCCCGCCGCCGGTGAAAGCGGTGCAGATACCTAAATCGCAGGGTGGGGTCAGGATGCTCGAGGTGCCTACTGTGGGTGACCGGGTGGCGCAGACCGTGGTGGCCCGCAGGATCGAGGAGAAGGTCGAACCGATCTTTCACCGCGATTCCTACGGCTACCGGCCGAGGCGTTCGGCGTTGGACGCGGTCGCGGCGTGCCGGCAACGGTGCTGGAACTACGATTGGGTCGTCGATCTGGACGTCCAGGCGTTCTTCGACAGCATCGATCACGACCTCATGATCAAAGCCGTGGAGGCGAACACCGACCTGCCGTGGGTGCTGCTGTACGTCAAACGGTGGCTCACCGCCCCGATGCAGCAACCTGATGGCAGCTTGCAACCCCGAGACCGGGGAACCCCGCAGGGCTCCGCGGTCTCACCCGTGCTGGCGAACCTGTTCCTGCACTACGCGTTCGACACCTGGATGGCCCGGACGTTCCCGTCCGTGCCGTTCGAGCGATACGCCGACGATGCCGTGGTGCACTGCACCAGCGAACGCCAGGCCCGCATGGTGCGGCAGGCGATCGAGGACAGGATGGTCGAGGTCGGGCTGCGTCTGCACCCGGACACGACCAAGATCGTGTACTGCAAGGACAACAACCGCCGAGGTGTCTATCCGGACACCTCGTTCACGTTCCTCGGGTACACGTTCCAGCCTCGCGGGGCCAAAGATCGCCATGGGCGCGTGTTCACCGCGTTCCTCCCGGCGATCAGCAAGGACGCTCTCACACGACTCAGCCGCACCGTCCGACGCTGGCGGATCCACCGCCGGTTGGACCTGAGCTGGGCCGAACTCGCCGAGATGATCAACCCTGTCGTGCGCGGGTGGACGAGCTACTACGGACGGTTCCACCGGTCCGAGCTCTACACACTCCTGGCGCGTATTAATTCCTACCTGGTGTGCTGGATCCGCAAGAAGTATCGACGGCTACGACCACGCCGCAAGGCGCGAATCGTGTGGGAACGCCTCATCACGCAACACCCACGCTACTTCGCGCACTGGACCTGGGCACGTAACCCTCTGATGACGGCCAGGGTGGTAAGAGCGGAGTGACGGGAGACTGTCACGCTCCGTTTCGTGGGAGCCCGGAGGTGAAACTCCTCCGGGCGACCCGACCCTGACCAGCAGGCTGACAGGACCTATTAGAAGTGACTCAATCATGCGGATCTCCGCGTTCTGTGTCGAGGCAAGACAGATGCGCTGCCGGAATGCTAACCAGGACGGCCGCAACACCGGCGCGCTAAGCGACCGTTGAAGATCCGGTTTGCAGCCATCCTGCCCGGATTGCTTTTGATCGATTGGAGGCTAGGTGCGAGGTTCCAGGAGCGAAATAATTTCGAGCGCTTGACCTCTACCGAATGCCTGAGGCGGAGTGTTACGTCGTCACGCGGATCGGCATGACGAGGTAGCGGAAGTTTTTCTCACTTGCTTCGCCGGATTCCGAGCCACCTTCAATCATTGCCTTACCTTTGGGTCCGGTGAAAGAAAATAAGACATATGTATCGCTGATCGAATTCAGTCCGTCCAGCATGTACGCGGGGTTGAAGGCGATACTCATGTCCTCGTCGTCATGCCGGACTTCGAGATCTGTGGTCGCCTGGTCTCCATCGCCGGAACTGACCTCGAGCGTCAGTGATCCTTTTCCGAAGTGCATCTGAAGCGGGAGGCGGCCCTCGGAAACTACTGCAACCCGCTTGATTGCATCAACCAACGATCTCTTTTCCACCGAGGCTTGGGACGAAAATGCGGCAGGCCAAGCCTGATCATGGCGAGGCATAGCGCCGTCGATTAGCCGAGTCGTCATCCACCACCGCTCGCCGCGTATTCCGAAGGTGTTGGTCGTCTCGGAAAAGGCTAATTGAGCCTGCTCCTCTGAGGTGATCTGCTTTGCGCAATCGAGCAACGATTTTGCCGGTACTTGGATCGCCAATTCTTCGTCATTGCCGCTCGGTTGCCAATCGAGCGTACGAACGCCCCATCTATAGCGATCCGTAGCGTCTAGGGTTAATGTGCGTTCTTTGGCTTCCAGCCTGACGGAGGTGAGAATGGGAAGCGTCTCGTCACGGCTGGCCACCGAAGCGATTTGTGCAATTGCTTCGGCAAGTGCAGATCCTTTGGCCGTACCGCGAACCTTGGGCATGGCTGGCAGTGCCGGGTAGTCCTCCAACGGCAAGGGGCGCAGCACGAAGCGCGAATTCTCGCATGCGAGCACTACCGTTGTGCCCTCGACTGAAAGGCGAATCACCTTGCCGGGCAGAGACTTGGCGATCTCGGAGAATCTGCGGCCCGGCAGCAGTAAGGATCCCGGTTCGCGAACATCGGCCTCAACTTGTACATGGGAGGAGACCTCGTAGTCAAAAGTCGACAGCGACAAGATGCCGTCGTCTGCCTTGATCAGCATTCCGAGTAATACCGGCACTGTCGGCCGAGGCGGTAGATTGCGAGCGACCCAGGCGGTAGCGGCTACAAGAACGTTGGAGTGTACCCGAACGTCCACAGACATTGCCTCCGTTGGTAGACCGTTGGAAGAGCCGAACAGAATTGCACACTGACTATCCTCTCATATGGACTATGGCTCGCTTCGTGTGCCACACGCTGTGAGCAGGACGCTGGTCTTGGAGCGCCAACACGTCAAGCTGGACGTTCATAGTTGGCTGTGCCGACGGCATCAGGGGCCGGCGAAGACCGTGATCGAACGGTAACCGCGAACGATGACTCGGGAGGGTGTGTCGCTCTCGCACTGGTAGCATGCTCATAACCCCACAGGTCTCTGCGCTGCTGCGCAAATCGACGTGGCTGGGTCCCTGCTCGAGCTTCATGCAGGACGCAGGATGCAGAAAGCTGACACCTATCGGCCAGTGCGTTGACCACGAACGTTCGCCGGGTCCGATCTGAGTTCCCCCCGGTTTGACAGAGCGGTGGTTACCTGCTTCCGGTCGGGGTAGGGGTGTGTCAAGCCCCTGGTTTGATGGAGAGTTGGTTAGCTGGTTTCCAGGGCTGCGGTGACCGGGCGGGTCATCGTGTGTAGGGCCTCATGTTCGGCGGGTGGGATGTGCCCGAGTTCGCCGTGCAGGCGCCGGTTGTTGTACCAGTCGATGTATTCGACGGTGGCCATCTCCAGGTCGTCGAGGCCGCGCCAGGGGCCTTTGTTGCGCACGAGTTCGGCTTTGAACAGGGAGTTGAACGCTTCGGCCATCGCGTTGTCGTAGGAGTCGCGCTTCGACCCGACCGAGGCGACGGCGCCGGCCTCGGCGAGGCGCTGGGTGTAGCGGATCGCTCGGTATTGGACGTCGCGGTCGGAGTGGTGAACGAGTTTGCGCAGGTCAGCGCCTTGACTCTGGCGGCGCCAGGCCGCCATTTTCAACGCGTCCAAAGCGAGGTCGGTGTAGAGCGAGGTGGCTACCTGCCAGCCGACGATCAGCCGGGAGTACACGTCAAGGATGAACGCGGCATACACCCAGCCGACGCTGGTGCGCACGTAGGTCAGGTCAGCGACCCACAACTGGTTCGGTGCCGTAGCGGTGAAGTTGCGTTTGACCAGGTCACGTGGCCGATCGGTCTCCGCGGCGGGCCGGGTCGTGCGCGGTGACTTGTCCCGTAGCAGCCCGCGCAGCCCGGCCGCCCGCATGAGTCTTTCGATGGTGCAGCGGGCCACCGGCTCGCAAGGAAGGTGCAGCTCGTGCCAGATCTTACGGCCGCCGTAAACACCGTAGTTGTCCGCGTGGATCTGCGTGATCGTCTCCGTCAGCTGCCGGTCGCGCACTGTCCGGGCCGAGGCGGGGCGGGTCTTGGCGGCGTAGTAGGTCGACGGTGCGATCTGTGCCGGCGTGTCTTCGAGTGCCTGCAGGACCGGCTGGACACCGTGTTCGGCCTGTTGAGAGTCGACGAACGCGACCCTCATCGCGACGGACGGTCCAGCTCCGCCGCGAAGAAAGACGCCTTAGATTCAGGTGATCAATGCAACGGTGCTGGTAGATGGGTGGCTTGTGGCACAGATGGGTCGACCTGGCATGTCGGACGCGATGAAAGAGGACTTGTGGCGGCGGTGGCGCTGCGGTGATTCCATCAGCGTGATCGGCCGAGCTCTGGGCAAGCCGCCGGGGTCGGTCTTCACCGTGCTGAAACACCACGGCGGCATCGCGCCGGCTGAACGGGTGAGACGAGCGGATCGCCTGACGACAGACGAGCGAGAATCGATCTCCCGCGGCCTTGAAGCGGAGATGTCACTGCGCTCGATCGCGGTGGCGATCGGCCGTCCGGCGTCGACGGTGAGCCGGGAGGTGGCCCGCAACGGCGGCCGAGAAAAGTACCGTGCGTTCGCCGCCGAGCGACGCGCTCAGGAACAGATGCGTCGGCCGAAACCCTCGGCCCTACAAGGAAATCCGCTGCTTCGGCAGGTCGTGATCGACTTGCTGGAAAACGAGTGGTCGCCCGAACAGATCGTGGGACACCTACGGCTGACACAGGGCGGCAACCAACTGATGCAGATCAGCCACGAGAGCATCTACCGCGCGATCTACACCACCCGCTGGAAGGTCATCCCGCGTGAGCTCTGCAGCAAACTGCGGACCGGCCGTCCCATCCGCAAGAACAAGCGCCACACCGTCAAAGGCCAATGGCGTTCCCAGATCATCGGCGCACGATCCATCGACGACCGACCGGCCAGTGCTAACGACCGGACCGAAATCGGCCACCTCGAAGGCGATCTCATCATCGGATCCAAGAACAGCCAAGTCGCGACCCTGGTCGACCGCAAGTCCCGCTACCTGACCATGGTCGCGCTGCCCAGCCGCCACACCGCCACGGTCATCCCCGCCCTCCAGCACGCCTTCACCAGGATGGACCGTCGCCTACTCGCCACCCTGACCTGGGACCGAGGCATGGAACTGGCCGGCCACAGGCACCTGACCGAAGGCGCCGGCGTTGACGTCTACTTCGCCGCACCGCGCAGCCCCTGGCAGAGAGGCACGAACGAGAACACCAACAAGCTCATCCGCCAATACCTGCCGAAAGGAACCGACCTCAGCCTCCACAGCCAGGCCGACCTCGACGTCCTCGCCGCACGACTGAACGACCGGCCACGCAAATGCCTCGGCTACCGCACTCCAGCCCAGTGCGTTGCCTTGACTCTTTGAATCTAAGGCCGCGGACTTCAGGATCTGGTTCGCCCGGCGCAACTCACGATTCTCCCGTTCCAGGGCGGCGAGGCGTTCGGCATCGCTGGTGGTGGTGCCCGGCCAACGCCTCCGGATGGACACCGAGCTGATCAGCGATCCGCCGCAACGCTCCGGTCGCGGTAGCCGGATCCCGACGGGCCTCCAAGGCCAACCGGGTCGCCCGCTCCCGCAGTTCATCGGGGTACTTCTTCGGTGCCGCCATGACTAGATTTTCTCCCAGGTTTGGATGTCTCCATCAAACCCGGGGCGAGACACTCAATCCGTTAGGCGGTCTTCGTTCGGGGCCGGCCTCAGCGTCGTTGGCGTTTACTGCGGACGGGGCTCGTTCGCAGCGTTGGGCGGTCAGGACGTCGGGGTGGCGGGCGTTGGCGTGGCGCCAGTGCAGGTTTGCTGCGGCTTGCCGCCCAGGATGGTGTGGTTCGAGTTGGCCATGGTTAACATGCGCAGCGGAACCAATCCTGCGATGGGTAGGCCGATCTCCCGGACAGCGCTGCGTTCTCCTTGGAAACCGCCGTGCCGCCAGGGGCTCGGTTGCAAACGGTGAACCGCTGCGGCGACTACAGCAGGGTGATGCCGTACTCGACCTGACTATGCAGCGATGCTCTTCAAGCTTTTGGCGCGCTCGGTGCACTCCCACTTGAGGTCCGGCAGCTCGCGGCCGAAGTGGCCGTACGCCGCGGTCTGCTGGTAGATCGGGCGCAGCAGGTCCAGGTCGCGGATGATCGCGGCGGGGCGCAGGTCGAAGACCTCCTTGATGGCCTTCTCGATCCGCTCGACCGGCACGTTCTCGGTGCCGAACGTCTCCACGTACAGGCTGACCGGGTGGGCCTTGCCGATCGCGTACGCGACCTGGGTCTCGCACCGCTCGGCCAGACCGGCGGCGACCATGTTCTTGGCGACCCAGCGCATCGCGTACGCCGCGGACCGGTCCACCTTCGACGGGTCCTTGCCGGAGAACGCACCGCCACCGTGCCGGGCATACCCGCCGTACGTGTCCACGATGATCTTGCGGCCGGTCAGGCCGGCGTCGCCCATCGGGCCACCGATCTCGAAGCGACCGGTCGGGTTCACCAGCAGCCGGTAGCCCTCGGTGTCGAGTCCGAGACCCTCCAGCTCCGGGTTGATGACGTGCTCGCGCACATCCGGGGTGAGCAGCGACTCCAGCGAGATGTCCGCGGCGTGCTGTGAGGAGACGACCACCGTGTCGAGCCGGACCGGGCGCAGCCCGTCATACTCGATCGTGACCTGGGTCTTGCCGTCCGGACGCAGGTACGGAATTGAGCCGTCCTTACGCGCCGCGGACAACCGGCGCGCCAGCCGGTGCGCCAGCGCGATCGGCAGCGGCATCAGCTCAGGCGTCTCTGAACACGCGAAGCCGAACATCATGCCCTGGTCGCCGGCGCCCTGCTGGTCCAGGATGTGCTCGGAGTCACCCTCACGCAGCTCGATGGCACTGTCCACGCCCTGGGCGATGTCCGGGGACTGCGAGCCGATCGAGACACTCACGCCGCAGGACGCGCCGTCGAAACCCTTCTTCGACGAGTCGTAGCCGATCCGCAGGATGGTGTCGCGCACGATCTTGGGGATGTCGGCGTAGGCCTGGGTGGTGACCTCGCCGGCTACGTGCACCTGGCCGGTGGTGATCAGGGTCTCGACAGCGACACGGCTGCGCGGGTCCTGTGCGAGCAGGGCGTCGAGAATCCCGTCGCTGATCTGGTCAGCGATCTTGTCCGGGTGGCCTTCCGTGACCGACTCG
>NZ_LLZH01000062.1:0-7051 GCF_001509495.1 Actinoplanes awajinensis subsp. mycoplanecinus | reverse complement strand
CGTCGGTGCTCAGCAGCCGGTGGTCGTAGGCGACCGGGCCGTCGATGCGGCCGAGATTGATCACCGGGCGGCTGGTCTCGGGGACGGGCAGGCCGGCTTGGCGGTAGGAGTCGGCGACCAGGTCGGGCACGCCGGTGCGGGTCGGGGTCAGCTCGACGACGTCGAAGGACGTCGTGTTCGCGGTGCGCGGGGCGGTGGTGTCGCGCAGGGTGGCGATCTCATCGGCGGTGACCGGTGTCGCGACGGTCTCCGGGCGCTGACCTGCGGTGCGGGGGCCGGTGGTGGTGGAGGCCGGTGCCGGGCGGGTCTGCGGGGCCAGCTCGGCCAGCATGGCCTGCCAGGTCTGCGGGCGGTTCTCGGCGAGCCACTGCATCTTCTGGTTGACGGCGCTCTGCGCGATCAGCGCGGCGTCGGAGGCCGTCCTGGCCCGGGCCTCGGAGACCTTCGTGCGCATCCAGTTGGCGAAGTCCGTCGCGTTCTGCGGGCTCGACACCTCTGTGCCGGCACGGGCGACCGCTGTCTTGCGGTTGTCACCGAAGGTCGAGGCCGGGTCGGTGATCACGACCACTTGCTCCGGCCGGGACGGCACGAACGCCGCGACGTCGGGAGTGATCGTGCGGTGCTCGAACAGCACCGCCGGCTCCCCGCCGATGACGGCGTCGTCGATGCCGTGCCCGGCGACGTCGCCCTGCTGGCTCACGATGTAGGCGCGCGCGGCCCGCCACGCCTCGGCGTTGGCGTCGGCCGGTGGCGGCGTCTCGCGGATCAGCTTGAGTGTCGCGGCCTTCTCGGCGGCCGGCAGCCAGTGCACCATTTTGATCGGCTTGGTGCGGGGCAGCACCGCCCAGGCGTTCTTGATCTTCGGGTCGGTCAGCGAGGTGCTGGTGCTGTCGGCCGGGTAGTAGTCGCCGATCGACATCTTGTTGTCGTTGACCAGTTGGGCGACGAACCCGATCACCGACATGACATACGTGTAGGCGCCGGTGACCTGCTCCACGTCGACGCCGGCCGGGGGCGGGGCGGTGGCCAGCATCGACTGCGCGGTGCCGGTGTGGCTGTCGTCGTACCAGGGCGCCTTGCGGACGGCGACGGCGACGGGGTCGTCCGAGGTGGTGACGTCGGAGGCCCGGATGCCGACGGTGACCTGCTGCATCGACACCGGCATGGCGATCTTCGTGCCCGGCCGGTCGGTGTCGAGCGAGCCAGAGGTGATCTCGTGGTTCTTGTTGGTCACCACCAGCTGCAGGCCGTGACCGAGGTCCGCCGACGTGAGGGGGCCGCCGCCGGTGGCGAGGTGGGTGTCCAGGTGGTCGAGCAGGGTCAGCACGGCCCGTTTGCGCTGCTCCACGCCCGCGTCGGAGGAGACCTCGACCGGGTAGGTGACCAGCTCGAGAGTGTGCGTCTTCCAGTTCTTCCGGCTCGGATGGTCACCCGTCGACATGTCCTTGGTGATCATCACGAGCGGGGTGTCGTCGGTGGACGCGACGTAGCCGAACGCGCGTGTCGAGCTGCCGTCCAGGGACGTGCTGACGCCGGAGAGCTCGATTTCGACGCCCATGGACGTACCGTCGAAGGTTTTTCCGAAGTCCGGAACACCGCCGGACAGCGTGCCGACCAGCGGTCCCGGGGCCGCGGGGGTTTCCAGGCCGGCCGAGGGAAACTCGCGGTCTCCGGTGGAGACCAGGCTGATCCGAGGGTACGCAGGGTCGAGCGCGGCGAAGTGTCCCGCCTGGCCGTCGAGGAAGACGACGCCGTTGTGGTCGTGGACCACGTTGAACGCGTGTCCGGTTCCGTCCATGCGCTGCACGGTGACGATGCCACGCGCGCCGGGGCCCGCGGCGGTGAGGATGTCGCGGACCTGGTCGAGGTCACGCACGGTGTCGAGCGGCCGCCCGGCGTAGTTGGCCAGGAACTCGCTGGGGCTGGCCACCGCGCCGCCGGCCTGGAAGCGGTCGATGCCGCCGGACGCGAGGGACATGTCGGTGGCGATCGCGGCGACGTAGCAGTTCGTGGTGAGCTCGCCGCCCTGGTCGCGCAGCGGGTTGACGTCGAGCAGGAACGGATAGTCGGTGTCGCGGAGCTGGTCCTCGGCCTCGGTGTGCGAGGACGTGGCGCTCTGGCTGCCGACGGTCGCGCCGGGCTGGTTCGCCGCGAAGTGCGACAGGCCCTGCAGCACCTGGTCGCGGCGCGGGTCGCGGGCCGACGCGGCGACCCGGTCGAAGTACTGCTTGAGGGCGCTGTCCGAGGTGTGCAGGTCGTTGATCGCGGTGGCGATGGCCGTCACGGACTCGGGGCTCGGGTCGGTCGAGTGGTGCTGGTACCGGTCGCGGACCTGGTTCACCAGGTTGGCGCGCTCGTCGTCCAGGAGCGCGTGCAACTGCTGGATCTGGTCCTCGGTGACCGGGATCTGCCGTTCCAGGGCCGCCATCTTCTGCTTCTGCGTCATCCCGGTGACGGGCTGCGCGGCGGCGACCGCCTCGGGGCTCCCGCCGAAGATGGCGACGACCTCGTCGAGGCGGCTCGGCAGCGCATCGCGGAGACGGTCGAACTCGTCGCCGAGCAGGAAATCCTCCTCGCCCGGGTAGTCCACGACGGCCTGCGACCGGCTGGTCAGCACGCTCGTGGCGGTGGCGATGGTGGCGATGTTCTGGTACGGGCCCTTCTGCTCCGCCTTGAGCGCCGTCGACCAGTCGCTGTCCATCCGGATCGCGTCGGCGACCGCGGTCAGCGCGGTGATCTGACCGGCGTCGGCCGGGTCGCCCGAGTTCGGGAAGCCGGTGTCCTCGGGCCGCGGCGAGAAGTACGGCCGGTCCAGCAGCTGGACCAGGTTGGCGGTGTTCGCGCCCTCGAGGACCGCCGGCAGGGAACCGAGCTGGTAGGCGGTCTGGAAGACGTCCTTGCGCAGCGGACCGGTGCGCACCACGACCACGTCGCCGGGGTTCAGCCCGTCGAGCGTCAAGGGCTCGCCGGCCCGCAGGTCGACGGTGCTCAGCCAGGACGGGGTCTGGTTCGCGTCCCGGGGCGGGGAGAAGTCCACGTCCGACTCGCTGATCTCCAGGATCACCGCGGGCCGGCCGAGGCCGGCGGCGTGCACACCGTGGGCCAGGGCCATCCCGGCGCCGGGGCGCAGCTCCTTGTCGAGGCGGTGCAGGCCATAGACCGGCATCACGTCGATGGTGTCGTCGAGCGCGGCGGTGGCGACCGTGACCAGGGCGTCGCCGAGGTTGCTGTCGCCGTGGGCCGTCCGGATCGTGGCCGTCGCGGTGGCCGTGTCGAGGGCCGGCATGTCGGTGTTGAAGATCGCGTCCGCGGGGATGGTGCCCTGGTTGAGATCTGTGACTGTGGCCGTCGCGCCCGGGCCGGTGCGGGAGAACGCCAGCCGGCTGCCGTTCTTCCACGCGTAGGGCTGGAAGACGACGGCCTGGTCGGCGCCCATGTAGTTGAGGAAGGAGTCCGCGTTGCTCGTGTCGATGGTGTCCGACGCGCCGACCAGGACGAGCCGGTTCGGTGCTCCGGGGGTGCGCTGGTCGGAGTAGCGGGTGGCCGGGCTGGCCAGGAACTCGTCCTGGGTGACCCGGGTGATGCCCGGGGTGCCGGGGGGCAGCAGCTTGTCGACCTTGGTCCAGACGCCGGGCGAGGCGACCACGGTGACGTCGCGGTCGTAGCCGAGCTTGCGCAGTGACTCGATGAGCGAGATCCCGGCGGTCTGGTGACCGAAGTTCATCGCTTCGTCGATCATCACGGTGATGCCGGGGAGGCGCTGGGGGTCGGTGAGCAGGTCCCGGACCACGGTCTGCTGGGCTGTTTCGGTCTCCGGGCGCGAGGTCGATGGTGCGGCCGAGGAAGGTGGCAGGTCGAGGTCCTCCTCGTTGTCGGCGGCTTCCTTTTTGCCGGCCGTTTCTGGCCCGCGGTCGGCGGGTGTCGGCTCTTGTTCCTGCGCGGCGGGGGAGTCGGTCGTCGGCGGGGTCGGGCCGTTCACCGGCGCCTCGGGGACCCGGACCGCGCTCTGGGTGGCCTGGTGGATGCGGTCGAGGTCGCCGGGGGTGAGGACCGGGGCCGGGCCGCGGGCCGCCCGGCCCATCAGACCGGGGCCGGTGTCGTGCGGGTTGTCGGTCAGCGCGGTGGGCACCCGGGCGTCCGGGCCGGCCGGTGGCCTGCGGAACAGCATCTCGCGGTCGTGGTAGGTGTCGGCCGCACCGAGGAAGTGCAGCACCTCGTGGGCGAACACGCCGCTCTCGCCGGACGTGACGGCGTCGACCGGCCAGTGGAACTGCCGGGCGTCGTCGGTGCCGTTGTGCACCCAGACCGACGCGTGCGGCTGGGCGTCGGCGGGGTGCGAGCCGCCCGGGGCCGGCGGGTCGACGAACTCGACCCGCACGTGCAGCTGGTCGCCGTTGGGCAGCTGGTACTTGCCGTTGAGATGCTCGTCGACCGCGCGCGCGGCGGCCTCGCGGACCGCGGCCACGTCGGCCGGCGAGCTCGGGGTGGAACCGTCCGGCGCGCCCTGCTGGGCCGAGCGCACCGACGGATCAAAAGCACCGATCTCCAACCGTACGGTGTGCTCCTGCACCCAGGCGCCGTCATCCGCCTGGACCCGTCGCACGTCCGAGGCGATGTGGGTGAGCGCGCCGTCCAGCCAGCCGGGGCCGTGCTTGTCGATCGTGAGGTTGTCGGGGGCCATGCCACCGGTCGGGGTGGGCCCGTTGCGGCGCCCGCCGGTGCCCGGGTCGAAGCGCTCGGTCGAGATCCGCGCGGGCTTGACGTCGGCTGCCCGGCTCGCCCAGGTCGACTCGGGCTGGGCCGCGTCGCCGAGCAGATGTCCGGTGTTCTTGACAGTTTCCGGCTCGGTGGCGGGACCGGGTGTCTTCCCCGGTGCCGAGGATTCCGCCGGGGGCAGCATCTCGCGGCGCTTGGCCGGCGGCGGGGCCGCGTCGGGCTCCGGCGAACCGGTCTCCTCGCGGCGGCGCTTGCTGCCCAGGGCGACGTCGTCCAGCTGGTCCGTCAGGTCGACGACGGTGTCCTGGGCGGTGTCGGTGTCCATCTCGTCGGACTCGGCGTCGAGCTCGTTGTCCCGGTACCGCTGCATCCGCTGGTCGGTTCCGGCCGGGTTGCCGGCGACGGACTCGTAGGCGGCGCGGTCCTTGTGCCGCGGGTCGACGCCGAACGTGACGTCCGCGAACGGTGTCTCCGACTCCTGCCCGGCCCAGGGCGCGACGGGCTGGGCGAGAGCACCGCTGATCTTGTTGCCCTTGTTCTTGCCGAGGTCCTTCTTGTCCTTCTTGGACACGTCCGGAACGGTGCTGTCCGCCTCCGTGTCGTCGTGCCGGATCGGGCGCAACGGCTCGGACGTCTGGTAGTAATTGTCGGCCGCCTCGGTGTCGTTCAGACCCGCCCGATCCGCCACCGCGGCGAAACTGGTGCCCGCCCGCGCCTTCTTCGAGTCGAAGAACCGGTCGCCCGGGTGGGACGGTGCGGCATGGCTCTGCCCCAGCGCCGAGCTGTGCAACAGCCCGCGGGCCAGCCTCAGCAGGTCGGTGCTGACCGCGCCGTCGACGAAGTCGACAACAAACGCCGGTCCGCGGATGGGCAGCGTGGTGCTGCCGCCGTGCACCGCGACCGACTCGTGGATGTCGGTCTGGTCCTGCGCCATCGGCACGTCGACGGTGGCCGTGTCCGTGCTGACCGGCACCGGCAGGTCGACCTCGGCCTCCGCGTGTGCCGCGGCGAAGCTCTGGTGCAGCTCGCCGGCCGCGAACGTGGTGAGCTGCTTGGCCAGGTGATCGAACTCGGCGCCCCGCGGCCCGAACTGCAGCTCGGTGTCGACCATCACGGCGAGGCCGTCGAGGAACAGGTTGGGCTCCGGTGCGTACGGCAGCAGCGGGTGCACCTTGGCCTGCGCCCTGCGGGCCGCCATGTCGGCGCGGACCTTGTCGATCGCCGCGGTGATCTTGTCGGGGTTCGCGGCCAGGTCGTTGAGTTCCTCGGCTACGTCCTCGTCGACGCCAGGGTCGTTGCGGGCCGCGTCGAGCTGGGCCTGCAGGTCGTCGGGGCGGTAGCCGCCGGCCATCATCAACGGCCGGAACGGCGGATCCGGCTGCGCGGCTGCCTCGTCCACCGTCATGTCGACGTCGCTGCCGGTCGGGCTCTGCGGGCCGTCGATCGGGCTCGCCGGGCTCAAGGTGTCGAGATAGGTCTGGACGTGCTGGTCGGCGGGGGCCAGGAGCGTCTCGAAGTGGTCGAAGACGTGCGGCCCGGTGGGCGAGACGAGCCGGCTGCTGGCGTCCGAGTCCTGGACCGAGACGTAGGGGTGGTGCCCCGCATCGAGGAACCCGGCGAGCAGGTCGAGCGTCGCGGGGCTGTTCAGCACCTCGTTGCGCATCGTGCCGGCCGGGAACTTGTCCTCGAACGTCGACGCGACGAACGCGATCGGGTAGTCGGCGAACGGGCGCATGGCATCGCTGTCGCGCAGCTCCGTGATGGCGTCGTCGATCTCGGCGAGCCGGCTCTCGGACTCGTCGGCCGACGCCTTGGTGTTGACGCCGAAGACGAACCCGACCCGGCCGGTGGCGCCGGCCGGATCCTGCAGACCGGTGACCACACTCCAGATCATCGCGGGGATCTTGGAGACGTCGCGGACCGGCAGGATCGTGTTGACGACGTAGGCGAGCGGCTTGCCGGCATCCAGGCTGCTGTTGAGCTGCTGGAAGTAGGTGCCGTAGTCCTCCCTCGCCAGGACGTCGCCGGCGGGGGTGGCGCGCTGGTCGTAGGCCTGGTTGGTCCGCGCGAACGGCGCCGTGGCGATCTTGGGGGCGTCCGACTTGAGGCGCAGGGAGGAGGGGGCGCTCGAGGACGGCGGGAGGTCGGGGTCCACGTCGTCGTCGAGGGCGGGCGCGGCGGTGACCGGTGTCGTGACCGGGGCGGGCGCCTCGGTGGCCGGCGGGGTCGCCTGGACCTCAGCCTGCGGTGCCGGGGCGGGGGCCTCGGGGGTCGGCGGGGCGACCGGTGAATCGATGGGGGTGACCAGGCCGATCTCGGTCAGCGGTGGTGGCGG
>NZ_LLZH01000061.1:0-9117 GCF_001509495.1 Actinoplanes awajinensis subsp. mycoplanecinus | reverse complement strand
GGCCGATCGCGTCGATCAACTTCGTCACCGCGCACGACGGGTTCACCCTGCACGACCTGGTGTCCTACAACGAGAAGCGCAACGACGCCAACGGCGAGGGCAACCGGGACGGCGAGAGCCACAACCGGTCCTGGAACTGCGGCGTCGAGGGTCCCACCGAGGACACCGAGGTCGTCACGCTCCGCGAACGGCAGAAGCGCAACTTCCTGGCCACCATGCTGCTCAGCCAGGGCGTCCCGATGATCGTGCACGGCGACGAGCTGGGCCGTACCCAGCAGGGCAACAACAACGTCTACTGCCAGGACAACGAGCTCAGCTGGATCGACTGGGAGAACGCCCGCGAGGAGGACGTGCTCACCCACTTCGTCCGGCTCCTCACCAAACTCCGCGCCGACCACCCGATCTTCCGCCGCCGCCGCTTCTTCACCGGCGACCCGGCCGGCGACTCGAAGCTGCCCGACATCGCCTGGCTCCGCCGCGACGGCGAAATGATGAACGAGGAAGACTGGAACACCCGCAGCGGCATGACCATGACCGTGTTCCTCAACGGTCACGGCATCCCGGAACGCGACGCGCTCGGCGAGGAGATCATCGACGACTCGTTCCTGCTGTTGTTCAACCCGCTCGACGAGGACGTGGCGTTCACCCTGCCGGCCCGCGAATACGGCAAGACCTGGGAGGTCGTCGCACACACCGCCGACCCGCTGCTGGCCCGCCGCCGCAAGACCGCCCGTTCGGGCAGCAATTTCGAGGTGGTCCGCCACGCCTTGGTCGTCCTCCGCTGCCGCTACTGACGGCCACCACCGTCACCATCACCCACCCGGAGCCCATCCCGCCCGCCGCTCGCCAGTAACGCGCGCAGGCCGGGGAGGTGCCCGGATCACGGTTGGTTCGCCGGTCGCGGCCGCGGCCGTTCGGCGGGCCGGGCCGTGGGTGGTGCGGACCGCGGCCGGGCTGCAGACCGCGGCTGGCTCCCAGGGGTGTCTCCGCGACCCGGAGACACCCCTGGAGCCCAGCCGGTGCCCGGTTGTGGGCGCCCTGCGCCGGCTCGCCGAGCGGGCAGCCGTCCGGTCATGACCCGCCACGCCGGTCAACTGCCCCGGGCCGGGATCGTCGGAGCGGCGAGACAGCCCCGCGCCGTTCCACGCCCAGATGGCAGCAGCCCCAGCCGGCTCCGAGCCGCAACCGCCTCGTTCAGGGTCGAGGCCCGCCAGATCGGCCGGGCTGGCCCTGCCGGCCGTTGCCCGTCTGTCTTAACGGCCCTCACGCCCAGCCGGGCCGACCGAGCTGGTTCCAGTGGCCGTTATGCGTGTGTTTTAGCGGCCGTCACGCCCAGCCGGGCCGACCGAGCTGGTTCCAGTGGCCGTTATGGGTGTGTTTCAGCGGCCGTCACGCCCAGCTGGGTTCGTCGGGCTGGCTCTGGCGGCCGTTATGCGTCCGGTTCGAGGCCGTCAGGCCCAGCCGGGTGGGCCGAGCTGTTTCAGCGGCCGTTATCCGTGTGTTGTAGCGGCCCTCACGCCCAGCCGGGCCGACCGAGCTGGTTCCAGTGGCCGTTACCAGTGGCCGTTATGGGTGTGTTTTAGCGGCCGTCACGCCCAGCTGGGTTGGCCGGGCTGGTTCCAGTGGCCGTTATGGGTGTGTTTTAGCGGCCGTCATGCCCAGCTGGGTTCGTCGGGCTGGCTCTGGCGGCCGTTATGCGTCCGGTTTGAGGGCCGTCAGGCCCAGCCGGGCATGTCGAGCTGGTCCTGACGGCCCTCATGCGCGCGGGAACCACCGCGCTTGCTCGCCGCACCACCCCGGTGAGCGCCGGTCGTGGTTTCGCGGCTGTTTTGCCACGGTGGGTGCTTGCCGCGTTGGGCTGGTGAGCGCTCTTTGTGGTAGCGGCCGGGCTGGTTTTCGCGGTTGCTCGGCGATCTCGATACCGGCCGCCACGACCCGGGCTGACCCGCCGGGCGTCGCTCGGTGAGACCGGTAGTCCGGCCTGCGGGAGCGCCGTCAGCAACCGCGTGGCGCACCGCGACCCACCGACGTCGCCGCCTGGTTGGCTTCGCCGCTGGTAGCGCTGGCGGGCCTTGGTCAGCGGGCGCCTGCGACGTGCGGGCGGGCCGGGAGGCGGGTGAGGAGGCCGGGGAGGTCGGTCATGCTGGTGAACGTGTAGCTGGCGCCGGCCGCGAGCAGTACCTCGGGCGCGTGGTGGGCCGGGCTGCCGGGCGGGCAGTAGCCGAGGACTACCGCGCCGGCGGCTACGCCCGCCTGGACTCCGGTGGCGGTGTCCTCGACGACCGCGGTCCGGGCCGGGTCGACGCCGAGGGCAGCCGCGGCGGCCAGGTAGACGTCCGGGGCGGGCTTGCTGCGCGGCATCTCCATACCGCTGAAGATCTTGCCGGCGAAGACGTCGGCCAGGCCGACCTTGGTCAGTTGCAGCTCGACCTTGAAGCGATCGGCGCCGCTGGCGCAGGCCAGGCTGCCACCGAAGATCCGGTCGACCTCGCGTGCGGCGGCGACCGCGCCCGGGATCTCCTGCAGGTCGGACAGCAGCGCCTCGTTGCGGCGCTGCCGGAACTCGGCGATCCAGTCCTCGGTGGCGACGAAGCCGGTGTTGGCGGTGATCACGCCGAGTTCGTCGTGCAGCGCGCGCCCGACGAACAGCCGGAAGCAGTCCGCCTCGCTGACCGCCCAGCCGAGCTCGTGCAGCATCGCGCGGAGCACCGAGTTCGTGATCCGCTCCGAATCGACCAGAACCCCGTCACAGTCGAAGAGCACGGCGTCGACCGGAAGTGCGGCGTTGTCCAACATGCCGCCGACCCTAACGGCCGACGCGCCCACCCGCCGTGGCCGCGACCACACCACCACCGCCCGATCTTGGCGATCACCAGCCGAAATGCCGCCCCAAGTAGCCAAGATCGCGCGAGGCCCGCGAGGCCCGCGAGGCCCGGGAGGCCCGCGAGGTCCGGGAGGCCCGCGAGGTCCGGGAGGCCCGCGAGGTCCGGGAGGCCCGGGAGGTCCGGGAGGTCCGGGAGGTCCGGGAGGTCCGCGTCGGTCCGGGAGGTCCGCGTCGGTCCGGGAGGGTGCGTGGGGAGCGAGTGGGTGGGTGTGGTCTGGGGTCAGTCGCGGATGGAGGCCAGGGTGGCTGGTGGGGTGCGGAGGAGCAGGGCGGCCGGGATGAGGCTGGCGGCGAAGGCGACCAGGGCGCACAGTGCCGTCACTCCGATGATCACCGGCCAGGGGGCGGCGATGCCGGCGTGCGGGATGAGTTCGGTCAGGCGGGCGCGGAGGCTGAGCAGCAGGCCGGCCGAGACGGCGGCGGCGAGCAGGACGGCGACCCCGACGACGATGCCGGTCTCGGTGGCGATCAGGCCGAGGACCTGCCGCGGGGTCGCGCCGCCGAGCCGGAGCACGGCGATGTCCCGGGCGCGGTCCGCTGTCGACATCACCAGGGTGTTCGCGATGGCGATCGTGGTGTAGAGCAGGGTCAGGCCGAGCAGGGCGAGCATCGCGATGTCGTTCATCCGGTTGGCCTCGGCGGCCTGATCGGCGAAGTAGGCGTCCGCGGTCGCGACCCGCCCCGCGGACCCGGCGGCCGCGGCGAGAGCAGCGGGGTCACCGTCCCCGGCGAGATAAACCGCATCCGCACCGACGCCGACCCACGCCGAAGCATCAGGCAGCGCAGCGGCGGCGGCTGCGGGACCGGACGGCGCGATGGCGGCTGCGGGACCGGACGGCGCGGCGGTGGCTGCGGGACCGGACGGCGCGGTGGTGGTTGTGGGTGCGGGTGGCGCGGTGGTGGCTGCGGGGCCGGGTGGCGTGGTGGTGGCAGCGGATAGGGCGTAGGGGAGCAGGACTGCCTGGCCCAGGTCCAGGCTGGGTGGCAG
Organism: Actinoplanes awajinensis subsp. mycoplanecinus; assembly: GCF_001509495.1. Taxonomy (NCBI): domain Bacteria; kingdom Bacillati; phylum Actinomycetota; class Actinomycetes; order Micromonosporales; family Micromonosporaceae; genus Actinoplanes; species Actinoplanes awajinensis. The sequence goes on along the minus strand of NZ_LLZH01000061.1, from coordinate 5,245 downwards.
GACGGTGACCACGCGCAGGGTTACCGGTGTCGTGTCGGCGAGCCACAGCTGGATCTCGTCGCCGGTGGACCAGTGCTGGGAGCGGGCCAGTTCGGCGCCCACCGCCACGGTGTCGGTGCCGCGCAGGGCGCTGACCGTGGGTGGCAGGTCCCAGACCTTCTCGATGCCCGGGCCGGCGTAGCGCGCGGGGATCAGCTCGATGGTGTCGCCGGTCAGGACGAAGGCGGAGCTGCTGCGCACCGGGACCGCGGCGGTCACGCCGGGGACCTGGGCCAGGGCGGACATCGCGGTGGCCGGCAACCCGACCGGGTCGACCGCGCCGACCAGCGCGGACGCGGTCACCCGGGAACGGGAGGCGAGCTGGTCGGCCTGCTGGGCGGTGGCGCTCGAGGCCAGCAGCGACACCGCCAGGCCGACCGTGACCAGCATCGGCGCCACCGTGGACGTGGTGCGCCGGAGCGAGGTCAGCGCGTTGCCGCGGGCGATCTGCACGGTCACGCCGGGCAGCAGGCCGGTCGCCACCCGGATCAGCAGCGGGGCCAGCAACGGGGTGAACAGCACCGTCGCGATCAGCGCGAAATACGCCGCGAAGAACGTCAGCGCGATCGCGTCCTCCCCGCCGGCCGCTCCACCGGCGGCGACCATGGCGATCGCCCCGCCGCCGAAGAGCAGCCCGAAGATCCAGCGGGACGGGGTCATCACCCGCCGGTCCAGCGCCGCCTCGCGCAGCGCCTCGACCGGGCGGATCTTGCCGGCTCGGCGGGCGGCCACCCACGTACCCAGAAGTGCCACCAGGAATCCGGCGCCGGCCGCGATCAGCAGCGCCCACGGGTTGAAAGCGACGGTGAAGTCCTCCGGCGCCAGCCCGTGCGCGGCCATCCAGCGCCCGCACCACGGCGCGACGAGCAGCCCGAGCGCGCATCCGGCGACGGCGGCGAGCCCGGCCGCGATCATCGCCTCGCCCAGGACCAGCCGGCGCACCTGACGCGGGGTCGCGCCGGCCGACCGCAGCAGGGCCAGCTCGCGTCGCCGCTGGCTGACCGCGAACGCGAACGTCCCGGCCACCACGAAGATCGACACCAGGACCGCGATGCCGGTGAACGTCCCCAGCAGCGACACCACCACGCTCAGGGCCTCGCCATCGACGTCCGGCTCGGCGAGGCTGCGGCGACTCCCGGTGAGCGTTTCCCAACCCGTTTCCGGTACGGCCTGAGCCGCCGTCCCGTCCCGGAACGCGATCGCGTCCACCCGCCCACCGGACAGTCGCGCGGCCTCGGCGTCACTCACGTACACCGCGTCGGGCCCGGTCACCACGCCGGTGACGGTGGCGGTCCAGGTGCCCTGCGCCGTACGTACCGGAAAAAGATCGCCGACCGCCCGCCCGGAAGCGACAGTGACCACCGCATCGCCGGACTCGATCGGCGCCCGCCCGGAGAGCAGCGCGGCCGGATGCAGCGCGGCGCTCGCCCACGGGTGCACGTCGGTCGCGACCTCGCCGGCCATCGCCGGCACCCGCCGGTCCACGACCGCCCCGGGCAGCGCGGACAGCCGGGCCACCGCGGCCGCCGGGAGAGCCGGTCGCACGTCGGCGGTGTTGGAAGCCGTATACGCCTCGTCGCCGGACCCGACCCGCGCCGAGACGGTGTCGGAGGCGACCGCGACCAGGGCGGCGCCGGAGAACCAGACCGGCACCCGGTCGCCGCGGAGCGTGGCGGCGGTGGCCAGCCCGGTGACGGTGAGCAGGCAGACCCCCAGGGTGAGCGCGACGAACACCCCGGCGAACCCGGCCCACCGGGCCCGCACGGTCTGCGCGGCGAGCCTCAGCACGGCAGGACCACCGCTGAGGCGGCCGGGCCGGTGGAGAGGCCGGACTCGAGGCCGGTCATCAGGTCGGCGACGGTCTGCGGGGTCATCGCGCCGCGGTCGTCGGCGACCCGGCCGTCGACCAGGAAGACCACCCGGTCGGCCCGGGCCGCGGCGACCGGGTCGTGGGTGACCATCACGATGGTCTGGCCGTGCCGGTCGACCATGTCGCGCATCAGGTCGAGCACCCCGCGCCCGGTGGTCGAGTCCAGGGCGCCGGTCGGCTCGTCGGCGAAGAGCACGGTGGGCCGGGTGACCAGGGCACGGGCGATCGCGACGCGCTGCTGCTGGCCGCCGGAGAGCTGGGCCGGCCGGTGCCCGCCGCGCTCGGCGAGCCCGACCGCGGCCAGCATGTCGCGCACCTGGCCACGCGCCGGTCGACGGCCGGCCAGGCGCAGCGGGAGCGCCACGTTCTGCTCCGCGGTCAGGGACGGGAGCAGGTTGAACGACTGGAAGACGAAACCGATCCTGTCGCGGCGCAGCAGGGTCAGCTCGGTCTCGGACAGCGTGGTGAGCTCGGCGCCGTCCAGGGTGACCGTGCCGGCGTCCGGTTTGTCCAGACCGGCCGCGCACTGCAGCAGGGTGCTCTTGCCCGAGCCGGACGGGCCCATCACCGCGGTGAAGGTGCCGGCCCGGAAGCCGAGGGTCAGCGAGTCGAGCGCGGTGACGGCGCCGGCGCCCCGGCCGTGGCGGCGGCGGACGCCGCGCAGATCGAGCAGTGGTTCCATGCGTCAATCCTGGAAGAACCCGCCGCGCGGTTCACTACCGTCACCGTGACACTTCACGGTAATGCCAGCACTACCTACGACAACTCCTTCACCCGGTTCTGCCACTTGAGGACCACGGCGCGGGCGCCAGCCCGGTCAGCGGCGGTCGCCATCTCGTCGGCCGTGGCCTGTCGCAGGTCCTCCCGGGCCGAGGCCAGGTAGGCCCGCGCGCCGCGCAGCTCGAGGGCCTGGTGGAAGGTGCCCAGGGTGTCACCCTTGAGATCGGCCAGGTGCTGCTTGGCCGCCGCCAGCTCGTAGCGCGCCACGGCCAGGTCGGCCGGGGACGTGCCCTGGTCGCCGCGGATGTCGTTGAGCTCGCCCTGCCGCTGGGCGACGTCGTTCGCCGCGGCGGCGAGTTCGTCGGCCGACGCGGTGTAGTCGGGCGCGGGCAGCGGCGCCGGGGTCGCGGCCGGGATCGGCCCGGCCGCGGCGACGGTCTTCGCCTCGGCCGTCACGGCGGTGCCCAGGCCGGTGGCGAGCAGGCCCTGTGCCGGCAGGCCGCACTCGGTCTGTGCCTGCTTGAAGTGCTCGTCGACCGACTGGAACAGGGCCATCAGCTGCGGCAGGTTAGTCGGCCCGGTGCTCGCGTCACCGACCGTCTGCAGCCGGGTGGTGTCGGCGGCCAGCAGGTGGACGGCCTTCTCCAGCTCCCGGTTGAAGATCAGCAGGTTGGCCTGGTCGGTGAGGATGCGCCCGGCCTCGGCGAGGGAGCCGTCCGACGCGACGAGGGACACCGCACCGGTCGGTTTGACGGCGTTCGCGGCGATGCTCGTGATGCTGGTGCAGACGGTGTTCTTGCTATGGCGCGCGACGCCGTACACCGCGCCGGACGCGACCAGGGCGAGGGCGGCGACCCCGGCGGTGGTCCAGATCAGGCGGGCGCGCCAGAGCGGACGTTCCTCGGGGACCGCCTGCGCGGGCTGGTGCTCGCCGACCGGCCGTTCCGCGAAGGCGAAGAGGTCGCGAGGATCGTTGGCATTCACACCGCCCCAGGTCGGCAGCGGTGCCACCGGATCTGAGGAACGCCGGAAAGTCTAGGTGTCCGACCGGCCGGATCCGGCGATCCGGGCGATGTGGCCGCCCGGATACCCGGGGACCGAGCGCCGGGCGGCGCCGAGACCGCTCACCCCCTCGACGGCGACCTCGACGATGTCCGCGTCGGCCAGCACGGTGGTCTCGCCGCCGGCCGGCATGCGCAGGATCAGGTCGCCGTGGTCGCGGACCTCACCGCCGGCCGTGGTCAGCCCGGTGACGCCGGTGACGAGGTATCGGTCCAGGTGCGGGTGGGGGGTGGCGACCAGGGTGGCGCCGCGTACCGAAAGGGTCCAGGGAACGCTGAGCCGGCCCGCCCACACCGGGCCGTCGCTCTCCGCGTCGCCCACGCGGGCCAGCACGCAGCGCCGGCCGGCCGCGTCGAGGAACGGCGCGGCCGGGCCGAGCCGGCCCCGGCCGAAGACGCCCCAGACGCGGGCGGTGAAGTCACGGCCGTCATAGGAGCCGATCGCGTACGACGCGTCGGCGCCCGCCACCAGCAGCACCCATTCGCCGTCCAGCGCGAACAGCCGCGGGCAGCCCCAGCCGCTCTCCGCCCGTGCGATCAGCACCCCGTCGTAGTCCCAGGTCAGCAGATCGACCGAGCGATACTGCAGGACCGCCGACCCGCCATTTTCCGGTACGGCGGCGACCAGCATCCGCCACCCGTCACCCGCCGTGAAGACGAACGGATCGCGCAGGCCGGTGAAGCCACCGGGCGGCGGCCCGAGCACCGGACGGTCCGGCGTGGCCTGCCAGCCGTCCCGGTCCGGCACGGTCACCGCGCGCCGGACCCCGCCCCGTTCCGCCTGGGAATGGAACAGCACCGGGCCACCGGGACCGTCCACGACCGACCCGCAGAGCGGTGTGCCGGTCGCGTCCGGCGCCGGGGCGACCGCCCGCTCGTGCCAGATCACCAGGTCGTCGGAGACCGCGCAGCCCCAGCCGGGCGCCCGGTCGGCGGCGGCGCGGTGCTCGTAGAACAGGTGATACCGGCCGTCCAGCCGGAGCACCCCGAAGAGATCGCCGACCCGGCCGTCGCGCGGGGTGAAGTGCATCCGGGGCCGCAGCCCCACGCCCGGTTCACCGTCCATGCGCTCTGCGTAACACCACCGCAGGGCCGGCGCCAGCCCGCGGAGCTGCCAATCAGGTGTCGAACTCGCCGTCCTTCGCGCCGCCGAGGAACGCTGACCACTCGGACGGGGTGAAGAACAGGATCGGGCCGTCCGGGTTCTTCGAGTCGCGGACCGCCCGCCCGCCGTCGGGCAGCTCGGCCACTTCGACACAGTTGTCCGAGTAGCTGCGGGTACTCCGGCGCCAGGCCGCCCTCTTCCGGTCAAATCCCGCAGCGTAGGTCTTCTCTGTCATCTCGCACCTCCGGGAACATTCTCAGCATTCCTCCAGGGTGGAGACTGTCCGAGATCCGTCTCACCTGCGGGAACGGCACGATCGCTGCACGTGCTTCCGACCGTGCAGTTCTAGAACCAACGCCGTTCAGTTAGGGCTGGGTGGCTTCTGTCAAGATCAGGACGTTGATCTCGGTGGTGGCTTGGTAGGTGGTGCGGTCGATGTTGGGGCCGCGG
>NZ_LLZH01000060.1:0-8492 GCF_001509495.1 Actinoplanes awajinensis subsp. mycoplanecinus | reverse complement strand
CTGGTGGACTGCCTCGAGGTGCTGCTGGGGGCCGGCCAGGTGGTGTCCGGGGTGCGGCTCTCCGGCGTGCGGCTTTCCGGGGTGCGGCTCTCCGGGGTGCGGCTCTCCGGGGTGCGGCTCTCCACGGTGGGGAGCAGGGTGGTGGCTTCGCTGATGGCCGGTGCCGGGGGCGGGGTGGCCTCCGGGGGCGGCGCGCTCTCGGTGGGCTTCGGAGCGCGGTCGGGCGTGGCCGGGGTGGGATCGGTCGGCTTCGCGGCCGGGTCCGGCTCCGTGGAGCGGGGCCGGGCGGTCGGCGTGACCGGTTCTGATCGGGGCTTGGGGGCGGGCTCCTGTCGTACCGGAAAAGCTGTTTGAGCCGCAGCCTGCGCGCCTGCGGTGACCGAATCCGGTCTTGCGTCCGGGCGGACCGCGGGCGTCGGGGTCTCGGCCAGCGGCATGATCACCGGGTCGGGGCGCTGGACCACGACGGCGTCGTCCGAACCGCGGTGATAGACCGCCGGAGCCTCCGGCGCGACGGCGGGCTCAGTGCCACCGGCGCCGAAGAGGGCGGGCTTGAACTCCTGGAGCGGGGTCGCCTGCGGGTCCTTGCCGGTGGCCGGGGCGGGTCCCCACGGGGAATCCGGGCGGAAGGCATCCGGCTTCGTGGGCTCCGGCTTCGCGGGCTCCTGCTTCTCGGGGTCGTCGGCCTGCTCCGGGGCTGCGGGATCCGGGCGGGCCGGGGTGGGCTGAGCCGCTTGCGGGTTGGCCGGGGTTTGCTCTGCGGTAGCGGGCTGGGGCTGGGCGGGCTTCTGGTCCGGGTTCGCCTGCGGCTTCGGTGCGGGCGACGGCTCCGGGGACGTGGGAGCGGTCTGCTGCCGCGCGGGGCGGAGGGAAGGCGGCGGGCGAAGGAGACCGAGCCGGCTGGTCGGAGCGGCGGGCGCAGCCGGGGTGGCAGGTACCGGCGGCGTGGCAGGTACCGGCGGGGCCTCGGGCGTCGGCGCGGCTGCAGGCGTCGTCGGCGCGGCCTGCGGAGGTTGCACGGAATCCGGCTGTCGCTGCGCCGGAATCGCCGGGCGGGGCCGGGGCTCGACAGGCGGTTGCGATGGTGGCGCAGTCGGTTGCGCCTCAGGCCGCTGCGGCTGGGTGGCGGGAGACTGCGGCTGCACTGACGGTTGTTGCGGCCTCAGCAACGGCTGGGGCTGTTGCGGAGCGTTAGGTGTCGTCTGCCGCGGATCGCTCGGTGTCTGCCACGGCGTCTGCTGCGGATCGCCCGGTGTCCGCTGCGGCGTCTGCTGCGGATCGCCCGGTGTCTGCCAGGGCGGCTGCGCATCGCTCGGTGTTGTCTGCCACGGGGGCTGTTGCGGCGCGGCGGGTGGCTGCTGGAGCGCGGTCGACGACTGCGGCGGAACGTTCGGCGTCTGCGGCGGGGCGGCCGGGGGCTGTTGTTGCGGAGTGGCAGGGGGCTGGTCCGAGGGCCAGACCGGGGCCGGGAACTCCTGGAACGCCGGCTGGGGCTGGTCCGACGGCCAGACCGGGGCCGGGTACTCACGGAACGCGGGGTGGGTCTCCTCCGAGGGCCAGACCGGCGCGGAGTACTCGCGGTAGCCGCCCGGCTGGGGAGGGGTGGCCGGCGAGGCCGGGGCAGGGTGCGGCTGCTGCGTGGGGACGGCTGCTCCGCCGTACTGCGGATTTTGTGGTGTCCCGGAGCCGAACTGCGGCATCGACCCGGGTGGGGTCGGCGGCGGGCCCGGGTGCTGCGGCGGGTGGTGCGGCAGGACGGGGGGGCTGCTTTGCGGTGCCTGCCGGGGCGGATCGGGGCGGATCGAGGAACTGGGGTCCTGTCCGAGATAGGTCTGCGCCCGGACGACCGCCCAGTGCGCCGGCCCGAGGATCATCGGTCCGTGCTGGGCGACCCGGCCGAATGCCTTCCGGGCCTCGTGCCGGTTCCCCAACTCCTCCGCGACCACCCCGAGGTCGTAGGAGATCTGCAACAACAGCGGATGGTCGTCGCCGAGGCTGTACTGCCCCGCCGCGTACGCCGTCTCCAACACCCGCCGCGCCGCCGCCGGATCCCCCAGCTGCTGCCGCACCGTCGCCAGCTCCCGCTGCGTCGACAGCACGTCCGGATCACCCTGGCTCAGGGTCGCCTGACCGATTTCTACCGCACGTTCGAAGAGGTCGGCCGCCCCCACCAGATCGCCTGCGGCAATCAGCGAGCGCGCCCGGTCCAGAGCCGGAGTCAAAGGGGAGGGGTGCGACACCCCGCCATGCTGCCCGGTACGCCCCCGAGATACCAGACCGCCTCCCGTTCCGTGCCTATATGCCCTCGATTGTCCGGCCTCCCACCCCTCCTGCAACCCCTCTCGGAGACCGTGTACTGTTCTCTCCTGTGCGGCCGACAAGGCAGCCGAAACCCCCGGAAAACAACGGGGAAACGGGTGCCGCTAAGCTGTATGAGCAAGTCCGGGTGGCGGAATGGCAGACGCGCTAGCTTGAGGTGCTAGTGCCCTTTATCGGGCGTGGGGGTTCAAGTCCCCCTCCGGACACGTTAAACCCCACGGGTTTATTCACGTTTCACGTGAGACCTGGTGGGGTTTTTTGTGTTCCCGTTCCGGCGGACGGGCCGGCCCTTGCGCGACAACAACCACCGGCCCCGCCGGCGACCACCGGCCGCGAACGGCAACGCCAACTGCACTGCCTCCGGTTTCTCCGTCGCAGACGTCACAGCCACGGGCGCAGCGGGAGGTTCCGGCTCCGTATTCGCGACCGGCTCCACCGCGGCGGCTTCAATGCGCAGCGTGCGCGGTCCACACACGATCACCAGATCCCGGGATTTGAGGAAGCTGGCTAGTTCTTCGGTATCGCGCAGCCCGGCGAGTCGGTCGTCGACCGCCAGCAGGCGACCCGCCAGCATCGCCTGCGGCCAGTACACCCACCGCGGCGCCTCGCCCTCGACCGGCTGCGCGCTCGTGTGCCCGTGCCGGCACCGGTATCCCGGTTTGCCGTGCGTCCAATGCGCACCCAGCCGCCGCCCACACACTCCGCAGATCAGCAATCCGGTCAGCGCATACCGGCGAGCCACGCCGTCGTCCGGCACCCCGACCGCGGTGACCTGCTGCACGACCGCGAAGTCCTCGTCACTGACCAGCGCCGGATGCGTCCGCTCGGCCGAGACCACCCACGCGGCACGCTGATTCCACACCCGCACCGGACCCAGGCTCGAGCGCTTATCGCCCGGCACCGCCTCCCGATGATCGGTGAACTGCCGGTTCCACACCTGCCGGCCCGTGTACCGCGGGTTCGCCAGGATCGCCGCGACCGTCCGCAACGTCCACACCGCATGCCGCCGATGCGGGTTCCGTTTCTGGTCGTACACACCAGGCGATGGCACTCGCCGCTCGTTCAGCGCTCGCGCGATCGCCGCTGTGCTCCACCCGTCCAGGCGCCGGGCGAAAATCCACCGCACGTGCGGCGCGGTCACCGGGTCGACATCCAGGCGGTGCCGGCGCCGGCCCCAGGACGCGTGGACCTTGTTCGGATGCGGACCCGCATCAACCAGCTGATAGCCGTAGGGCGGACGGCCGCCGAGATTGCGGCCCTGCTCGCGGACCTGCGCCGCCATCGCCGCACTGGTGCGCGACCGGTTACGTAGCACCTCTCGCTCCGACTGATGGCCCAGCATCAGCAGCAGCGCCCGATGATCCGGCTCGGTGAGATCGACCGGTCCCTCAGCTTCTGGCAGCCACATCTGCACGCCGCAGCTCTGCAGGGTCTCGATCACCGCGCGGGCCGTGCCACCGGCGAACGCCCGCTCGAACTCCCCCACCACCACCGCATCAAACTCACGGTCCGGGCCGGCCGCCGCCTCCAGCAGCGCCGCCGCCTGCGGGCGTTTCCGCCACGGCAGGCTCCGCGACGTACCGGTGTCAAAGAACTCGGCCACTATCTGGCCCCGGCCGGCGATCACCCGATTCGCCGCCTCCAACTGCCAGGCCCGCGACGACACCGGATCCTGATAGCCCTCCGTCGAGATCCGCCCGTAGAACGCGAACCGCAGGCCACCAATGCTCGGGCGCCAGGCCCGTCCCCGTTCCCGCACCGAGGCCGGTCCATCTTTCAGCCAGGCGCCGAAGGCGTCGGTCGATGGGACGCCTTCGGGCGGCGCTTGAGTCGGCATCGGCGATCACCTCATCCAGAGGAGACAGGCCGCTGAATCGTCAGCAGCTCCAACCGACATTCCCCGCTGCGACACCGCCCATTCGGCGGGTGCTGCACCGGTGAGCAGAAGTCACTCGTAAGTAGGAAGGCCGCCGAGGCCAGGCTCCTGAGCTGCGGTGGCCTGCTCCGGCGCTGAGATAGACCAGCATGACCTCCGACCCGGCAGTCGCCCCAGAAGCACGACTGCCTCCACGTGGAAATCCAGAAACCAGCGTGCCGACGGCGAAAGGCACACCGGGCGACAGCGTCCGGGACAGCCAGAACGTAATCGACGCGGCGCGAAGCGCGCCGAAGCGAGGGCCGGGGTAGCCCGTCCGGCGGCGCATCGGCTCGCGGCGCGCCCTCCCCGCGGCAACCCGGGCCGCGGGTGCTGTGGGAGCCGCGTGGTGCACGAGCGGAGTGTTCTGCGGCCGGGGATTCCCGGGTGGTCCGGGCGGGGGTACGGTGAGCCCAGGTGTGCCGGGAAGCCTGGTCGGCGGTCATCGATCCATGTCGACCGAAGGGTGTCCCGATGCCTGCACCGGCGCTGCGAGCTGTCGATCTGACGAAACGGTACGGTCGCCTGACCGCCCTGGACCGCCTAACCCTGGACGTAGAGCCGGGTGAGGTTTTCGGCTTTCTCGGGCCGAACGGGGCCGGCAAGTCCACCACCATTCGCCTGCTGCTGGGCCTGGCCCGGCCCACCGCGGGGCGTGCCGAGGTGTTCGGTGTCGACGCAGCCGACGTCGCACGGGCGCATGGGTCGCTGGCGTACGTTCCGGCCGAGGTGGCGTTGTGGCCGCAATTGACCGGTGCCGAGATCCTGCACCTGCAGGCACGGACCGGCCCCGGCACCGACCTGCCCTACCGCGACGAGCTCGTCGAACGCTTCGACCTGGACCCGTCGAAGCCGGCCGGGACCTATTCGACCGGTAACCGGCAGAAGGTGGCGCTGGTCGCCGCGTTCGCGACCCGGGCGCCGCTGCTGGTGCTCGACGAGCCGACCAGCGGCCTGGACCCGCTGATGGAACGCGAGTTCCGCGCCGCCGTGCACGAGGCCCGCGACCGCGGGCAGGCCGTCTTTCTCAGCTCTCACCAGCTCGCCGAGGTCGAAGCCGTCTGCGAGCGGGTCGGCATCCTGCGCGCGGGACGACTGGCCGAGGTCGCCACCATCGGCCGGCTCCGCGGCCTGCACCGCTCCGAGGTCACCGTCTCCTACACCGGCACCGCCCCGTCGCTGACCGGGATCGACGGCGTCGGGTCGGTCGAGGCCACCGGCGACGGGCAGCTGCGCTTCACCATGACCGGGCCGCCGGCACCCGCATTGCGGGTGCTGGCCGACGCCGGCATCACGGCCCTGTCCGTACGGGAACCGAGTCTTGAAGAGATCTTCCTCGACTACTACGGGACGGCGGCAGCCCGATGAGCACCGACATTCTGCCGGCCCCGGTCACCGCCGGGCTCACTGCCACGGCTGTCCCCGGGCGGGCCGTCAGCCATCTGGCGATCCGGCAGATCCGGCGCGGCGGGCTCATCGTCGCGGTACTGGTCACCGGCATGACCGCCCTGGTCACCGCAACCTACGCCCAGGTGATGGCGGACCCGGCCGCCGCGGGCGGCCTACGGGCGCTCGCCGGGAACCCGGCCATCCGCACGCTGTTCGGCGAGCCGATCGGTCTCGGCACCGCGGGCGGGTTCACGGTGTGGCGGGTCGGCACGGTCACCGCGGTGTTGCTCGGCTGCTGGGCGATTCTCGCGACGACCCGGATCACCCGAGGTGAGGAGGATGCCGGTCGGTGGGATGTCCTGCTCGCCGGGCGCGTCCCGCTGCGCGAAGCCGTCCTGCGGCACGTCGCCGCCGTCATGCTCGTCCCGGCCGCGACCGGCTGCCTGCTGGCCGGGGTGCTGATCGTGTCCGGCACGCCGGCTGCCGGAGCTCTGGTCCACGGCGCCGGCACCGGGCTGCTCGGCATCGTGTTCGTCGCCGTGGCCGCGCTCGCCGCGCAGATCTTTCCGGCCCGGTCACCGGCGACCGGCACCGCCGTCGCCGTGCTCGGCGTGACCCTGCTGATCCGCATGGTCGGCGACGGGGTCACCGCGCTCGGCTGGATCCGCTGGCTGTCGCCGTTCGGGCTGACGGCGTTGAGCGGACCCTACGTACACGATCGGGGTCTTCCGTTGGTGATCCTGCTGATCGCGGCAGCGATGCTCATGGCGGCGGCCGTGGCCGCCACCGGCCGGCGGGACATTCGGGGCGGACTGGTGGCTGCGGCGAGCGGCCGCCGCCCGCGCCGGGGATTGCTCGGCGGCGTGGGGACCTTCGCGATCCGCCGGGTGCTCGGGCCGCTGACCGGCTGGGCCATCGGCATCGGCGCCTACTACCTGCTCATCGGCCTGACCGCGGTGTCGGTCACCGAGTTCCTCACCGACAACCCGGCGATGGCCGGCCAGGCCGCCGCGGCCGGGTTCGACGGGCTCGGCGCCATCGCGGGATTCGCCGCGGTGCTGTTCGCGCTGCTCGCCCTGCCGGCCGGTGGTTTCACCGCCGTCCGGATGACGGCGTTCGTGAGGGCGGAGACCGACCGGCGGCTGACCCTGCTGGCCGCCCAGCCGGTCAGCCGGACCCGGCTCGTCGGCGTGGAGATCGCCGTGACCCTGGCCGCCGCCCTCGTGCTGGTCACCGTGGCCGGCCTGGCCACCTGGTCCGGGGTGCGGCTGATGGGCGGCGACCTCGGGCTCGCCGCGGCCCTGGGCGGCGTGGCGAACACGCTGCCGATCATCGGGCTCAGCCTGGGCGCCGCGACGCTCGCCACCGGCTGGGCGCCACGCTGGGTGGGTGTCGTCGGCGCGGTGCCGGCGACCGGGGGTTTCCTGGTGCTGGTCGTCGCCGAGAGTGTGGCGGCGCCGGGCTGGGTGCGGGATCTGTCGCCGTTCGCCCACCTCGCGGCGGTGCCGTTGACCGGCGTCGACTGGGTTGCCACAACGGTGATGACGGGTCTGGCCGTGATCCTGACCGCGGCCGGGATCACCGGCTATCACCGGCGGGACCTGAGGTCGTGACCAGCTGGAGCTACCTCGTGATCCGCGAGGTGATCGCCGGCGTCAGTGGCGTCACGGTGGCCGCGTTCGCCACGGCCGCGCTGTGCCCGGACGGCGAGCCCGCACCGCGGGCGCTGGTGATGGCGGTCATGTGCGGGCTCCTCACGACGGTGCTGAGCGACTGGCGCGCCATCGGCGTCGTCGTCGCGGCGTGTGTGTTCGTCTACGGATTCGTCCTCACCGCCAGCGTGCCGGCAGCCCAGCATCCGTGGGAGTTCACACCGATCTTCGTGGTGGCGGCGATCCTCGGTGTCGGCAGCCGCCTGCTACGAGCCGCAGATCACCATCCACCTGCGCCGTAGCACCCGGCTGGAACTGCGCGGTGCGGGTAGGGTTGGCCGCGGTGCGCCGGGAAGTCTGGTCGGCAAGTTGCTGAACCGACCCCGAAAGTAGGCTGCCCCGTGAGTGCTGTCCCCCGTGTCCTCGGCCGTGGCTCCTGGGCTGAGGCCCGCCGGATCGCCGACGTGCTGCGCAAGGAGACCATCGGCGGCGCGTTGCTGCTGGTCGGGACCCTGATCGCGCTGATCTGGGCGAATTCGCCGTGGGCGCACCACTACACGGCGATGACCGCGATCACCGTCGGGCCGCACGCCCTGCACCTGGACCTGTCGCTGGCGACGTGGGCCGCCGACGGGCTGCTCGCGATCTTCTTCTTCGTGGCCGGGCTCGAGCTCAAACGCGAATTCGTGGCCGGTGACCTGCGTGACCCACGCCGGGCAGCGGTGCCGGTCGCGGCCGCGCTCGGCGGTGTCCTCGCCCCCGCGCTGATCTACGCCCTGATCAACTGGGGCGGAGCGGTCGAGGGGTGGGCGATCCCGACCGCGACCGACATCGCGTTCGCCCTGGCCGTGCTCGCCGTCGTCGGCCGGAGCCTGCCCACCGCGATGCGCACGTTCCTGCTCACCCTGGCCGTGGTCGACGACCTCCTCGCTATCCTGATCATCGCGGTGTTCTACACCGCACACCTGTCGATCCTGCCGCTGCTGGCCGCGCTGGTGCCGCTGGGGGTGTTCGCGCTGCTGGTGCAGCGCCGCGTCCGGTCGTGGTGGTTGCTGCTGCCGCTCGCGTTCGCGACCTGGGCACTCGTGCACGCCTCCGGGGTGCACGCCACCGTCGCTGGGGTCCTGCTCGGCTTCGCCGTCCCGGTGCTGCGGTCGCCGGGTTCGGGGACGGGACCGGGGTTGGCCGAGCACTTCGAGCACCGGTTCCGGCCGATC
>NZ_LLZH01000059.1:0-136006 GCF_001509495.1 Actinoplanes awajinensis subsp. mycoplanecinus | reverse complement strand
CACCCCGCCGTCCCCCACCCCCGCACATAACCGCCACCCCGAAACTGCGTGGGGACTTCGGGTGCGCAGCGCACCAAAACTCCCCACACAACCGCGACCCAACGACTGCGTGGGGACTTTCGGCGCGGAGCGCACCGAAAGTCCCCACGTAACCCTTCACGAGCCGGCGGCGGTGACCGGGCCGGCTCGGGCGGCGGCCGTGGCGACGGCTGCCAGCGAGGTGACCGGGACCTCGGCCCGGACCACCACCTCCAAGCCGGTGACCTGGCACGCCGCCAGCCGCGCGCCGTTCGCGGCGGCGTAGCGCGCGGCGGCCGCGCAAGCGGGCCCCGACCCCTCGATCGCATGCTGGGCCGCGGCCAGCGCAGCCAGATCCGCGGCGTTGCGCGCGCTGTGCCCAGCCACCCGGGCGGCCACCACCATCGCTCCGGCCATCCCCGCCGCCACCAGCAACAACCCCACCGCCAGCACGAAGATCGACGCCGCTCCCCGCTCCCGCTCCGACCCCTGACCGAAATCGGCCGCGGGCTCGGGCGGCAAGGCTGGGCCGGTCATTTCAAGCCCGGGCTGGTGAGGTCCGGTTCGCGGGCGGCGACGGCGGTGCCGGTGACCGTGAAAGCGCCGGGCAGGTCCGCGCCGAGCACGCTGACCCGCACGGACACTGTCGCGGTGACACTCTCCCGATCACCGCTGAGCCGGATCTCGGCGCCGTCCGGTGCCATCCGTCCGGCCGCCGCGGCTCCCGAGTCGCCCCGGGCCTCGGCCAGCGCCGCCTCCCGGGCGGCGTCCAGGCACTCCGCCTTGGTCAGGACCGCGGTGACCGCGGTGAGCCCGGCGAACAGGAACACCATGAGCGCCGGCAGCCCGGCCGCGAGTTCAGCGGTGAACGACCCCCGGTCCCGGCCGGGCCGCCGGCGCACCCTCACGCCACGACCCCGGTCACTTCAGGGCCTTGGTGATCAGGGCGGACAGCGCGTTCTGCACGCCGGCACTGGTCACCACCTTCAACAGGATGCCGGCGAAGGCGACGGCGGCGAGCGTGCCCACCGCGTACTCCGCGGTGCTCATGCCGGCCTCGGCCGCTTCGGTACGCAGACGCCGGAACGCTGCGACGAGTTGATGCACGTGGTCCTCCTCGACTGGGGGCGCGGCCCGGCGCCGCACCCTGGGTTTCACAGCACGTCGCCGAGCACGGCGACCAGCACCGGCACCAGGCCGGCGAGCAGAAAGGCGGGCAGGAAGCAGAGCCCGAGCGGCAGCACGATCAGCACCCCGGCCCGCTGGGCGGCCGCCTCGGCCGCGACCGAACGGTCCGCCCGCAGGTCACCGGCGAGCCGTTCGAGGGCGCCGGCCAGCGCGCCGCCGCTGGCGCTGGAGCGCACCGCCGCGGCGATCAGCCGTTCGGCGCCGGTCACGTCGGCCAGGTGGGTCCAGGCCTCGGCCGGTCCCGCGCCGAGCCGCAACGACCGGGCGGTCCGCCGCATCCGTGCGCCGAGTGGTCCGTCCAGCGCGTCGGCCACCGCGGCGGCCGCCCGGTCCACCGGCGCGCCCGCTCGTAGCGCCGCGGCCAGCAGGTCCGCACCGAGTGACAGGTCGGCGAGCGCCTCCCGGCGCTCCCGCCGGACCTCGGCGGGCTCCCGCCGGCGCAGGAAGCGTTCGGTCCCGATCCCCGCACCCACCCCGATCGGTACGCCCCACCAGCTCCCGATCACCCCGGCCACCCCGACCGCGACGAGCGCACCGAGCAGCACTTGAGTCCGCCGCTCACCCGGCGAGCGGGCCATCACCGAGCCCTCGTCTCGTCACGGCGTTTCGGCGGGGGCGCCACCACGGAACGGAGCACACGGTCCGACGCCTGGCACACGCTGGTTGATGCCTGGGCTCCGAGCAGCGCGGCCACGCAGCACTCCCGCAGCGGCACCCGCACCGGCCCACCCGGCCGCAGCACGGCCGCGGCTCCGCACGCCGCACCGCACGACGTCCCCATCAGCGCGGCCCGCTCACGAGGCGCTGCGCCCACAGCAGCCCACCGCACTGGAGCAGCACCGCGGCGACCGCACAGGCCGCGCCCACCGGCGTACCCAAAAGGACCTGCAGCGGATCCGCGCCTATCGCGTACCCAAGACTGATTCCGCCCAGCGGCAAAGCCGCGAGCAGCAACGCCGTCGCCTGCGCTCCAGCGGCCTGTGCGGCCGCCGAGGCCGCCGCCCGATCCGCGGCCCGGGCATCCGTCTCGATCCGTTCCAGCAGGTCCGCCGCCGGTGCCCCGGTGTGCTCGGCCAGCCGCCACACCGCCCCGGTCAGCCGGGCAACCCGCCCATCCTCGTCCAGCGTCCCGACAGATCCGACAGGCCCGGTCGCAACAGAACCGGACGACGACGCCGCCAGCGCCGGCGGCAGCCCGGCCCGCAGATCCGCAACCAGCGCCGCCAACCCGTCCAACGCCGCCGCCCGCCCGGCCGTCGCCCGCTTCCGCCGGGCCCGGCGCACCCACTCACTCATCCCTAGACCGGCATAAACCGCCCCGACCAGCGCCGCCACCGGCCCGCCCAGCACCAGCCCCAGCACCGCGACGACGCCGGCCACCCCGAGCACCGCCCGCCGGTCCGGAGCAAGAGCCCGAACAACGGCACGAGCGCGATCACGAGCCCCCGCCCGCCGCACCCCGCCGACGGCAACCACCGGCCCACCGAGCCGCGCCAGCACTCCCGCCCCCGGCCAAGCGATCACCACCACGCACCCGGCCAGACAGGCGACCAACACCCCGGTCACGTCGCCACCAGCACCGACGGCACCTCGATCCCGCGGTCCCGCAGCATCCGGCCCAGCACTCCGGCCCCCGGCCCCACGCCGCCGTCCCGATCCCAGGCCGACACCACGGCCGGAACCCGATCCACCCCGGACGGCAGCAGCACGCTCACCGATTCCAGCGCCCGGCCACCCCCGCTCCGCCGGACCTGCAGCACCACCTGCAGCGCCGCCAGCACCTGCGCGTGCAGCGCCGCCCGCGGCAACCCGCCGAGCAGCCCGAGCGCCTCCAGCCGGGCGGGCACGTCGCCGGCCGCGTTGGCGTGCAGCGTCCCGGCGCCGCCCTCGTGCCCGGTGTTCAGCGCACCGAGCAGGTCGACGATCTCCGCGCCCCGGCACTCGCCGATCACCAGCCGGTCCGGTCGCATCCGCAGCGCCTGCCGGACCAGGTCGGTCAGCCCGACCGCGCCGGCGCCCTCCACGTTCGCGGTACGCGCCTGCAGCGCCACCACGTGCGGGTGCACCGGCCGCAGCTCGGCCGCGTCCTCGACCAGCACGATCCGTTCGGTCGGTGGCACCAGCCCGAGCAGGGTCGCCAGCAGCGTGGTCTTGCCGCTGCCGGTGCCACCGGTGACCAGGTACGCCAGCCGCGCCCCCACCACCGCCTCGAGCACCGGCGCCACCACGGCCGGCACCGTCCGGTGCGCGACCAGGTCAGCCAGGCTGAACGGCCGCTGCCGGAACGTCCGCAACGACAGGTACGGCCCCTGCGTCGCCACCGGCGGCAGCACCGCGTGCAGGCGGGTGCCGTCCGGCAGGCGGGCGTCCGCGTACGGCTGCCCGTCGTCCAACCGCCGCCCGCACGCCGCCACCAGGCGCTGTGCCAACCGCCGTACGTCTGCGGTCTCCCCCAGCCGGACAGCCGCCCGCTGCAGACCGCCTCCCCGGTCCACCCACACCTGGGTGTCATTGACCAACACATCGGTGACCAGCGGGTCGGCGAGGAGCGGCGCCAGTGGCCCGGCCCCGATCAGCTCGTCCCGCACCTGGTCGGCGAGGCGCAGCACCGCCTTGTCGCCGAGCACCCCGTTCTCCCGGCGCACCGCGGTCACCACCGCGGCCGGCGTCGCCTCCACCCCCTCGTACGCGAACTGCCGCCGTACCCGGTCCACCACGCTCACGCCGTCACCGCCCGGGTGCCCATCAGCTCGTCGATCAGCCGCCGGCAGAGGTCAGCGAGCGGCCCCTTCCCGCCGGTGGTCGGCGCGGTGCCGCGTTCGAGTTCCCGGCACATCGACGGTTCCGGGCGCAGCGTCCCGGCGAGCGGCACCCCGAGCGTGTCGGCGATCTCCCGGGGTCGCAGCCGGCCGGGCGCCGGCCCGCGCACCACCACCGCGACGTCCTCGCAGTGCGGCCGGACCTGGGCGAGCGTGCGGGCGGCCGAGGCGGTGGCGCGCACCTCGGCCGGTACGACGAGCAGCGTGCGGTCGGCGGCCTGCAGCGCGAGTACCGCGGCGTCGTCGAGCTGCCGGGGCAGGTCGGCGACGATCACGTCCCGGCCGCGGCGGGCGGCGTCCAGGGTGGCCGCCATCGCCTCGGCCGGCACGCCGGGCAGCTCGTCCCGGTCGAAGGAGAGCAGCACCAGGTCACCGCGGTGGGGCAGGGCGTCGAGCAGGGCGGGCGGATCCACCCGGCCACCGGCGCCGGCCAGACCGGGCCAGCGCAGGCCGTTCACCCGTTCCCAGCCGAGGACCAGGTCGAGCCCGCCGCCGAGCGGGTCGGCGTCGATCAGCAGGGTGCGGTGTCCCGCGTCGACGGACATCCGGGCGAGTCCGGCGGCGAGGATGCTCGCCCCGGCGCCGCCCCGGCCGCCGATCACCGCGAGGGTGCGGGAGACCGCGGGCGGGCGCGGCCGGCCGTCGAGCTGTTCCACCAGCCAGGGTTCGGCGTCCGGGAGCACCGCGACGTGGTCCGCGCCGAGCGGTTCGGCGGCCGACCAGATCTCGTCGCCGGGCGCGCCCCGGGCCACCACGATCACCCGGGGCCGGCGGGGCAACCGGGCGCGCAGGCCGGGCAGGACCTGGTCGGCGCCGATCAGGACGACCGGCGCGGGCAGGTATCGGGGGCGGCCGGCGATCGGGTCGGGCGCCACGTCGACCTCGTTGCCCGCGGCGGCGGCCAGCCGCAGCAGGTCGTCGAGCAGGTCGGCGTCGGCGGTGATCAGGAGCGGGCGGGGCGGCAGGGGCATCGTCTTCTCCCAGCGGCGGGCGGTTCGGGCCCGCCCAAACTCCCGGCCCGGCCCGGCACGGGCAATCGCCGCCGCCCCGGCTGTGGATAACTCCGCAGCTTGTGGATAACTCCGCCGGGACGCCGGAATCTGGTATCCGGGCGCGGAGTGGATCGTCGAGTGTTGGGTATGTTGTCGCGACACAGATCGGGAGATTCGACATGGACAGCTCGATCCGGACCGCCCTGGCGGATGACGGCACGGTCACCGTCACGGTGGTTGGTGAGATCGATTTCTCCAACGCCGACGAGGTGGCCGACGGCCTCCGCGACGTGATCGCTGACGGACCGCCGCCGACCGTCCACGTGGATCTGCGGGATGCGTCCTTCATCGACTCGACCGGCCTCGGCGCCCTGATCGACGGCTACCGGACCGCGACCGAGCGCGATGTCCGATTCGTGGTGGTCAACCCGAGCGTGCCGTTCCGCCGGGTGCTCGCCGTGACCGGCCTCTCCGACCTGTTCGGCCTCACCGAGGCGGGCGCGCGCCAGCGGGAGACCGCGCCGGACCGCGCGGCAAGCGCCTGAAGTGGGAACGACCCCCGTCGGGGGAGACGGGGGCCGTTCTGGGATTCGGCTCCGGGGGGGTCGAGCCGAATCAACTCGGATGACCGCGGGGGGCGCAGTCACCGAGCGCATATCGTTGAACGCTGACTCACCGACGCCGGCGCAACGAGTTCACGGGACGCGACGGTAACAACACTATTCCCGGTCGCAAACACAAGTCTGCCTCAGTCTGAGGCAGCCGTCGAGTACTGAAATGTGACTCACTGCAAGGTCCCTGCCCGTCTGACCGTTTTCACTGCGCGTCACGGCGAACGGGTGCCCGCCACCGAGCGGGTTGCGGCTACACTTTCGGCCCGTGGGCCCCAGCGCCGCCTTTTTCGATCTCGACAAGACCGTCATCGCCAAGTCCAGCGCTCTGGCCTTCGGACGGCCGTTCTATCGCGATGGCCTGATCAGCCGGCGCGATGTGGTGAAGTCCGCCTATGCCCAGCTGATGTTCCGGCTCGGCGGCGGCACCGACGAGCAGGCCATGGCCCGCACCCGCGACTATCTGGCCGCCCTCTGCAAGGGCTGGCGGGTCGAGCAGGTGCAGCAGATCGTCGCCGAGACGCTCAACGAGCTGATCAATCCGTATGTCTACGCCGAGGCTGCCGCGCTGATCGCGGAGCATCAGGCGGCCGGCCGCGACGTCGTGCTGGTCTCCGCGTCTGGCGACGAGATGGTCCGCCCGATCGGCGAGTTGCTCGGCATCACCGACGTGATCGCCACCCGGATGGCCATCGTCGACGGGCGCTACAGCGGCCAGGTGGAGTTCTACTCGGCCGGCCCGGCCAAGGTCGTCGGCATCAACGAGCTCGCCGCCGCCCGTGGTTACGACCTCAGCCAGTGCTTCGCCTACTCCGACTCCAGCAGCGACCTGCCGATGCTCGAGGCGGTCGGCCACCCGAGCGTCGTCAACCCGGACCGCGCTCTGCGCCGCGCCGCCCTGGAACGCTCCTGGCCGGTGCTGGAGTTCCGCCATCCGATCGCCCTCGGCAAACGCCTGCGGGACCGCCCGGCCGTCCCGGTCGCCGCGGCCGCTCTCGGTGTCGGCGTCGGCGTCGCGATCGGCTTCGCCCTCTACGGTCGCCACCGCCGCGCCCGCGCCGCGGTCGCCTGACCGAAACCGCCCATCACGCTTCCGGACCGCTTCTCCGCACGACCGTCCTTTTACGGTACGAATGCCCAGCGCCCGTCCGTAGGCTACGAGCCGAGTCCCGCCCATGAGGCCGCCCGGCCCGGCGCAACGCAACGACCAGCACAAATGCCATTGGTCTGAGTAATTGTGAAACGCCAGATTTGCCGGGCTGATACCTGGTGATCAAGCAAGTACCGGCGTAGAAATGAGTCGCGGGGCAACGAGGATCGGGAGTCACCGAAAATCGGACCCGTGCACGGCCACCGGGAACCCACGCGCGATCAGCCACGGCAGGCACGTTGCGACGGGACTTGCGCCACAGGTGGTGCTTCCGCCTCCACGGGGATCATCGCCACCAGGCCGCCGGACTGTCGACAACGACCCAGGTGCACGCTTGTTAACCCGGATAGGACGCGCAGGAGTGGCAGGGGTCGTGGTGCCCGCGGAAACGCGGACCGCGGCCCCTCTCTTCTACCCGGGCTCGAACTACGCCGGGTCGGCCGCCGCGGTCTGATGGCGCTTGCGGATCTCCTGGTAGACGGCTCGGAAGACCTTGGGCCGGGTGTGGAAGTCCATCCCCTTCTCCCACAACTCGGTGTTCACCGTCGCGCCGTCGACCCGCTCCAGCAGCACCGTGTTCCCGTTCTCGATCTCGAACGGCCCGAGCCGGTGGGTCGACCGGTGCAGCCGCACCCCGGCGATCTCCCGCCACCGCATCGCCCGGGAGCGCACCAGTCCGCGGACCAGCACGCCCTCCGGGCTCACGTACACACCGAGCTGCAGGATCCGCCAGGCGCCGACCACCCAGACCGCGGCGAGCAGGCAGGCGACCACCCGTAAGCCGTGTCCCATCAGGTCGAACTGCCGGATCGTGGCCCAGGTCAGCATCGCCAGAGCGAACGCCTCCCAGGCAATGACGAGCCACCGTCCGGGGCCGGGCTCGTACGGACGCACCCAGTTGTCAGCCACCCCGAAATTATGCGACGGCGAATTGATCAGAGGTCAGACGGTTGCCAATACTCCGTCACCGATCGTGGTGATCTCCTGCGCGCCGGCCGTGATCGCCGACGCGTAGTGCCGCAGCCACGAGCGCACCCCGTCCGGCGTCCCGGTCGCGTAGGCGCCGGCCGATCCGACGTACTCCGGCTCCCGGGCGAGGTGGCCCAGCTCGACGGCGACCAGGCCGCGCGGATCGAACCCGCGCCCGATCAGGGTGAGCCGGGCGGCGGCCCGGGCGACCACCCCGGCCGGCCCGGCGAACGGGCGCAGCGTGATCAGCTCGGCGTGCACGATCGCGGCGAGCACCAGCGGCGGGGTCTCCTCGTTGCCGGCCACCAGCCCGGCGAGCGCGTCGATCCGCTCGGCACCGCCGGTGAGCCGGCCCAGGTGCTCGGCCGGCACCACACCACCGGCGGCGAGCACGTGCAGCTTGGCCAGGACCTGACGCGGCGCGCGGGGCCAGAGGTCGACCAGGGCGCCGATCCCCTCGGCCACCCGCAGGGCGCCCTGCAGGACCGGGTCGGTGACGGTGCCGGCTCGGACGTCGTCGAGCTCGTACTTGTTGCCCTCCAGGGCGGCGCTGGCGACCGCGGCGCGCAGGCTGGCCTCGGCGGCGACCTGACCGCCGTGCCGGCGCAGGGCCCGGTGCCGCATGGCGGCGTCGACGCTCTCCCGGGCCTCGGCCAGGGCCGGAGCGACATCAGCGAGCTCGAGCAAGGGTGCTAGTGGATCCACCCGAACACGGTAACCGGTAAAGCGGTGGAAACACGGGGTGCACAAACACGAGTGGAAATGGCAAGATTCGCGCAGTACCGATCACGCGAGCGTCATTCAGCGCGCGTATGGCACCGTCGAGCGCGCATCCACTGCGCAACGCTTCGCCGGAGCCACCGCCCAGAACTAATGTGCAACGTAGAGACCCCCGGTCAGGCAAGAGGAGCCGCCCTCATGAGCGAAACCCTGGAGAATCTCTCCTCCGAGACGCGGCAGTTCCCGCCGCCCGCCGACCTCGCGGCCGCCGCCAACGTGACAGCCGAGGCATACCAGGAGGCCGCCGACGACCGGCTGGCCTACTGGGAGCGCCAGGCCGAGCGACTCAGCTGGACGAAGCCGTGGGACCAGGTGCTGGACTGGTCCAACCCGCCGTTCGCCAAGTGGTTCGTCGGCGGCGAGCTGAACGTCGCGTACAACTGCGTGGACCGGCACGTCGAGGCCGGCAACGGCGACCGCGTCGCCATCCACTGGGAGGGCGAGCCGGGCGACACCCGCACCGTCACGTACGCGGAATTGCTGACATCGGTCTCGCAGGCCGCGAACACCTTGACCGAGCTGGGGGTCGTCGCCGGCGACCGGGTCGCCATCTACCTGCCGATGATCCCGGAAGCCGCGGTGGCCATGCTCGCCTGCGCCCGGATCGGCGCCACGCACAGCGTGGTGTTCGGCGGCTTCTCGGTGGAGGCGCTGTCCACCCGGATCAACGACGCCGACGCCAAGGTCGTGATCACCGCCGACGGCGGATACCGTCGCGGCAAGCCGTCCGCGCTCAAGCCCACCGTGGACGAGGCGGTGGCCCGCTGCGCGAGCATCGAGCACGTGCTGGTGGTCCGGCGCACCGGTCAGGAGGTCGCCTGGACCGACAAGGACAAGTGGTGGCACGAGACCGTCGAGCAGGCCAGCCCGGAGCACAAGGCGCAGCCGTTCGAGGCCGAGCACCCGCTCTTCATCCTCTACACCTCGGGCACCACCGGTAACCCGAAGGGCATCCTGCACACCACCGGCGGCTACCTGACCCAGGCCTCCTACACCCACAACGCGGTGTTCGACCTGAAGCCGGAGACCGACGTCTACTGGTGCACCGCGGACATCGGCTGGGTGACCGGCCACTCCTACATCGTCTACGGCCCGCTCTCCAACGGCGCCACCCAGGTGATGTACGAGGGCACCCCGGACACCCCCGACCGCGGCCGCTTCTGGCAGATCGTCGACAAGTACAAGGTGTCGATCCTCTACACCGCCCCGACGCTGATCCGCACCATGATGAAGTGGGGCGACGACATCCCGGCCACGTACGACCTGTCCTCCCTGCGGGTGCTGGGCAGCGTCGGTGAGCCGATCAACCCCGAGGCCTGGATGTGGTACCGGGAGCACGTCGGCCGCGAGCGCACCCCGATCGTCGACACCTGGTGGCAGACCGAGACCGGCGCCGTGATGATCTCGCCGCTGCCCGGCGTGACCGCGGCCAAGCCGGGTTCGGCGATGACCGCGCTGCCCGGCATCAGCGCGGATGTGGTCGACGACCAGGCCGAGTCGGTGCCGAACGGCGGTGGCGGTTTCCTGGTGCTGACCGAGCCGTGGCCGTCGATGCTGCGCACCATCTGGCGCGACGACAAGCGGTTCATCGACACGTACTGGTCGCGCTTCGGCGCCGGCGCCGGCAACGGCGACAAGTGGGTCTACTTCGCCGGTGACGGCGCGAAGAAGGACGAGGACGGCGCGCTCTGGCTGCTAGGCCGGGTCGACGACGTCATGCTGATCTCCGGCCACAACATCTCCACCACCGAGGTGGAGTCGGCGCTGGTGTCGCACCCGGCGGTGGCCGAGGCCGCGGTGGTCGGCGCGACCGACCCGACCACCGGGCAGGCGATCGTCGCGTTCACCATCCCGCGTGGCAACGTGGTGACCGAGGGCGAGGCCGGCCAGGAGCTGATCAAGGAGCTCCGCAACCACGTGGCCAAGACGCTCGGCCCGATCGCCAAGCCGCGGCAGATCATGCTGGTCACCGAGCTGCCCAAGACCCGGTCCGGCAAGATCATGCGGCGGCTGCTGCGGGATGTCGCGGAGAACCGTTCGCTCGGCGACGTCACCACCCTGCAGGACTCGGCAGTGATGGACCTGATCTCGTCCGGAATGAATTCGGCTAAGTCCGAAGACTGATCCTGACCGATTTAAGGCTGGTGGTGCACCCTGCACCACCAGCCTTTTTTGTCCTTTATGCCGACTATCGTGTTATGGCCTGGCCATATCAGATAACTGTTGGTCATCAATACGCTGCACGATCCCCGAACATCGGTTCGTTTGCATACGTTCACCTACAGTCCCGAACCCCGGGGCCGTTTGACGCTGGGCGCGGCACACCACGCTCAGCCGCTAAAACGGAGGTAAACGTAGTGCGCAAGGTGGTCGTGGGACTACTCGGCGCCGTGATGGTGACCACCGTCGGAGCGATGGCTCCGGCGATGGCCGTGGCGGCCCCGCCGGCGGATCTGGCTCCGGTGGCACAGTCCGGGGACAACGCCCCGGTCGATGACCTGCCCAACCCCCTCGAGGAGAAGCGTCGCGCGCTGCGCGAAGAGGCTGTCTCCCAGGTGGTCAGCGGCGAGTCCAAGGTGGAGACCCGGAACGGCAGCAAGATCGTCAACCTGGGCAAGACGTACGGCAACGGTGGTTTCGGCCACCCGGGCAAGAACCAGTACGTCGAGCTGGCTCGCGAGAAGACCGACAAGATCTTCGTGATCCTCACCGAGTTCGGCAACGAGCGGCACCCGTCGTTCCCGGACCAGGACACGACGGCGGCGACCGCGGGGCCGACGACCTTCGAGGGTCCGCTGCACAACGCCATTCCGGCGCCGGACCGCAAGCTGGACAACTCCACCATCTGGCAGGCCGACTACACCCCGGAGTACTTCCGGAACCTGTACTTCGGCACCGGCAAGAACACCGAGTCGGTCAAGACCTACTTCGAGACCCAGTCGTCCGGGCGCTACAGCGTCGACGGTGAGGTCTCCGACTGGGTCAAGGTCAAGTACAACGAGGCCCGGTACGGCCGGTCGAACGACAACCCGACCGACGCCAACGGCGACGACCCGGCCGTCTGCGCCAGCAGCAACTGCACCAACGTGTGGGCGCTGGTCAACGACGCCGTCACGCAGTGGTACGCCGACAAGAAGGCGTCCGGCATGTCCGACGCCGCCATCAAGGCCGACCTGCAGCAGTACGACAAGTACGACCGGTACGACTTCGACGGTGACGGCGACTTCAACGAGCCCGACGGTTACCTCGACCACTTCCAGATCGTGCACTCCGGCGGCGACCAGGCCGACGGTGACCCGTCCCAGGGTGAGGACGCCGTCTGGAGTCACCGCTGGTACGCGTACTCGACCGACGCCGGTCGTACCGGCCCGGCCGACAACAAGCTCGGTGGCGCCCAGATCGGCACGTCCGGCATCTGGGTCGGCGACTACACCATCCAGCCGGAGAACGGTGGCCTGAGCGTCTTCGTCCACGAGTACACCCACGACCTGGGCCTCCCGGACGACTACGACACCAGCGGCCTGGGTGACAACAGCAACGAGTACTGGACGCTGATGGCGCAGAGCCGTCTCAGCGCCGCCACCGACAAGGGCATCGGCACCCGGCCGGGCGACCTCGGCGCGTGGAACAAGCTGCAGCTCGGCTGGCTGAACTACCAGGCGGTCAAGGCCGGCGAGAAGAAGATCGTCAAGCTCGGCCCGCAGGAGTACAACTCCGACAAGAAGCAGGCTCTGGTGGTGAACCTTCCGGACAAGAAGGTGACCACCGATCTGGGCGCGCCGTTCGACGGAGCCAAGCAGTTCTACTCCGGCAACGCGGACGACCTGAACGTGTCGCTGTCCAAGGCGATCGACCTGACCGGGAAGACCACCGGGAGCGTCTCGCTCCAGGGCCGGTACGCGATCGAAGAGGACTACGACTACCTGTACGCCGAGGCCTCCACGGACGGCGGCGCCAACTGGACCAAGCTGGACGGCACCGTCGGCGGCGAGCCGTTCGTCAAGGACGGCAGCGGCAGCCCGGCGATCACCGGCTCGTCCGACAACGCGTGGAAGCCGATCGAGGTTTCGCTCGACGCGTACGCCGGCAAGGCGATCCAGTTCCGCCTGCACTACGTGACCGACGGTGGCGTCTCCGAGGGTGGCTTCTTCGGTGACGACCTGACGGTCACCACCGACGGCACGGTCGTCTCGACGGACGGCGCCGAGGGCACCTCGACGTGGACCGCGGCCGGCTTCACGATCGTCGGTTCCACCAGCACCAGCGACTTCCCGAACTACTACATCGCGGGTTACCGGAGCTACACCTCGTACGACAAGTACCTGGCGACCGGCCCGTACAACTTCGGGTGGGCGAGCACCAAGCCGGACTGGGTGGAGCACTACAACTACCAGACCGGTCTGCTGATCTCGTACTGGGACACCTCCCAGGTCGACAACAACACCAACGAGCACCCCGGCTCGGGTCGCAACCTCTACATCGACGCGCACCCGAAGCCGAGCATCAACCCGACCGGTGTTCCGTGGCGTGCCCGGGTCCAGGTGTACGACGCTCCGTTCAGCCTGTACCCGACCGACGGCATGACCCTGCACCTGAACGGCGCGAAGTCGGTCATCAAGCCGCAGTTCGGTGACCCGACCTTCAGCGACAAGGACAAGTACTACTACGACGAGACTCCGAACGCGGGTGTCAAGCTCCCGGCGGTCGGCGTCAAGATCGCGGTGCTGGGCCAGCTCGGCACCTCGATGACCGTCGCGGTGTACTGATTCGACCGCACCACCAGCAGCGCCCGGGGACCCTACTCCCCGGGCGCTGCCCCTTTTCCGTCACGAAACTCGGGAACCGACGCGCGCCGCGATTCGTCCCACCATTGACGCTCCGCGCCGGAAGGATGATCTGATGCGCAGTCACCACACGTACCGAATCGGCATCGCCGTAGCCATCGGGGCCCTCGCCGCAGGATGTGGCAGCACCGGCGGCACCTCCTCGTCGGCGTCGCCCGCTCCGGCCTCGGTGGCCCCCTCCGGCTCCGCACCCGCCGCGCCCTCCGGCATCGCGCCGTCGGCCGGCGGCGCACCGTCCACGACGGTCCCGGAGGCCCCGGAGTCCACAAGTCCGGGCGCACTGCCGACCCTCACCAAACCGACCGCGCCGCCCCGTGAGCCGACCGACAACCTGCCGGACAAGGGCTGGGTGGCCGGCAACGTCACCCGGGGCGGTTCCGGCCCCTGCTACGGCCTCACGGCCGACGACGGCACCAAGTACGCGCTCTACTCCGCCGCCGGCATCAAGCTGACCGCCGGCGATCGGGTCAAGGTCAAGCTGGAGACCACCCTGCTGAAGATCTACTGCGGTCCGGGCGACCTGATGGCGATGACCGAGGCGCAACCGATCGGATGATCCCGAATCGGTTCACGAGTGCCTCGCGTCGCCCGTGACAGCGGAGCATAGGCTGGCCGCATGGACGAGTCGGTGGTGTTGGAAGAGGGGCCGTGGACCCACCGTTTCGTCGGTGCCAACGGCAGCCGCTTCCACGTGGTGGAGGCGGGCGCCGGACCGCTCGTCCTGTTCCTGCACGGCTTCCCGGAGTTCTGGTGGGCCTGGCACGACATCCTGACCCAGGTCGCCGACGCCGGCTTCCGCGCCGCCGCCATCGACCTTCGTGGTTACGGCGCGAGTGACAAGCCGCCGCGCGGCTACGACGGCTACACGATGGCCGCCGACGTCACCGGCCTGATCCGTGCCCTCGGCGAACGCTCCGCGACGATCGTCGGGGCGGGCGCCGGTGGCATGGTCGGCTGGGCCGCCGCCGCGTTCCACCCGAAGATGGTGAACCGCCTGGTGGTGCTCGGTGCGGCGCACCCGCTGCGGTTGCGGGCCGCGCTGTTCGCCGATCCGCGGGGCCAGTTCTCCGCGTCCGCCGCCATTCTCAAATTCCAAGTCCCACGGTACGAACACGTGCTCACCAAGGACGACGCCGCCCTGATCGGCGAGCTGATGGAGCACTGGAGCAGCCCGGAGTGGGCGGCCACCCCGGAGTTCGCCGACTACTCGTACCGGTGCCGCCAGGCGATGCAGATCCCGCAGGCGTCGTTCTGCGCGCTCGAGGCGTACCGCTGGGTCGCCCGCAGCGCGCTCCGGCTGCAGGGGTACCGGTTCGTCAAGCTGATGCAGCAGCCGCTCAGCATGCCCACCCTGCAATTGCACGGCGCCCTGGACAAGGCGATCCTGCCGCGCACCGCCCAGGGCTCCGGCCGTTACGTGACCGCGCCGTACGAATGGCGCCTGATCCCCGGCGCCGGCCACTTCCTGCACCAGGAAGCGCCGGACGTGGTCACCGGGGAGATCCTGCGCTGGCTGAAGACGCCGGCCTGATCAGACCCGGTGCTCGGAGCGGTCGCGGATCTCGCCGGCCGGGGCCCACCCCTGGTAGACCCCGTAGTCGAACTCCTCGAGGCCCAGTTGCCGGGCCACCGGGGCCCGGCCGCCGGTGTATTCCAGCCGCAGCCAGGTGTCCGCCTCGGCGAGCACGATGAACGGCTCGCCGCGCCAGGTGCACACGGTACGGACGTAGGCGATCTCGTCGTACTCGTCGGCGTTCAGCACCCGCACGTACCGGCCCGGCTTGACCTCGCTGAAGCCCTCGGCCGGTGCGGTCGCGTAGATCCGGACCTGGTCGCGGTCCGGCACCGCGTCGTACTCCTGGCCCTGCCAGGTCACCACGTAGCCGTCGCGCATCACTGCTCACCCACCCGGCGCCAGAGCGGCCCGTCCGCGTCGAAGATCGCCAACATGCGCTCGTTCCCGTCCGCGTCGAGGCGCCAGAGCTGCGCGCCGTGCGGCAGCCGGACACTGTCCACCCTGAACTCCGCCACCACGTCACGGCTCTCGCCCGGTGCGAACCCGTTGCCCCGGAACGGCGGCCGCTCGATCACCCAGCCGTCCATCGCGCGCAGCGCCTGCTCGTTCTGCCCGCCGTAGGGGATCCGGTACAGGCTGGGCCGGAAGGCCGGCCAGCGCAGCACGAACGCCTCCTTGGCATCCGCCTGGAACGGCGAGGAGTCGTAGTTGAGCCCGAGCGCGCCGAACAGCTCGGCCGGCGTGCGCAGATGCTCGACCTCGGACGCCCGGTGCACGAACCCGGCCACCCGGTCGTACCCGCGGTCCAGGTAGTAGTCGACCTGCTCGGCGGCGATCGTCTTCTGCATGACCGTCGCGTGCTGGGTCTCGTCGCTGGCCGGTTCCGGAGCCGGCACCGGTGCGGCGGTCTCCTCGGTCGACGGGGTGTCGATCGGGTCGGCGCCGAGACCGGCCTCGGTGGCCCAGTTGGCCAGCGCGATGATCTGCGCGCCGGGGTACTTCGCGCCGACCGGGGTACCCGGGTTGACCGCGAATGACCAGTGCGGGTCGGGCCAGTTCCGGATCAGCTCGTAGAAGCGGACGCCCACCGTGCGGGTCGGTTCGCCGAAGTGCTCGGAGAGCCGGTCCTTGCTGGTGAAGACGATCAGGAACTTCTCGCCCTCGACCTCTTCCGGCTGGAACGCGAAACCCGACTCGCCGGGCGCGCTGCCCGGCCGGGAGTGGTGCGCCACCGGCACCAGCACGTTGGCCAGCAGCAGCGTGGAGAGGAAGACGTCGGTGTTGCCGGTGTCCGCGGCGTCCTGCAGCTCCCGCTCGGTGTCGTTGGCCGCCACGAAGTTCTCGTGGCCACCGCCGGCTCCGCCGGTCGCCGAACCCGCGACACCGAGACCCGAGGCGCCCGAGGTGGGCGCGACCGCGGCCGGCGTCACCGTGGACGGCAACGGAAGGATCTGTGTCGCGTACGCCTGGTTCGCGTACGCCGACGCCGGGCTGCCCTGCGGCGGCATGCCGAAGGTCGGGCCGGGTGCCGCGTACGCCTCCACGGCGCCGCCCTGCGAGCCGTAGCCCGCCGGGCTGCCGGGAGCAGCAGGAGAGCCGGAGACGGGGCTGCCCGGAGCACCGGGCCCGAAACCGGGCACGAAGTCGGCAGCCGAGCCGGCGCCGCCATAACCCGGAGCCGGAGCGCCGGACGCCGGAGCGGCGAACCCGCCGTGGCCAGGTCCCCGGTCAGCGCCGGGCGCACCCGGGATCACCGGCGGGAGCAGGCCGGGACGGCCACCCTGTGCCGTCCGGTCACCACCGGCCAGGCCGGAGTCGGAGCGCGGCAGCGTCGGCGCCGGCCCGGACGGACCGAACCGATCCGCCGCCGAGACCTCGCGCTGGGCGAGGCCGGGGTCCGGAGCCGGCGTGTGCCCACCGGTGAGCGCCTGCGCCGCGGCCGCCATCGACGACGGACGTTCCGACGCCGGTGTCACCTGACGGCGGGGCAGCCCGTTGCCCGGCGCGCCGGGGGCCGGAGCGCTCGAGGCCGGTGCGGCAAGTGGCGGCGCGCTCATCGGAGCCGTCTGCGCGGCCGCTGCCTGCGGTGAGGCCGGGCCCTGCGGGAAGCTCGGCGCCTCGGGAGGCACCGGGTTGGTCCGCGCGTTGGTGAACCCGGAGAACGACGTCGTCTGGCTGGCCCCGGCAGTCTGCCCGGGCCGCCGACGCGGCAGATCAGCCCCACCACGGCCGGGCAGATCCCCACCACGGCTCGGCAGGTCCCCACGGCTGGGCAGCTCGCCGCCGCGACTGGGCAGCTCCCCACCACGACTGGGCAGCTCGCCGCCGCGACTGGGCAGCTCGCCGCCGCGACTGGGCAGCTCCCCACCACGGCTCGGCAGGTCGCCGCCGCGACTGGGCAGCGGGTTTGCGGCCGGTGCCGGCGCGTGCGGGTCGAGACCACCCCGGGTCGGGAGCGGCTCGGCGCCACCCCGGGTCGGCAACGGGCTCGCGCCCGGACCGGCCGGGGACGCGGGAGCCGGACCGGCGCCCACGTTCGGGTTACGGCCGGTGCCGACCGCCCAACTCTGGTCGACGAGCGCCTCCGCCGGGTCATACGGCTGGACGTGCTCCGGGACCGGCGGCGTGTTCGCCATCGGGGTCCGCACCGGCAACGGCGCGCCCAGGTCCTGCAGCGGCCCGCGCGGGTCGTTCTCCGGCCCGAAGGGCACCGAGTCCGAATTCCACCCCGGCGTGGCCATGCCACTGCCCGAGGTGCCACGAGGGGGCTGCGCCGGTGACACCGGAGCGGGCGAGCCCGGGAAGTCACGAGGAATGGTGGGCGACTGGTACGCCGCCGGCACCTGGTCGGCCGGGTTGCCGGACGACGCCGGAACCTGCTGCTCGGCCGGGGCCGGAGTCGGGGTCCGCACCGGCAGACCGGACGACATGCCCTGCCGGGCGGCCAGAGTCCCGCCCTGCGCACGCGCCGGGAGCCCAGTGGGCTGACCGGCCGGCGACTGCGGCGCCGCACCCGGACCGAACTGCGCCGGACCGGAACCGTACGGCGCGGCGCCGGGCACGCTGCCCGGACCGAACTGCGACAGACCGGGCGCTCCGCCGGGGCTGAACTGCGCGGCACCCGCCGCAACCGGCTGGGCACCACGCTGCGGCAGCCCGGACGGGTTCCGCCCGGGCTGGGCCGGACCGGGCTGTGGCGCCTGCTGGCCGCCACCGGGACCACCCGGTGACGAACCGGCGGGGTAGGCCGGATAGCCGGACGCGGCGGCAGCGGCCGGCGTCTGCGAGTCATAGGTGGGCCCACCGGGGCCCTCAGTGCCACGGCTGGCCGCCAGAGCGGCCGCACCGAGCTCCTGAATCTTGGAAGTGCCGTGCACCTCACGGCCCGGCCCCCGGGTGGGGAGCCTCAGGTCACCCCGCGCGAGCTGCGCGACGAACCAGGCCGGCAGGTACCCCTCGATCGGCAGACCGGGGTTGACCGCCAGCCACCACTCCAGGTTCGGCCACGTGTTGGCGAGTTCCGCGTACGGAACCCGGCGCGACGAGCCGGTGTAGTCGGAGAGGCAGGCGTGCAACGACTCCTGCGAGGTGAACGCCAGCACATGGGTGCGTCCGCCTGTGCTCCAGGTGCCCCAACCGAGCGGCGCCAGACCCGCTAACGCGTCGGCTGACACCGGTAACAGAAGGTCGACACCGGCGAGAATGCGGAAATAGGACTCCTGGTCGTCGGTGCGCAACGCATCGCGCATCGCAACCTCGGCGTCCGTAGCCGGATCCCACTCGGACACGTCCACCTCTCCCCACGCGTGCGACTGAGCCAACGCAACGCGTATAACTTACAAGGCCAGACCGCAATGACAATGGGCGGCAGTGTGCTGGTGGCCGAGTTGTGTCCGGCCGCGCCCAGAGTTCAGCCGCGCCGAGCAGGTACCCGCACCCCGATCGCCCGGCGCAATGATCCAACAACCGATGGTAGCCGTGTCAACCACCCGGGCCAGTACGCGAACGGGCGACCCCCACCTTCCCCTATCGGACCGGCGGCAACCCTTCCGGAACATCGGCAACCCCTCTCGGCGCGCCGAGCCCCCCACTCGGGCCACTGACCACCCCGAACGGGTACGACCTGACGTCATTG
The DNA here is from genome assembly GCF_001509495.1 of Actinoplanes awajinensis subsp. mycoplanecinus. NCBI lineage: Bacteria > Bacillati > Actinomycetota > Actinomycetes > Micromonosporales > Micromonosporaceae > Actinoplanes > Actinoplanes awajinensis. Next base: position 116,984 of record NZ_LLZH01000059.1, on the reverse strand, counting down.
GAACCGCTGCGTCGCCGTCCGCTCGGTCGACGCGTAGTCGGCGGCCGACTCGTCCACCGCACCCTTGATCTGGCGCAGGATGGCCTCCAGGTCGGCCGAGGCGGCCCGCCAGGTGGCCTGGCGCTGCCCGTACGCCTCCCGGGCCTGACCGGCCCACGTCGCCACCAGCGGCGCGGCGTCACGTTCGAGCTGATCGAGCTGGGAGCGCAGGGTGCCGAGCGCCTTGTCGATGTCGGCGCCGGCCTGCTGCAGGGCGCCGAAGTTGACGAGCAGAACTCCGTCGTTCATGAAAATCCTCCGGAAGAAGTCAGAGCGGCAGGGTGAAGGTGCCACCGGTTCGGGCGACCCGGCTCGCGGCGCCGGAGTCGGTGGCGTGATAGCCCGCCCCGGACGCCCGGATCGCCCGGGCGGTCTCGGCGAGCGCGTCGTTGAGGCTCCGCAGGTCGGTCGCATACTGCGTCTTGACCCGTTCGAAAGCGTTCGCGCCGAGCCCCCTCCAGGACCCGCTGAGCCCGGACAGCTCGGACATCAGTGTGCTGAGCATCGACTGCAGTGCGCCGTTGGCCTGATCGAATTTCGCGGCGGTGCTGACCATCACCGCGGACTCGGCCTGAGTCAGAGCCATTTCCAGGCCACCCCCTATTCCGATTTGGACACTTGTCGCGACGAGCCATGCATTGACGTGGATCAACGAGTAAATCGATCACGGGCAGGTGGTCGCACCGGTGCGTGATCGTCTGGTCACGTTCTGGGCTCCGACGCTAGGGGATGGGCGGAGGTCGGCGAAAGCCCCGATTTCCAACCTGTGAATAACTCCCCCTGTGGATGACGGACACGGCTGATCCGCATGTCGTCCTACGATTAGGCGCGCACATTGATCGATGTCCGGAACGGTCGAGGGGGCGGCCATGGCGACGACCTCGCTGGCCGGCGCGCCCACGGTCGGGCCCGATCGGTCGCACCACCTCGGCCTTCATCAGGTGCTCGCCACCCAGGCCGCCGCGGTCCTGGCCCTGATCGGTGCCGCAGCCGGCGGCCCGGCCCGGGTCGCGGCGGTGGTCGGCGCCCCGGTCCTGCTCGCGCTGACCTGGCTCCGTTTCCGGGACCGCTGGGCATTCCAGCAGGTCACCGCGGTCCTGCACTTCCGCGCCCGGCGCCGGTCCGACGGCCGGCAGGGCAGCGCCACGGTGCTCGCGCTCGTCGCACCGGAAACCCGGGTCACCTCGATCGAGCTACCCGCCGGGCCGGCCGCGGTGTTCGCCGACGGCGCCGGCCTGACCGCGCTCCTCGACCTGGGTGATCCGGCCGCCCTGCTGGCCGAGGCCCGGCCCGAGCTGCCCACGCCCTGGGAGTTGCTGCCCGCCGACGGCCTGGAGCGACCACCGGTCCGGATCCAGCTCCTGCTCACCGCCGTGCCCGCGCCCGCCGGCCCGGCCGGGAACGATCCGGCGGCCGGCTCCTACCGGATGCTCACCGGGGGCCGGGCGCTCGGCCACGCCCGGGCGCTGCTCGCGGTCCGCGTGACCCGCGCCGACGGCTGGTCCGACCGCGACCTGCGCCGAGCCCTGACGGGCCAGGCGCGAAAACTCACCAAACGCCTCAAGGCCCGCCCCTTGGACCGGACCGAGGCGGTGCGGGCCATGACCGATTTCGCGTACGCCGAGCCCGCCGCCGAAGTCCACGAGCAGTGGACGTCCCTACGAGTCGGCGAGCTGTCCCAGGTGACCTTCCACGGCCGCCCACGGCCCGGGGAGTGCCCGTCAGCCGACCTCCTCACCCACCTGCTCCACCTACCCACCACGGCCACCACGCTGACCCTGACCGCCGCCCTACCGGCCACCGCCCCGACCACACCCACGCCCGCCGCCCGCTCCGCACCCGCGCGCAGATCCGCCTCAGCCACCGCCACGTCCGCCTCCGCCGCCCCTGCCGCCTCTGCCGCCGCACCTGGACTCGGCGAGCAGCCGCAGCTCAGCCTGGCCATCCGCCTGGCCGCGTCGGAACCGGCCGCACTCGAGCCCGCCATCAACCTCCTGCGACAACTGGCGGCCGGAGAGCACCTCCACCTCCGCCGCCGGGACGGCGACCACCTGCCCGGCTTCGCCGCCACCCTGCCTCTCGCCGCGTCCGACAAGGCCGGCCTGCCCAGCGGTCACCGGCAGATCACCCGGACCGTCCCCGGCCGTCGCACCCACCCGGACGCGTTGTCCCGGCCCGGCGATCCCCGGTCACCGGCGGAGGGGTTCGGCCGTCTGGCGTTGCCGACCGACCGGGCCGGCCTGGTCGTGGGGCACAACCGGCACGGCCAGCCGGTGCTGATCCGGCCGTTCCGCCCGGACCACACCCGGGTCGTCCTGGTCGGCGGGCTCCGCTGCGCCCAGGTGGTGACGTTCCGCGCGATGGCGCTCGGCGCCCGGGTGCTGGTGCGCACCTACCGCCCACGGGCCTGGGAGCCGTTCGCCCGCGGCGCGGCCGCACCCAGCGGCTCGATCACCCTCGGGGCGCCGGACCAGCCGGTCGAGGCGCCACCAAGCTCACCGCTGTGTCCGCTACTGATCATTCTCGACCTGGGACCGCTCACCCCGGCCCCGCCCGTCTTCGCCACCCCGCTCCCGGCCGGCCCGGTCCAGCCTGGCACCGCGGCCAGGCTTCCCCTCGGAGTGACCGGAATCGGCCACACCCCCGCACCGCTACCGGCCGGTGCGACGGATGCCGGGCCGTGGCGGGCGACGCTGTCCCTCCGGGAGGAATGTCGCGCGGCGGACGTCGCCGCCGCGAACGACGCCGATCTGCTCCTGCTGCAGACCCTGCGGCCGGACGAGGCCCACCTGATCGGCGCCGCGCTCGAACTGGGCGACACCGCACCTCTGCTCACCCGGATGCGCCCCGGCATGCTCGCGGTCATCAACAGGCAGGCGGTCCGCTGGGCGATGCTCGCACCCACCTCGGTGGAGAAGGTCCTGATCGGTGACTCCCGCCGGTCGGCAAATGAGCGATAGATCTCGATATGCCGGAATATCCGGCGGCAGGCGGATGAAGATCGCGGAGTGTCGTACCCACCACTGGCACGGCCGTGGCACCATCCCCTGCCATGGGCATCATCATCCGGCTCGTGATCACGGCCATCTCGCTGTGGATCACGACCCTGGTCATCGACGGGATCCAGCTCACCGCGGGCACGGCAGCCGGTAAAGCCGGCACTCTGCTCGCGGTCGCGGCGATCTTCGGTCTGGTGAACGCGGTTCTCCGTCCGATCATCAAGACGATCGGTTGCGGGCTCTACGTCCTCACCCTCGGCCTGATGGCACTGGTCGTGAACGGACTGCTGTTCCTGCTGACCAGCTTCATCGCCGACAAGCTCGACCTCGGCTTCCACGTCGACGGCTTCGTCGCCGCGATCCTCGGCGCGCTGCTCGTCGGCGTCGTCAGCTGGGTCCTCAACATGCTCGTCCCCGACGGCGGGGACGACTGATCCGGCCCCACACCGGCTGCACCCGCACACCTCAGCACCAGCCGAACGCGATCGGCTGGTGCTGAGTGCTGTCAAAACGCCCTTGAGGCAACCCTCAGCGCCAGCCGGGGCCCGCCGCGCGCCATCCACAAAGACCGGCGGAATGCAGGCCAGCGAGGGCTGATTGGCCTCGTGAGCTGGAGCATAGGCAAGGACCGTGGCTGTTTCCGGCCCTTACGGTGTGTGCCATGAGCGACGAGCGGCGCGGATATCTGTACGGCCTCACGGCGTACGTGCTCTGGGGCTTCTTCCCGATCTATTTCAAGCTGCTCCGGCCCTCGCCCCCGCTGGAAATCCTCTCGCACCGGATCATCTGGTCCGTCCTCTTCGTCGCCCTGCTGCTCACCGTCCAGCACAACTGGCGCTTCCTGGGCCGTGTGCTGCGCACCCCGCGCCTGCTCGGCGGCATCTCGGTCGCGGCGCTGCTGATCGGGGTGAACTGGGCGACCTACATCTACGGCGTGAACTCGTCCCGGGTCGTCGAAACCGCGCTCGGCTACTTCATCACCCCGCTGGTCGTGGTCCTGCTCGGCGTGACCGTGCAGCGGGAGCGGCTGCGCGCCTGGCAGTGGATCGCGGTGGGCATCGGTGGCCTGGCGGTCGCCATCCTGACCGTCGACTACGGGCACCTGCCGTACATCGCGCTCGTCCTGGCCGCCTCGTTCGGCTCGTACAGCCTGATCAAGAAGCGGATGTCGCTACCGCCGGCCGAGGGGCTGTTCGTCGAGTCGGCGGTGCTGGCACTGCCCGCGCTGGGCTATCTGACCTGGCTGAACCTGGCCGGGGACGCCGAGTTCGGGCACGTCTCGGCACAGCACACGGCGCTGATGCTGTTCTCCGGTGTGGCCACCGCCGTACCGTTGCTGCTCTTCGCCGGTGCGGCGAACCGGGTGCCGCTGGTCGGTCTGGGGATCCTGCAGTACGTCGCGCCGATCCTGCAGCTGGCCTGCGGTGTGCTGATCTACCACGAGCCGATGCCCGCCGCCCGGCTGGCCGGTTTCGGACTGGTCTGGATCGCTCTGATCATCTTCACCGTCGACGGGCTCCGCAGCGCACGCCTGCGCGCCACCGCCAGAAGCTCCGAGAAGCAGATCAGCGAGGCTGGTACGACAGCATGACCTTGCCGTCGAAGCGCACCAGCTCGAACCGGTCCAGTCCGGCCTCGGCGAAGTGCGTGACCGACTGCATCGGGAATTCCGCCCCGGGCTGCGGCGTCCACGACCCGAGCTGCTCACTCTGGTCATCAGGCCCGTAAGCGATCAGCCGGTACGTGTACGGCTTGGCCGACGCCGCGTACCGGCAGAGCATCTCCACCTTGGTGCCGCCCGCCGTCCCGGTGAGCCGGATGGTGGCGGTGATCGGCGAGTTGATCTCCACCGCGCTCATCGCGACCGCCGGACCACTCGCCGCGGCACCCGCTTCGGGCTGGCGCAGCAGCCACAGGGTGGCCCCACCGCCGAGAACGACAATGAGCACCAATGCCGCTACGGTGCTCAACATGCGTACCGGAAACGCTTTGACCGGCGGCGGAGCCGGCCGGTAGCCACGGGCCGGTGGCGCGGCCGAGAGCGACGGGTCCAGCAACCTCGCGAATTCGTCCGCGTCGAGCCGGTCCAGCATGTCCGGAACGCGGGCCAGATCGGCGACCGCCTCGCGGCAGAACGAGCACGACGCCAGGTGTGATTCGTAGGCGGCGCGTTCTGCCGGCGACAGCGCGCCGAGGACGTAGGCGGCGTCGTCGTGCCCGTCCTCACAGCGCATGGTGTCCTGCCTCCAGCCGGCGTCCCCGTCATCCGGTCTTTGGTACGCGACAACCGCCCTGGAGGTTCAAATATCTCTTAAAGCCGCACCTCAAGCTGTAGCGACTCGGTGACTGAACAGTCCCGGTGCAGGCAAAACGCGATCGAAGAAGATCACGCTGTGGCGGACTCGCCGCCGGACAGCGCCTCGGCCACATTCCGCGCGGCGGCGGTCAGTTTGGCCCGCACGACCCGCGCCGAGGTGAGCATCTCGGCGGCCGGCATCGAGCAGGCGAGCACGAGCCGCCGCTCCATGTCCCGGTCGGCGACCACGACCACCGCGGCGGAGGCCAGCCCCTGCCGGAACTGTCCCATTTCGATCTGCATGCCGCGCCGCTCGCCGGCCGCCAGGTCGCCCTCGAGCGCCTCCGGCGTGGTGAGCGTGGTCGGGGTGAACGCCCGCATCCCGTAGTCGCGCAGGTAACGCGACCGCTGGTCCGGGGTGAGCGTGGCGAGCAGCGCCTTGCCCAGTGCGGTGGCGTGACCACCCTCGTCGAAACCGGGGGCGACGTCATCCAGGAACGGCGAGCGGGCACCCTCGGCGGAGGCGGTCACCGCGATCCGGCCGCCGACGAAGCGGCCGAGGTAGTGGCTGTATCCGGTGTCGATCGCGGCACGGCGGAGCGCGTCGCCGACCGCGGGCGGGCCGCGGAACGCCGAGACGAGCTCGCGGTACCGATCGGCGATCTCGAGACCGACGATGTAGGTGCCGTCTTCGCGCCGGATCACGTAGCCCTCATAGGCCAGTGTGCGCACCAGGTGATAGGTCGTCGCGACGGTCAACTCGCACCGCCGGGCGATCTGTTTCACCGTGAGCCCGCGTGGCGCGCGGCCGACCGACTCCAGCACGCGTAACGCTCGCGACACGCTCCGGATGAGATCTGACGGCTCCGCTAGGGGGTCACGCACAGCTACCTCCGAGGCCAGGGACATACACCATATGAAGAAACATCCGGCGACGGAATGCCAAAAGCATGTGGATCACGATCGATTTGCACAGCCGGTGTGATCAACAGAACGGGGCGTGTCGGAGCGTGCCCGAATTGGCTTAGTCTGCGTCCGATGCCATCTGCCTCGAAACAGACCCCGAAAACGGCACCGACCAGGTCAAACGCCACCCGCGCCACGGTCGGCGCGCTGACCACGACCATTTCTGTTTCGATACCGGTCTTCCTGGTCGGCGGACTGGCGGTTCAGGTCCGCGAGGAACTCGATTTCAGCCCGGCCGGTCTGGGTCTGGTGGTCTCGGCGTACTTCGGAGTGAGCGCGCTGGCCTCGATCCCGGCCGGCGCTCTGGTCGAGCGGCACGGCGCCACCCGGATCGCCCGGGCCGGCATCGGGCTCTCCGCGGTCGCGCTGATCGCGGTCGCGGCCGGGGCGCGCTCACTGTGGAGCCTCATGGTGATCCTGGCGATCGGCGCGGCCGGCAACGCGATGGGCCAGCTGGCCAGCAACACCAGCCTGTCCCGGCAGGTGCCGGCCCATCGACAGGGCTTCACCTTCGGCGTGAAGCAGGCCGCCATCCCGATCAGCACGCTGCTGGCCGGTGCGGCGGTGCCGTTGGTGGCTCTGACCGTCGGCTGGCGCTGGGCGTTCGTCCTGGCCGGGCTGCTGGCGTGCGTGGCCATCGCCGCGGTGCCGGCCGATGAGCTCGGCGGGACCCGCACGCGCGAGCAGGGGCAGGCGACCGGCGCCCTCGTGGTGATCGGCCTGGCCGCCATGCTCGCGGCCGCCTCGGCCAACGCGCTCGGCACGTTCCTGGTGTCCTCGGCCGTCTCGCACGGCATCGGCCCGGCCCCGGCCGGGCTCGCACTCACCCTGGGCGGCGCGATCTGCGGGCTGGCCCGGATCGTCGGCGGCGCCCAGGCCGATCGCCGGCCGGACCGGCAGGTGGGCACGATCGCCGCGCTGCTCGCTTGCGGCGCGCTCGGCTTGGCACTTCTTTCGGTACGAGGGGAAGGCGCCCTGATCGCCGGCGTCGTGCTCGGCTTCGGTTTCGGCTGGGCGTGGCCGGGCCTGATGACCTTCGCGGTGGTGCGCCTGCACCCGCAGTCCCCCGCGGCAGCCACCTCGATCACCCAGACCGGGGTCTACGCCGGTGGCTGTGTCGGCCCGCTCGGGCTGGGCGCGATCGCCGGCACAGCCGGGTATCCGGCCATGTGGACGGCGGCGTCGATCGCGATGGTGCTGGCCGCGGCCCTCATGCTGCTGGGCAGCCGGTTGCTGGGCCGGTACCGGAGCTAGGTCGTCCGGTCGGCGATGACGTCGCAGAGCGCTTCCATCGCGCTCTTGGCCTGGCCGTCCGGCAGCGGCGCCAGCCGGGCCCGCGCCTCGTCCGCATAACCGCGGACCGTTTCCCGGGCCCGCTTCATCGCCGCCGACTCGCGCAGCAGCGTGAGCGCCTCGGCGTGCAACGTGTCGTCGGTGATCGGCCCGGCGGAGAGCAGCTCGCGCAGCCGGACCGCGGCGGCGTCCGCGTCGTCCCCGGCCAGCGCGTAGAGCACCGGCAGCGTGGGCACGCCCTCGCGCAGGTCGGTGCCGGGCGTCTTACCGGACTGGACCGACTCGGAGGCGATGTCGAGCAGGTCGTCGGAGAGCTGGAAGACCATGCCGATGACCTCGCCATACCCGGCGAGGGCCTCGACGACCTCGGGCCGGGCGCCGGAGAACATGCCGCCGAAGCGGGCCGCGGTGGCGATCAGTGAGCCGGTCTTGTCCGCGATGACCTGCAGGTAGTGCTCGATCGGATCGGTGCCGCGCGGGCCGGCGGTCTCGGCGATCTGCCCGTGCACCAGGCGCGAGAAGGTCCGCGCCTGCAGGTGCACGGCCTCGGTGCCGAGCTTGGCGGCCAGCTCCGCGGCCTGGGCGAACAGGTAGTCGCCGACCAGGATGGCCACCGAGTTGCCCCAGCGCGCGTTCGCGCTCGGGGTGCCCCGCCGGACCTGGGCCTCGTCCATCACGTCGTCGTGGTAGAGCGTCGCGAGGTGGGTCAGCTCGACCACGTTGGCCGCGTCGATCAGCTCGGGCCGGGCCGGATCGCCGAACTGCGCGCTCAGCGCCACCAGGATCGGCCGGAGCCGCTTGCCCCCGGCGTCGGCGAGATGGCGCGCGGCTTCGGTCACCAGCGGGTCGGCGCTGGCGACGTGCACCCGCAGCGCTTCCTCCACGGCAAACAACATCGCGGACACCGACGCGTCCATCTCGGGATCGACGTCGAGGCCCAGCGACGACAGCGTCAGATCACCGGTGCTCACCACGCTCCCACGATGCCATACCGGCCCGCCCCTTTCAGTCCCAGGGGTGCAGGCGACAAGATCAAAATAATCAGGGCTTCCGGAGCCCGGCCCGGATGGCGCGATAGGCGGCCCACGGGACGGCCGGGCGGTCCAGGTTGCGGTGAGCCAGGTACCGGCGGGTGGCGGCCTGGCACTCGCGACCGATTCGGATCGGGTCGAGCAGGCTCGCCCGGTGCCGGGCGCCCGGCTCGACGAGCTTCACCGGGCGCAGCAGCCAGCCGTCGCCGTCGCGTACCAGCCGGCCGCGCACGTTCGCGTTGTGCAGACCGGACAGCTTGTCGTCGTGCCGGTGCACCAGCAGCCCGGACGGGCCCGCCACGACCGGCACGTCCGCGGGCACCTCGACCCGGTAGCCGTCCGGCGTCGCGCTGACCGTGGTCCGCACCAGCAGCGGGGCTCCGGCGGCGTCGAGCGCGATCAGCACCACCGACGGGTACCCGGCCAGCACCTCGGCGCCGAGCAGCGTGCTGTCGGCCAGCCCGGTGTTCGCGGCGACCGGCAGCGGCCGGGCGACCACCTCGGCCGGCTCGACGTCGATCAGCAGGCGCATGTAGTAGAAATCGGCCATCTTGGTGGCCGGCCAGTTCAGGTAGCCCTGGCTGTGCGGCTGGCGCTCCATCAGCAGCGCCCAGAGCCGCCCCAGATCGCCGACCGGCGCGGTGTGCACCTCGTCCGGGCAGGTGGCGACGCCGCGCACCAGCACCTGCTCAGGCAGGTCCAGGCCGCTCGCGGTCGGCTCGGAGAAGAGCAGTGCCACCCGGCCGTCCCGGCGGATGTTGAACGCCTTCTGCGGGTAGCCGAGCGAGGTGGTCAGCAGCAGCGTCCCGTCGTCCCGGCGCAGCCCCGAGGTCGGCCACGCCACCGGTGAGCCGTCGCGGGTCAGGGTCGCCAGCTCGCAGGTGCGGTAGGCATCGATCACGTCGGCCAGCGGTTTTCCGGTAACGAGCGCATCCACGGTGATCATCCTAGGTGGATCACGACACCGTCCGGTCAGACGACAGCGGCTCCGGCAGAGTGCCGGAGCCGCTGGTCAGGACGGATTGACGTGTGCTCAACGCACGAATTGAGAAGCCTCACGTGTCAGGTCGATCAGCGGGGCCGGCGCGACACCGAGCACCACCGTGACGATCACGCCGAGGCCGAGCGCGGCCGACGTCAGGAAGCCCGGGATGGACACCGCCGGCGTGGTCTCGCCCGGCTCGGAGAGCCACATCAGCACGACCACCCGCAGGTACGGGAACGCCAGCAGCATGCTGGTGATCACGCCGAAGATGACCAGCCACGTCTGCCCGCCGTCGATCGCCGCACCGAAGACCGCGAACTTGGCGGTGAAGCCACTGGTCAGCGGGATACCGGCGAAGGTGAGCAGGATGAACGTGAAGATCCCGGCGAGCAGCGGGCTCTTCCGGCCGATGCCGGCCCACCGGGACAGGTGGGTCGCCTCGCCGTCCGAGTCACGCACCAGGCTGATGATCGCGAACGCCGCGACCACCGAGAAGCCGTACGCGACCAGGTAGAACATCGTGCTGGCCAGGCCGTCCTTGTTGAGCGCCAGCACACCGACCATCAGGTAGCCGGCGTTCGCGATCGACGAGTAGGCAAGCAGCCGCTTCATGTCGGTCTGGGTGACCGCCATGATCGCGCCGAGGAACATGGTCAGCACCGCGACCGTGCCGAGGACCGGCTGGAAGTCCCAGCGCACCCCCTCGAACGCGGTGTAGAGCACCCGGAGCAGCGCGCCGAACGCGGCGACCTTGGTGCAGGCCGCCATGAACGCGGTGATCGGGGTCGGCGCTCCCTGGTAGACGTCCGGCGTCCAGACGTGGAACGGGGCCAGCGCGCTCTTGAACAGCAGGCCGATCGCGACCAGGCCGAAGCCGGCGTAGAGCAGCACCGGGCTGCGCTGCGGGTTGGCCACCGCGGCGTGGATCGCGCCGAGCTGCACGCTGCCGGCGAAGCCGTACAGCATCGCGACGCCGAACAGGAAGAACGCCGAGGCGTACGACCCGAGCAGGAAGTACTTGAGCGCCGCCTCCTGGCTGAGCAGTCGCCGGCGCCGGGCGAGCGCGCACAGCAGGTACAACGGCAGCGAGAAGACCTCCAGCGCCACGAACATGGTGAGCAGGTCGTTCGCGGCGACGAAGAGCAGCATGCCGCCGAGCGCGAAGGTGGCCAGCGGGTACACCTCGGTGAGCCCACTCTGGCCGGTCACCTGCTTGGCGTCCTTGTCCGAACCGACCACGACGGCGGCCTGGGCGACGAACGCGCCACCCTGCTCCACCTGCCGCTCCCCGATCAGGAAGAGCGACACCACGCCGAGCACCAGGATCGCGCCCTGCAGGAAGACGGACGGGCCGTCGATCGCGACCGCGCCGCCGACCGTGACGATCCGGGTGTTCCGGTTGATCACCAGGACGGTCAGCGCGGCCACCACGCCGAGCAGCGCGAGCACCAGCTGGACCAGGTTGCGGGCCCGGCGCGGGACGAGCACCTCGATCAGGACCCCGACGCAGGCGACCCCGAAGAGGATCAACATGGGCGCGAGCGCGCCGTAGTCGATCTCCGGAAGTTTCAGCTCTCCCATGGTTATCGGCCAGCCTTTCCATCCGCGACCGCGCTCGGGCCCGGATCCTGTGTGCCGACGTCCAGCAGGGTCTGCTCAACCGCCGGGTTGATCACGTCGGTGACCGGTTTCGGGTAGAAGCCGAGCACCAGCAGGAGCGCGATCAACGGGGCGACGACGACCTTCTCCCGCAGGCTGAGGTCCTTCTTCATGGCCGGCACGTCTTCCAGGGCCGGATTGAGCGTGCCCTGGGTGGTCCGCTGGATCATCCACAGCACGTACGCGGCGGCCAGCACGATCCCGACGGTGGCGATCACGGCGTACGCCTTGTTGGTGCTGAACGTGCCGATCAGGACCAGGAACTCACTGACGAACGGCGCCGTGCCGGGCAGGGCCAGCGAGGCCAGACCGGCGAAGAACAGCACCCCGGCCAGGGCCGGCACCATCTTGCCCGCCCCGCCGAAGTCGCTGACCAGCGAGGAACCGCGCCGGGCCACGAACATGCCGACCACGATGAACAGCAGGCCGGTGGCCAGACCGTGGTTGACCATGTAGAGCACCGAGCCGGTGCCGCCCTGCGTGGTGAAGGCGAAGATGCCGATGCCGATGAAGCCGAAGTGCGCGATCGACGTGTACGACACCAGGCGCTTCAGGTCGTTCTGCCCGACCGCCAGCAGCGCCGCGTAGATGATCCCGACCACTGCCAGCACCATCGCGGCCGGCGCGAACCAGCGCGACGCCTCCGGGAAGAGCGGGAGGCAGTACCGCAGGATGCCGAACGTACCGACCTTGTCCATCACGCCGACGAGCAGCGCGGCCGCACCCGCTGGGGCGGCACCACCGGAGTCCGGTAGCCAGGTGTGGAACGGGAAGAACGGCGCCTTGATCGCGAACGCCACGAAGAAGCCGAGGAACAGCCAGCGTGCGGTGTCCTGATCGAACGTCTTGGCCGCGTCGACGAGCGCGGAGAACTCGAAGGTGTGCCCGCCGATCACCCACAGCCCGACCACGGCGGCCAGCATGAAGAGGCCGCCGACCAGGCTGTAGAGGAAGAACTTGACCGCGGCGTACTGCTTCTGGCCGCTGCCGAACGAACCGATGATGAAGTACATCGGGATCAGCATGATTTCGAAGAACACGTAGAACAGGAAGACGTCCGCCGCGGCGAACACCCCGATCATGGTGAACTCGAACGCCAGCAGCAGGGCGAAGTAGGTCGGCGCGGACCGCTTGCTCTGGTCCACGTCGTGCCAGGACGCCAGGATGACCACCGGGAACAGCACCGCGATCAGCATCAGCATGACGAGCGCGATGCCGTCGGCGGCGAAGGTGAAGCTGGCGTTCCAGGACGGGATCCAGGCGTACTTCTCGTGGAACTGGAACCGGTCGGGGCTGCCGACCGTGAAGGCGACCCACATGAAGATGCTGAGCACCAGCACGACGAGCGACCAGATCAGCGCGACGATCTTGGCTAGCTCTGCCTTGGCCCGCGGAATGCAGGCCACCGAGATCGCCCCGACCAGGGGAAGCAGCGTGAGTACAGAGAGAAAGGGAAAGTTCGTCACGCCAGCCACCCCAACTGGATCGCTAGGAAGGCGCCGACAATGAGCATCGCGCCGGTGAGCATGGAGAGTGCGTACGAGCGGACGAAGCCGGTCTGCAGCCGCCGGAGCCGGCTGGAGCTGCCACCGACCGCCGCCGCCAGCCCGTTGACGATGCCGTCGATGCCCTTGGCGTCCAGGTAGACCAGCGCCCGGGTGAGGTACTTGCCGGGCCGCTCGAACACCGCCTCGTTGAACGCGTCGGTGTAGAGGTTGCGCCGCGCCGCGGTGACCAGCACCCCGGCCGGCTGCGGCTCGAGCGCGGTGCCCTTGCGGAACATCGACCAGGCCAGACCCGCACCGGCGACCGTGACCACCAGCGAGAGCACGGTGATCACCGTGTGCGAGAGCACGCCGTGCACCTCGCCCTGTTCACCACCGAGAACCGGGGTGAGCCACTCCGGCACGGTCGTGCTCATCACCCAGCCGGCCGCGACCGAGCCGACCGCCAGCAGGATCAGCGGGATCGTCATCAGCGCCGGCGACTCGTGCGGGTGCTTGTTCTCCTCGGTCCAGCGCGCCGGGCCGTGGAAGGTGAGCACGAACAACCGGGTCATGTAGAACGCGGTGAGCCCGGCACCGAGCAGCGCGGCCAGCCCGAAGACCCAGGCCTGCCAGGTCACTTCCCGCTCGAAGGCGGCCGCGATGATCGGCTCCTTGGAGAAGAAGCCGGACAGCGGCGGGATGCCGATGATCGCCAGCCAGCCGGTGGCGAACGTCAGCCAGGTGATCCGCATGTGCTTGGACAGGCCACCGAACCGGCGGATGTCCACCTGGTCGTGCATGCCGTGCATGACCGAACCGGCGCCGAGGAACATGTTGGCCTTGAAGAAGCCGTGCGCCAGCAGGTGCACGATGGCCAGCCCGTAGGCCGCACCGCCGAGCCCGACACCGAGGAACATGTAGCCGATCTGGCTGACCGTCGACCAGGCCAGGATCCGCTTGATGTCGTCCTTCGCCGAGCCGATGATGCAGCCGATCAGCAGCGTCAGCGCACCGACGCTGACCACGATCAGCTGCAGCGTCTCGTTGGCCGAGAAGATCGGGTTGGACCGGGCGATCAGGTAGACCCCCGCGGTGACCATGGTGGCCGCGTGGATGAGCGCCGACACCGGGGTCGGGCCCTCCATCGCGTCCGGCAACCAGGCCTGCAGCGGGAACTGACCGGACTTGCCGGCCGCGCCGAGCAGCAGGAGCAGACCCATGACCAGCACCGTGGTGGCGCTCAGCGAGGTCACCCCGCTGAAAACCGCGGAATATTGAGTGCTGCCCAGCGTGGTGAACATCAGGAAGACGCCGATCGCCAGGCCGGCGTCGCCGACCCGGTTCATCAGGAACGCCTTCTTGCCGGCCGTGGCCGCCGACGGGCGGGTGTACCAGAACGAGATCAGCAGGTACGACGCCAGACCGACGCCCTCCCAGCCGAAGTAGAGCATCACGTAGTTGTTGCCGAGGACGAGCAACAGCATCGCCGCGACGAACAGGTTGAAATAGGCGAAGAACCGTCGCCGGCCCGGGTCGTGCTCCATGTAGCCGACCGCGTACAGGTGGATCAGCGAACCGACACCGGTGATCAGCAGGACGAAGACCCCGGAGAGCGGGTCGAAGAGCATGCCGAAGTCGACCTTCAGCGCGCCGACCTGGATGAAGTCGAACAGGCTCAGCTCGGCCGAGCGCTTCGTCTCCTCCAGGCCGCTCAGGCTCAGGAAGAAGATCAGCCCGAGTACGAACGAGCTGGCCACCGCCAGGACGCCGAGCCAATGACCCCACTTGTCGGCCCGCTTGCCCAGCAGCAACAGGATCGCCGCGCTGGCCAGCGGGATGGCCACGAGTAGCCAGACGCTGCTCAGCACCCCCGTCGCGGGGGCGTACTCCAATGAGAGTGCCATGGAAGCCCCTTCAGTACTTCAGGAGGTTCGCGTCGTCGACACTCGCCGAGCGTCGCGTACGGAAGATCGACATGATGATGGCGAGGCCGACAACGACCTCGGCCGCTGCCACGACCATCACGAAGAACGAGATGATCTGGCCGTCCAGGCCGCCGTTGATCCGGCTGAAGGTGACCAGCGCCAGGTTCGCCGCGTTCAGCATCAGCTCGATGCACATGAACAGGACGATCGCGTTGCGCCGGATCAGCACTCCGGAGGCGCCGATGGTGAACAGGATCGACGCCAGGATCAGGTAATAGTCAGGAGTCACTTCGCTCCGCCGTCCATCGATTGCTCCGCTTCGCGTTCACTTCTCGGTGCCCTTCGGGGCTACCTCAGAGATCGTCAGCTCCCGGACCGGCAGGATCGGCGAGATGCTGCTCTCCGCTCCGTTGCCGTCCGGCAGGCGGGCCGGCGCGGCCACCGACATGGTGTTCGCGTAGACGCCGGGGCCGGGCTTCGGGCCGGGGTAGTTGCCGGGAAGGAAGCGCTCCTTCATCCGGGACACCTGGTCCACCTTCTCGCCCTTGCCGCGTTCGACGTGGGCCAGGATCATCGCGCCCACCGCCGCCGTGATCAGCAGCGCCGAGGTGACCTCGAACGCGAAGACGTACTTGGTGAACAGCAGCGAGGCCAGGCCCTGCACGTTGCCGTTCTGGTTGGCCGCGTCCAGGCCGGCGGTCGGGGTGTCATCGAGCGCCCGGGCCAGTCCGGTGCCGACCAGGCCGGCGAATCCGAGACCGAGAATGATCGCCGCGACCCGTTGCCCGCGCAGCGACTCGATCAGCGAGTCCGAGGCGTCCCGGCCGACCAGCATCAGCACGAACAGGAACAGCATCATGATCGCGCCGGTGTACACGATGACCTGCACGAAGCCGAGGAACGGCGCCGAGTTGACCACGTAGAGGATCCCGAGGTTCAGCATGGTGAGCACCAGCCAGAGCGCGGAGTGCACCGCGTTACGGGCCAGCACCATACCGAGCGCCCCGATCACCGCGAGCGAGCCGAGGATCCAGAAGGCGACCTGCTCGCCGGTGGACACCTGGGTCATGCCGCACCCCCGGTGGCGTCCTCCGCGGCGTTCGTCGACCACGGCGCCCGCTCCGCTCCGGCCGACGTACCCGGGTTGGTGAGCGCGCCGAGGTAGTAGTCCTTGTCGGTCTCGCCCAGGCGCATCGGGTGCGGCGGCTGCTCCATACCCTCCAGCAGCGGCGCCAGGAGCTGTTCCTTCGTGAAGATCAGGTCCTGGCGGCTGTCCCGGGCCAGCTCGAACTCGTTGCTCATGGTCAGCGAACGGGTCGGGCAGGCCTCGATGCAGAGCCCGCAGAAGATGCAGCGGGTGTAGTTGATCTGGTAGATCTTCGCGTACCGCTCACCCGGCGAGAACCGCTGCTCGTCGGTGTTGTCGCCGCCCTCGACGTAGATCGCGTCGGCCGGGCAGGCCCAGGCACACAGCTCGCAGCCGATGCACTTCTCCAGGCCGTCCGGGTGCCGGTTGAGGATGTGCCGCCCGTGGTAGCGCGGCGCCGGCGTCGGCGGGGAGAACGGGTAGTCGGTCGTGATCACCTTGCGGAACATGTGGGCGAACGTCACGCCGAAACCCTTGAAGGAGCCGGTCAACGTGTTCACGTCACACCTCCTTCGACTCGGGGTCGCCGCCGACGGCGGCCGGGGCACGCTCGGCGACCGCACGGCGGGCGCGCGGGCTGGGCGGTACCTGGAGGTCCATCGGGGGGACCGGGAAACTGCCCGGTGGACGTGCGGCCAACTGCTCCTCGATGGGCACCGGATCGGGTTTCTCCGACGAGGGCCACTTCCACGCGACCACCAGCACGATCAGGGCGATCACCCCGGTGGAGATCCACCGGGCTTCGGTGGAGAGCGCGCCGCTGCGGGCGACCTTGAAGTACGCCAGGAAGAGGATCCAGACCAGGCTGACCGGGATCAGCACCTTCCAGCCGAACCGCATGAACTGGTCGTACCGCATCCGGGGCAGTGTGGCCCGCAGCCAGATGAAGCCGAACAGCAGCGTGAAGACCTTGAGGAAGAACCAGATCAGGCCGAAGTAGCCGGAGTTGGCGCCCTCCCAGATCGCGGTGATCGGCCACGGTGCGCGCCAGCCACCCAGGAACAGCGTGGTGCAGAACGCCGAGACGGTGATCATGTTGATGTACTCGGCCAGGAAGAACAGCGCGAACTTGAACGACGAGTACTCGGTGTGGAACCCGCCGACCAGCTCGGACTCCGCCTCGGGCAGGTCGAACGGCGCCCGGTTGGTCTCACCGACCGCCGAGATCACGTAGATCAGGAAGCTCGGCAGCAGCTGCAGGCAGTACCAGCCGGGCATGGTGATCGTGACGCCGAAGAGCGTGGTCGGCTCGCCGGACGCCTGCGCCGCGACGATCTGCGAGGTGCTCATCGAGCCCGCGGTCATGAACACCGCGACGATGGAGAGGCCCATCGCGACCTCGTACGAAATCATCTGCGCACTCGACCGCAACGCGCCGAGCAGCGGGTACGTCGACCCGGACGCCCAGCCGGCCAGCACCACGCCGTAGACGCTCATCGACGAGCAGGCCAGCAGCACCAGCACCGAGACCGGTACGTCGGTGAGCTGCAGCGCGGTCCGATGACCGAACATGTTCACCACGCCACCGAACGGGATCACCGCGAAGGCGGTGAACGCCGTGGTCGCCGAGATGACCGGGGCGAGGAAGTAGACGATCTTGTCGGCGGTCTTCGGAATGATCTCCTCTTTGAACGGCAGCTTCAGGCCGTCGCTGAGGCTGGTCAGATAACCGCGGAACCCGACCTGGTTGGGGCCCGGCCGGACCGCCATCCGGGCCACGACCTTGCGCTCGTAGTTGATCGTGAACAGCGTCAGGATCAGCAGCAGGACGAACAGCCCGAGCAGCTTGATCAGCACGATCCACCAGACGTCCTGTTCGAACGTCTGCAGGGTCGGGTCCTCCGCGTGCGCCGCGAGAAGGACGTTCATCGCTCAACTCCCTCGGCGAGAATCGGACCGGGCAGACCGGCCGACAACCGGACCACCGCGCCGGCGGTGACGCCGAGACTGCGGCGCACCGTCGAAGCCGGCGAGTTGGTCGGCAGCCACACCACCTGCCGGGGCAGGTCGGCGATCGCGGCCGGCAGCGTCACCGAGCCGCGGTCACTGCGGACCGTGAGCAGGTCGCCGTCGGTGACCCGCAGCTGCTCGGCCAGCTCCTTGCCGAGCCGGACAACAGGCGGTCTCGCCGTACCGGCCAGCACCGCGTCGCCCTCGGTCAGCGTGCCCAGGTCGATCAGCTGGTGCCAGGTGGCCAGCACCGCGGCCCGCTCACCCGGCTCGGCGACCGCCTCGGCGGCGATCGACGGCAGCTCGGGACGGGCCGTGCCGGCCGGCAGCGCGCCCAGCTCGCGGCGCACCGCCTGCACGTCGCCGGTGTTCAGGGTGACGTCCAGCAGCGCGGCGATCGCCTCCAGCACCCGGCCGTCGGTCATCGCCGTGCTGCCCAGGACCTTCTCGAAGGACCGCAGCCGGCCCTCCCAGTCCATGTAGGTGCCGGACTTCTCCACCGCCGGCGCGATCGGCAGCACCACGTCGGCCCGCTCGGTCACCGCGCTGGTGCGCAATTCCAGGCTGACCAGGAAGGGCACCGCGTCCAGCGCCTGCTCGGCGAGGACCGGGTCGGTCAGGTCGCCCGGGTCCACCGCGCCGACCAGCAGGCCGCCGAGTGTCCCGTCGGCCGCCGCCGCGATGATCGCGTCGACGTCCCGGCCCGGCCGGCTCGGCAGCACGCCGGAGTCGACCGCCCAGCCCAGCGACAGCTCGGCGCGAGCGCCCGGGTCGCCGACCGGGCGACCGCCCGGCAGCAGGTTCGGCAGGCAGCCGGCGTCGACAGCACCCCGGTCACCGGCCCGGCGCGGCACCCACGCGAGGCGGGCGCCGGTCCGGGCGGCCAGCGCCGCGGCCGCGGAGAGCCCACCCGGCACGGTGGCCAGGCGTTCGCCGACCAGCAGCAGGCTGCCCGGAGCGCTGAGCGCCTCGGCGACCGCCGGGTCGGTGTTCAGCAGCCGGGCCTCGTCACCCGGCACCGCCGCGACGAGCGTGGCGCTGAGCTTCTCGAAGCCGCGGGACAGATACGGCGCGATCGCCGTGACCTGCAGTTTGCGGCGGCTGGTCGCCTTGCGCAGACGCAGGAAGAGGATCGGGCACTCCTCCTCCGGCTCCAGTCCGACGATCAGAGCGGACGGGGCGGCCTCGACATCGGCGTACGAAACCTCGGAAACCCCGGCCACCGCGGCCGCGAGGAAATCGGCCTCCTCGGTGATCTCGGCCGACGAGCCGGAGGCTCGGACCGGCCGCGCCCGGAAGTCGATGTCGTTGGTCCGCAGCACGATCCGGGCGAATTTCGCGTACGAGTACGCGTCCTCCACGGTGAGCCGCCCGCCGGTCAGCACCCCGACGCCCCGCTCGCGGGCCGCCTTCAGGCCTTCCGCGGCGGTGAGCAGCGCCTCGCTCCAGGACGCCTCGCGCAGCTGCCCGGTACGCGCGTCCCGGACCAGCGGCGTGGTGATGCGCTCGTTGGCCGTGGTGTAGCGGAAACCCCACCGGCCCTTGTCGCAGTTCCACTCCTCGTTGACCGCGGCGTCGTCACCGGCCAGCCGGCGCAGCACCTTGCCGCGCCGGTGGTCGGCTCGCATCGAACAGCCGGCCGCGCAGTGCTCGCAGGTGGTCGGCGAGGAGACCAGGTCGAACGGGCGGGCGCGGAACCGGTACTGCTCGCCGGTCAGCGCGCCGACCGGGCAGATCTGGATGGTGTTGCCGGAGAAGTACGAGTTGAACGCGACGTCCCCCTCGCCCTCGCCGACCTGGCCGTCCCCGGTGCCCGTGCCACCGAAGAAGTCGTCCCGGTAGACGTTGATCTGCTCGCCGGAGGACCGGTCCATCAGGTCGATGAACTTGTCGCCGGCGATCTCCTCGGAGAACCGGGTGCAGCGCTGGCAGAGCACGCAGCGCTCCCGGTCCAGCAGCACCTGGCTGGAGATGTGGATCGGCTTCTCGTACTCGCGCTTGGGCTCGTGGAACCGCGACTCGGCGCGGCCGTTGCTCATCGCCTGGTTCTGCAACGGGCACTCACCGCCCTTGTCGCAGGTCGGGCAGTCCAGCGGGTGGTTGATCAGCAGCAGTTCCATCACGCCGGCCTGGGCCTTGGCCGCCACCGGCGAGGTGACCTGGGTCTTCACCACCATGCCCTCGGCCACCGTCTGGGTGCACGAGGCGATCGGCTTGCGCTGGCCCTCCACCTCGACCAGGCACTGGCGGCAGGCACCGGCCGGCGCCAGCAGCGGGTGGTCGCAGAACCGCGGGATCGCGGTGCCCATCCGCTCGGCCACCCGGATGAGCAGCTCGCCCTTCTCCGCGGTGACCTCGACGCCGTCGATGGTCAGCGTGACCAGGTCGGCCCTCTTCGCTACGTCGGTCATCAGTGCGCTCCCACCAGGCTCTTCTCGGACAGCCGGGGAGCCGTGCGGCCCTCGATGTAGCCGAGGTAGTCGTCCCGGAACCACTTGAGCGTCGAGATGACCGGCGTCGCCGCGCCGTCACCGAGACCGCAGAAGGACCGGCCGAAGATGTTGTCCGCGGTGTCCTGCATGGTGTCCAGGTCGGCGAGGGTGCCCTGGCCGGCGAGGATCCGCCGGTAGGTACGCACCAGCCAGTAGTTGCCCTCCCGGCACGGTGTGCACTTGCCGCACGATTCGTGGTGATAAAACTCCAGCCACCGCCACGTGTTGTAGACCGGGCAGTCCTGGTCGGAGAAGATCTGCATCGCCGTGGTGCCCAGGATCGAGCCGGCCGCCGCGACACCCTCGAAGTCCATCGCGGTGTCGATGTGCTCGGCGGTCAGGATCGGCGTCGACGAGCCACCCGGCGTCCAGAACTTCAGCTCGTGGCCCGGCTGCATGCCGCCGGCCATCTCGATCAGCTCGCGCAGGGTGATGCCGAGGCCGCACTCGTACTGGCCCGGGTTGACCACCCGGCCGGAGAGCGAATAGATCATCGGGCCGGCCGACTTCTCGGTGCCCATGCTCTTCCACCAGTCCGCGCCGCCCAGCACGATGTACGGCACGCTGGCGATCGTGCCGACGTTGTTGACCACGGTCGGGCTGGCGTACAGGCCGGCGATGGCCGGGAAGGGCGGGCGCAGCCGGGGCTGGCCGCGGAACCCCTCCAGCGAGTCGAGCAGCGCGGTCTCCTCGCCGCAGATGTACGCGCCGGCGCCGCTGTGCACCACCAGGTCCAGGTCGAACCCGGAGCCGAGGATGTTCTTGCCGAGGTAACCGGCGGCGTACGCCTCCTGCACCGCGTTGCGCAGCCGCCGCGCGGCGTGCACCGCCTCACCGCGGATGTAGATGAACGCGCGGTTCGCCCGGATCGCGTAGGACGCGATGATCGCGCCCTCCACCAGCGAGTGCGGGTCGTACGTCATCAGCGGCAGGTCCTTGCAGGTGCCCGGCTCGCCCTCGTCCGCGTTGATCACGAGGTAGTGCGGCTTGCCGTCGCCCTGCGGGATGAAGCCCCACTTCAGCCCGGTCGGGAACCCCGCGCCACCACGGCCACGCAGCCCGGAGTCCTTGATCAGCTGGATCATGTCGTCCGGGTGCACGTCGAGGGTCTTGCGGAGCGCCTGGTAACCGTCGAGGCGCTCGTAGACGCCGATCTGCCAGGCGTCCGGCGAGAGCCAGCGCTTGGTCAGCACCGGGGTCAGCTTCTGCAGCACCTCAGGTCGGATTTGGGTCATTTCTCCTCCTCCGAGCCACGGGTCGGGTCGGGCGTGCGCGGGCTGTCGCCCGCGGGTTTGGCGTCGCCGGCCGGCGCGCTGCCCGCGACGCCGGTCGTCGCGCCCGCGTTCGCTTCCGGTTTCGCCGGTTCGCTCGCGGTGGGATTGCGGAGCTCCGCGGTACGGATCTGCGGGTCCTCGGTCTTCTTCCCGGCGTTGACCCGGTCACCGACCTGACCCGCCTTCTCGGCAGCCTTTCCGGCGACCGTGCCGACCGCAGCCTTCACCGCTTGCACCGCGGTCGCGACCTTGCCGGGCTGCTCCTCGCGAGCCGGCTTGGTGGTGGTGATCGGGGTGTCCAGGTTGAAGCCGGCCACCGCGATCCCGTGCTCCTGGGCGAGACGCACCCCGCGCAGCGTCGGCGCGCCGGCCACTCCGTCGCCGACCGCGCCCTCGCGCGGATCGGCGAAGCCGGCCAACTGGAACTGCATCTCCTTGAGCGAGCAGATCCGGGCGCCCCGGCTGGGCGTCGGCTGCTCGCCGTTACGCAGCTTGTCGACCATCTCGACCGCGGAGTCCGGCGTGGCCTGGTCGACGGTGAAGTCGTAGTTGACCGTCACCACCGGCGCGTAGTCGCAGGCGGCCAGGCACTCGGCGTGCTCGAGCGTGATCTTGCCGTCGGCGGTGGTCTCGTTGTGACCGACGCCGAGGTGCTCGGTCAGCTGGTCGTAGACCTCCTGACCGCCGAGCACGTTGCAGAGCGTGTTGGTGCAGACGCTGACCAGGTACTCACCGGTGGGCCGGCGCTTGTACATGGTGTAGAAGGTGGCGACCGCGCCCACCTGGGCCTTGTTGATGCCCAGGATCTCGGCGCAGAAGGACACCCCGGCCGGGGTGACGAACCCGTCCTCGGTCTGCACCAGGTGCAGCAGCGGCAGCAGCGCCGAGCGCTCCCGGCCGGCCGGGTACCGCGCCAGGATCTCCCGCGCGGCCCCCAGCAGCTTCTCCGCCAGCGGAGCCGCGGCCGGGGAGAATTCAACGGCAGTGTCGGACATCAGCGATCACACCCACCCATAACCGGGTCCAGGGAGGCGCCACCGGCGATCACGTCGGCCAGCAGTGCTCCCTCGGCCATCGCGGGGATGGCCTGGAGGTTGACGAAGCTCGGCTCGCGGTAGTGCACCCGGTAGGGGTGGGTGCCACCGTCAGAAACCGCGTGTACGCCGAGTTCGCCACGCGGGTGTTCCACCGCGACATAGACTTGACCGGGCGGCACCCGGAAGCCTTCGGTCACGAGCTTGAAGTGGTGGATCAGCGATTCCATCGACTGGCCCATGATCTTGGCGACGTGCTCCAGGGAGTTCCCGAGACCGTCCACGCCCAGCGCGAGCTGCGCGGGCCAGGCGATCTTCTTGTCCGCGACCCAGACCGGGCCGGGCTTGAGCCGGTCGAGCGTCTGTTCGACGATCTTCAGCGACTCCTTGATCTCCGCCAGCCGGACCAGATAACGACCCCAGACGTCCGCCGTGGTCGCGGTCGGCACGTCGAACTCGTACGTCTCGTAACCCGCGTACGGCATGGTCTTGCGCAGGTCCCAGGGCAGGCCAGCGGCCCGCAGCACCGGTCCGGTGATGCCCAGCGCCAGGCAACCGGTCACGTCCAGGACGGCGACACCCTGCGTGCGCTTCTGCCAGATGATCTGGCCGGAGAGCATCGCCTCGTATTCCTTGAGCTTCTTCGGCAGGTAGACCAGCAGGTCCCGGATCTTCTTGACCGCCGAGTCGGGCAGGTCCTGTGCCAGGCCGCCGGGCCGGATGTAGCCGTTGTTCATCCGCAGCCCGGAGGTCTCCTCGAAGATGTCGAGGATGTACTCCCGCTCCCGGAAGCCGTACAGCATCATCGAGATCGCGCCGAGCTCCATGCCGGTGGTGGCCAGCCAGACCAGGTGCGAGGCGATCCGCTGCAGCTCCATGAACATGACCCGGATCGTTCTGGCCCGCTCGGTGATCTGATCTTCGATCCCGAGCAGCTTCTCCACCGCGAAGCAGTACGCCGCCTCGTTGGACATGTTGGCCAGGTAGTCCATCCGGGTCACGAACGTGACGCCCTGCGTCCAGGTGCGGTACTCCAGGTTCTTCTCGATCCCGGTGTGCAGATAGCCGATCACCGGGCGGGCCTCGATCACCGTCTCGCCCTCGAGCTCCAGCACCAGCCGGAGCACGCCGTGGGTGGACGGGTGCTGGGGACCCATGTTGACGACGATCTTCTCGTTGCTGAGCGGGTCGATGCTGGACGTGACGCTGTCCCAGTCGCCGCCGGTGACCGTGAAGACCCGGCCCTCGGTCGTCTCGCGCGCGCTTGCGTACTCAGAACTTGTCACTGGTAGACCCTCCGCTGGTCGGGCGGCGGAATTTCGGCGCCCTTGTACTCCACGGGCACCCCGCCGAGCGGGTAGTCCTTGCGCTGGGGATGGCCCTCCCAGTCGTCCGGCATCAGGATCCGGGTCAGGTTCGGGTGGCCGGTGAAGACCACGCCGAACATGTCGTAGACCTCGCGCTCCTGCCAGTCCGCGGTCGGGTAGACGCTGGTCACGCTGGGCAGCGGCACACCGTCCGCGACAGCGGCCTCGAGACGGACCCTCCGGCGGTACGTCATCGAGGTGAGCTGGTACGCGATGTGGAACCGGCGCTCGTCGGTGGCCAGGTAGTCGACGCAGTCGACAGAGGAGCAGAGCTCGAACTTCAGGGACCCGTCGTCCCTCATTACCTGACAGACGTCCTTGATTCTCTCGGGCCTGATGTGAAGTGTGAGTTCCGCCCTATCCACCACCACTTTCTCGATGGCTTCGGAGAACGCCGGATAAGCTTCCTCCAACGCGTCATAGACGTCGTCGAAATACCCGCCGAACGGCCGAGGGCTGTCAAAAACAGCAGGTCGAGGGCGGACCAGACGGCCGAAACCGGAGACGTCGCCGGTGCCCATGACGCCGAACATTCCTTTGTCCGGACTGGACGGAGGCGGCGCTGTTTCGGGAGCAGAACCGCTACCCTCAGTTCCAGGCTGAATACTCATTTGCCACCCTCCCGCAAATGCGGCTGGAGTTTCATCCAGTTCTCGATCCGCAATTGCTCTTCGCGCCCTTCCTTGACGGCCTGCGTCCATTCCGCCCGGCGGACCTTGTCCACCCGGTACGACGACGGCATGGCACCCGGTGCGACGAGCGGGAGCTTGCCGTCGAGACGGCGCTGCTCGTGCATCTTGCGGCCGTTCGGGCCGAGAGGTGTGGCCATCACCTTCTCGCGCATCTTGAGGATCGCGTCGATCAGCATCTCCGGCCTGGGCGGACAGCCCGGCAGGTAGATGTCGACCGGGACGATGTGATCCACACCCTGCACGATGGCGTAGTTGTTGAACATGCCGCCGGACGAGGCGCAGACGCCCATCGAGATCACCGAGCGCGGCTCGGGCATCTGGTCGTAGATCTGCCGGACCACCGGAGCCATCTTCTGGCTGACCCGGCCCGCGACGATCATCAGGTCCGCTTGGCGAGGCGAAGCGCGGAACACCTCCATGCCCCAGCGACCCAGGTCGTAGTGCGGGCCACCGGCGGCCATCATCTCGATGGCGCAGCAGGCGAGACCGAAGGTCGCACCCCAGAACGATGACTTGCGAGCCCAGTTCGACAGCTTCTCGACCGAGGTGAGGAGGATGCCGCTGGGAAGTTTCTCTTCGATTCCCATGGTTATCAGTCCCAGTTGAGGCCGCCGCGCCGCCACACGTAGGTGTAGGCGATGAACACGGTGACGATGAAGAGGACCATTTCCACGAAGCCGAACAGGCCCAGCGCCTCGAACGAGACGGCCCACGGGTAGAGGAAGATGGTCTCGATGTCGAAGATGATGAAGAGCATCGCGGTCAGGTAGAACTTCACCGGGAAGCGTCCACCGCCGACCGGTTGAGGGGCCGGCTCGATGCCGCATTCGTAGGCGTCCATTTTTGCCCGGTTGTAGCGCTTCGGACCCACGATCGGTGCCACCGACACCGAGAACAACGCGAAGAGCGCGCCGAGGATCAGCAACCCGACGATCGGGACGTATGGGTTGATCGTCATCTTCACTCCCGTACGACTGTTAGCCGCTTCACACTAGTTTTTCGCTTTTGTATCCCTTTGGTCGGGGTGCCCGAATCCGTCGGTCAGACGGAGGGCGCCACCTTCGTCAAGCCGTTGATGATGCGGTCCATGGCGTCGCCACCGCGCGGGTCGGTGAGGTTGGCCAGGAGCTTGAGGACGAACTTCATCAACGTCGGGTGCGGCATGCCGTGCTTGGTGGCCAGCCGCATGATCTGCGGGTTGCCGATCAGCTTCACGAACACACCACCCAGGCGGTAGTAACCGCCGAACCGCAGGCTCAGCTCGGACGGGTAGGCGCGCAGCGCCCGCTCCCGTTCCGGTCCCGCCGGGCGGGCCAGTGCCTGCACCGCCACCTCGGCGGCCAGCTCACCGGACTCCATCGCGTACGCGATGCCCTCGCCGTTCATCGGGTTGACCATGCCACCCGAGTCGCCGACCAGCATCACGCCGCGGGTGTAGTGCGGCACCCGGTTGAAGCCCATCGGGAGCGCCGCGCCCAGCGTCGGGCCCTCCGCGTTCTCCTCGCCCCGCATACCCCAGTCCTCCGGGGTGGAGCCGAGCCAGTCGGTGAGCAGGTGCCGGTAGTTCGTCTTGCCGAACGCATCGGACGAGTTGAGGATGCCGAGGCCCACGTTCACCCGGCCGTCACCCAGCCCGAAGATCCATCCGTAACCCGGGAGGAGCCGGCTCGGGTCCTGCGCGCTGCGCAGCTCCAGCCAGGACTCCAGGTAGTTGTCGTCCGCCTTGACCGCGGAGCGGTAGTAGCGCCGGACGGCCACCCCGAGCGGGCGGTCGTCGCGCTTGGCCAGCCCCAGCGCCAGCGGGAACTTGCCGGAGACGCCGTCGGCGGCGATCACCAGCGGAGCGCGGTACTCGACGGGTTCCTTGTCCGGGCCGATCTTGGCCTCGACGCCGATCACGTACCCGTCCTCGTTCAGGACCGGGCCGATCACGTTCACGTTCGTCCGCAGCAGCGCGCCGGCCTCGACCGCGCGGTCGGCCAGCATGTCGTCGAAGTCCATCCGGGTGCGGACCAGGCCGTAGTTGGGGAAGCTGGCCAGCTCGGGCCAGTCCAGCTCGAGCCGGACCCCGCCGCCGATCACCCGGAGGCCGCGGTTGTGCAGCCAGCCGGCCTTCTCCGAGGTGTCGATGCCCATCCGGACCAGCTGCCGGACCGCGCGCGGGGTCAGGCCGTCGCCACAGACCTTCTCGCGCGGGAACTCGGTCTTCTCGAGCAGCAGGACGCGAACTCCGTGCCGGGCGAGGTGGTACGCGGCCGCGCTGCCACCGGGCCCCGCGCCGACCACGATCACGTCAGCCTCGTCGGCGACGGTCGATGGCGAGTGGTCAGTCACGGTGCAGCCTCCGATCCCGCGGCGCTCGTGAATTAGTTCACAAGCGCGCCTCGATCGGAGTCTAGGCCGACTATCGAAGATCTTTGCGCTCAGGTCAGCCTAATTGTTTCGGCGTGGCTAACGAATCGGGGCAGATTCCCCCAAAACGCGATCTGCGATCCCCCGGGCCGGGCCCTCGAGATGATCTCGGATAGTGCCGTCCATCGCCCGGTCCAAAGCGACGATCAGTTCCTCTACCAGGTCTTGCGCCAACAGGGGATCTTGGGCGGCGACCATCCGGATGCGATTGGCCAGCTCACTGGCACGCCGCTCACCAGCCTCGCCCTCATCAATCGCGATGTCGATGTCGGTGTCCTCGAGCTGCCCGATTTTTGTCATAACTTCGAGCTAAACAGTCGATTCGCTCCGCGTACGTGAAATGACCGTTTTGTCACCGACACGCGCGAGTTGATCAGGATCCGTTTTCGGTACGGCCGGTCAGCGGCGGGTCGCCCGGTGCAGCGACACCACTCCGCCGGTCAGGTTGCGCCAGCCGACCCGGTCCCACGGCCCCGACTCGGCGATCCGCCCGGCCAGCCCGGCCTGGTCCGGCCAGGCGCGGATCGACTCGGCCAGGTACACGTACGCATCCGGGTTGCTCGACACCCCGCGCGCCACCACCGGCAGCGAGCGCATCAGGTACTGCATGTAGACGGTCCGGAAGGCCGGGTTCGTCGGCGTGCTGAACTCGCACACCACCAGGCGGCCGCCCGGCCGGGTCACCCGGGCGAACTCACGCAGCGCAGCGCCGGTGTCCACCACGTTGCGCAGCGCGAAGGAGATCGTCACCGCGTCGAAGGTGGCGTCCGGGAACGGCAGGTGCAGCGCGTCACCGGCCAGCAGCGGCACCTCGGCCCGCACCCGGCGGCCGGCCTGCAGCATCCCGACCGAGATGTCGGCGCCGACCGCGAACGCGCCGGACCGGCCCAGCTCGTCGGTGGAGACGCCGGTGCCCGCACCCACGTCCAGCACCCGCTCACCCGGCCGCAGGCCCAGCGCGGCCCGGGTGGCCCGGCGCCAGCTGCGGTCCTGTGCGAAGGAGAGCACCGTGTTGGTCAGGTCGTAGCGCTTGGCCACGCCGTCGAACATCTCGGCGACCTCGTGGGGCTCTTTGTCCAGATCTGCGCGCGTCACGTCAACCAACTCTGCCACTACGTCGCCAAACAGAACGGGCGGGATGGTTTCCCATCCCGCCCGTGCCTTGTGCGTTATATATACGACCGCCATCGGTCGGGTCCGACTGCTCGTCACCGACGCTGACCGCCTGGCGACGCATAAGTTTTTCCGGTTCCGTACGCAGGCAACGTAACCAGCGGGAACGGCGCGGTACAGCCAACAGGCGGGCTCGTTACGAAGGAGCAATACAGCCCTCCCCGGTCCGACGACCCCCACCCTGGCCGAACGGTCAGCTCGGACGCGCCGAAGGGCTCGGTGAGGGCGTGTTCTCGGCGGCATCGGCGAGATCTCGCGCCTGCCAGGCGACCAGCACCACCACCAGGATCGCGGCCACCACCGCGGACCAGACCAACGCGCCGGCCGCGGACCACATGGCCTTGCGGGTCACACCCACCGCGGTCTTGGCCACGCGGTAGCCACCACGGGCGTTCTTCAACTTGACCCAGGCCGCGGTGAAGAAGAACACCACGATCGCGGTGACGACGAAGGTCAGCAGTGACACGCTGCTGTTCAGCATGCGTCACAGAATGCAACGAACAGCCGACCATGTCTGTCGATAGATCGGCTGTTCCGATCGTCCTATCCGGCCGTTACTGGGCGTCCACAAGGGGGAGCTGGGTACGCCCCGCCACGCCGCCACCGGGGATCGCGATCGACGAGAAGTGCGAGACCACGCGGTCGTCGGTCGGGTCGTCGGCGGCGGTCCGGTGCACCGCGAGGTGCTTGTACCACGTGTCGCGCCAGGCCGGGATCCGGTCCGCGGTGCGGATCATCGAGATGAGTTCCTGCAGGTTGGAGCGGTGCTTGGCACCGGCCGAGGAGATCACGTTCTCCTCCAGCATGATCGAACCCAGGTCGTCGACGCCCATGTGCAGCGAGAGCTGGCCGATGTCCTTGCCGGTGGTCAGCCAGGACGCCTGCAGGTGCGCGATGTTGTCGAAGAACAGCCGGGAGACCGCGATGAACCGCAGGTACTCCATCGTGGTCGCCTGGGTGCGGCCCTTCAGGTGGTTGTTCTCTGCCTGGTACGTCCACGGGATGAAGGCGCGGAAGCCACCGACCTCGTGCGACTCCTCCACCGCGATGTCGCGGTACCCGTTCGCCACCGCGAGGTCCTGCACCTCACGGATCATCCGGATGTGCTCGATGCGCTCGAAGTTGGTCTCGCCGGTGCCCATCATCATGGTCGCGGTCGAGGACAGGCCGTTACGGTGAGCCACCGCCATCACCTCGAGCCAGCGCGCACCGCTCTCCTTGAGCGGGGCGATCGCCTTGCGCGGCCGGTCGGGCAGCATCTCGGCGCCGGCGCCGGCGATCGAGGTCAACCCGGCTGCCTTGATCCGGAGGATGGCCTCCTCGATCGACAGGTTCGAGACCTTGGCCATGTGCAGGATCTCACTCGGGCCGATCGAGTGGATCGCGAGCTGCGGGAACGCCTGCTTGACCGAGGAGAAGAGCTCCTCGTAGTACTCCACGCCGTAGTCCGGGTGGTGGCCGCCCTGCAGCATCACCTGGGTGGCGCCGAGCTCGACCGCCTCGGCGCAGCGGCGCAGGATCTCCTCGGTCGGGTGCGACCAGCCCTCTTTGTGCTTGGGGGCCCGGTAGAACGCGCAGAACTTGCACGCCGTGACGCACACGTTCGTGTAGTTGATGTTGCGGTCGATCAGGTAGGTGACGATGCCGTCCGGGTACCGCCGGCGCCGGACCGCGTCGGCCGCCTCGCCCAGTGCGTGGAACGGGGCCTCCGTGTAGAGCAGCAGCGCCTCCTCGGGGGTGATCCGCCCACCGTCCGCGCCGCGCTGCAGGATGCTGTCGATCTCCGGGTTCACCGTCACGACAGGAAGCGTACGTCCAACGGCGGACAGCCGTCAGCGGCCTCGGTCACCGCCACCCGCGCCGTCGATGAGCACGCCCAGCCCGTCGAGCACCCGGGCGAGGCCGAAGTCGTACGCATGATCGGGGTTGTGGGCGGCGCCGAGCGCGGCGCCCGCCGCGGCGCCGACCCGAGTGGCGGTCGGGTAGGCGTGCTGGTCGAAGACCGCTTCGAAGACCGGGCCGCGCTCCTGCCACCACTCCCAGTCGGTCTCCTGGCTGCGCTCGGCCGCGGCCCGGCCGTCGGCGGCGGTCCGCGCCGAGGACTGCACGAAGCCGATCAGGAAGGTCAGCGCCGAGTCGATCTCCACATCGTCCAGCCCGCAGCCGGTGAAGGCGCGCAGCTCGTGCTCGTACTTCGCCATCAGGCCGGGCCCGAGCGGCGGCCGGTTGGCCGGCAGACCGGCCACCCACGGATGCTCCTCGACAAGCATGCGGTTCTCCGCGGCGATCGCGGTCAGCCGCTCCCGCCACGGCCGGTCCGGCAGCTCGGCCCGAGGCATCGCCAGGTAGACCCGGTCCAGCATCAACTCCAGCAGGGTCGCCTTGTCCGGCACGTAGGTGTAGAGCGTCATCGGCACCACGCCCAGCTCGGTCGCGACCCGGCGCATCGAGACCGCGTCCAGCCCCTCGGCGTCGGCCAGGCTGATGCCGGTCTCGATGACCCGGACCACGCTCAGGCCCGGACGGCGGCCTCGCTTGCGCTCGACCGCCTCCGGAAACCAGAGCAGATCGATGGTGCGGCGCGCTTCGGCCATCTCGGGTGGCACTCCTTTCTTGTACGGCGTATTCTGTACGGCGTACAACTAACCGTCCTGGGGAGGCACCATGCGAATCCGGTCATCCGCACTAGCGCTCACCGTCGACGACGTCCCCGCCTCGAGCAAGTTTCTCGCGGACCACTTCGGCTATGTCGAACGGATGGCGGCTGACGGGTTCGCCTCTCTCGGCCGCGACGACGCCGGCCTCGACCTGATGTTCATGCGCCGCGGCCTGGAGGTGCTGCCACCACACCTGCGCGAGGTGGCCGCCGCCGGCGCGATCGTCGCCTTCGTGGTCGACGACCTCGACGCCGAGCAGGACCGGTTGCGCGCCGAGGGCGTCGAGCTCACCCTGCCGATCCGCGAGGAGCCCTGGGGCGAGCGCCTGCTGCTGGTCACCGACCCCAATGGTGTCGTTTACGAGTTGGTGGAGTGGGCCGAGACCGAGCCGGGCCGATAATCTCGACGAACTGCTCAGGGGGTTGATACGTGCTCGTCGTTCACGGCGCCTGGGCGCCCGGGTCCGGGCGCCCAGGCCGGTTACTGCTCTGGGCCGAGGAACCGACCGCCCGGGAGACCTCGGCGTCCCGGGCCAAGGTCCGCCCACATCCGTTCGCGGCCGGCGCCGAGGCGCTGGCCGGCGCCCTCGCGCTCCCCGATGACGTGACCAGCATCGGAACCGGCACGGTCCAGCTGCCCGGCACCTCACAGGGGCCGGTCCCCTCCCCGGAGACCGGCGTCGAGCCGGCCACCTCGCGCGGCGTCCGGCTGGCCGGCTGGACCGTGCCCACCCTCGTGGTGCCCGGTGAGTCCGCCGTGGCCGTGCTCGCGGCCCTCGCCGACCCCGACCCGGCCGGAGCCTGGGTCGCCGGCGCCTCGCTGCGTTATCTCTGCCTGCTCGCCGGCTGGGCCTGCGACCTGGCCCAGCACGGCCGGATGCTGCCGCAGCTGACCATCGAGGAGAAGGTGCCTGCCGCGCGGTGGCGCTCCGTGCTGACCGGCACCGACCTGGCCACCTACCGCGACTTCGCGGCGGGGATGCCACCGGTGGTCCGGGCGGTCACCCCGGTCACGGCTCCGGCGCGCGCGGGTTCCGCGGCCGCCGAGGGGCACCCGGCCGGGCGGACCCTGCGGGACGCGCTGGAGACGCTGCTCGACGCGTCGGCCCGGGTGATCCTGCCGGAGCGGATCCTCGGCGGCCACCGGGCCGGGCCGAAAGCGCCGCTGCCGGACCGCTGGATCACCGCGCTGACCGCACCCGACCCCACCCTGCCGCACGCGTCCGCCGGCGAGCTGCGCGACCTGCGCAAGGCGCTCGACGACTGGATGCGCGCGGCCCAGGCGGCGAACGGGCCGATCCGGGTCAGTTTCCGCCTGACCGAGCCCGAACCGGGCGAGGACGACTGGCAGCTGGAGTTCGCCCTGCAGTCGGCCGAGGACTCCGGCCTCTACCTGCCGGCCGAGGCGGTCTGGGCCGGTGAGCGGTTCCCGGGCCTGCCGAGGCGGCCCGACGAGGCGCTGCTGGCCGGGCTGGGCCGCGCGGTGAGACTGTTCCCGCAGCTCAACGACGCACTGCGGCAGCAGCAGCCGGCCGCGATGGAGCTGAACACCGCCGAGGCCTACGACTTCCTGCGCCAGGCTGCCCCGCTGCTGCAGGCGGCCGGGTTCGGCGTGCAGCTGCCGTCCTGGGCCGGGCGCAAGGGTGTCGGCCTGAAACTGACCACCCGGACCAGGTCCAAGGCGGGCGCCTCGCGGGCGGCCGCCGACTCCGGGTTCGGCCTGAGCGAGATCGTCGACTTCCGGCTCGACCTGGTGATCGGCGACGGCACGGTCAGCGCCGAGGAGCTGGCCGAGCTGGCCCGGCTCAAGGTGCCGCTGGTGCGGGTCCGCGGGCAGTGGGTCGAGCTGGACGATCGCCAGCTCAAGGCCGCGCTCAAGGCGGTCGGCCGGCGGCGGGAGGGCGAGCTGACCGCCGCCGAGGTGCTGCAGCAGGTGGTCGAGGGCGGCGAGGAGGACCTGCCGCTGATCGAGGTGGACGCCGACGGTGTGCTCGGCGATCTGCTCTCCGGCCAGGCCTCCGAGCGCCTCGAGCCGATGCCGACCCCGGAGGGGTTCCGGGGGACGCTCCGGCCGTACCAGGAGCGGGGCCTGTCCTGGCTGCACTTCCTCACCCGGCTCGGGCTGGGCGGGATCCTGGCCGACGACATGGGCCTGGGCAAGACCGCGCAGACCCTCTCGCTGCTGCTCACCGAGCGCGTCGGGCGGGCACCCGAGGAGAACGCGCCGACGCTGCTGATCTGCCCGATGTCCCTGATCACCAACTGGCAGAAGGAAGCCGAGCGGTTCGCCCCGGAGCTGCGGGTCTACGTGCACCACGGCGGCACCCGGCAGCGCGGTGACGACTTCCTCGCCGCGGTCGGCGCGGCTGATCTGGTGCTCACCACGTATGGCACGGCCGCGCGCGACCTGGAGACGCTGCGGGAGATCGGCTGGAGCCGGGTGGCTTGTGACGAGGCTCAGGCGATCAAGAACAGCGGCACCCGCCAGTCACAGGCGGTCCGGGCCATCCCGGCGCGCACCAGGCTGGCCCTGACCGGCACCCCGGTGGAAAACCACCTCGCCGAGCTCTGGTCCATCATGGACTTCTGCAATCCGGGACTGCTCGGGCCGGCGAAGAGGTTCCGCCGCCGGTTCCAGGAGCCGATCGAGATCAACCAGGACGCGGACGCGACCGCCGCGTTGAAACGCGCGACCGGGCCGTTCGTGCTGCGCCGCCTCAAGACCGACAAGAGCATCATCTCGGACCTTCCGGAGAAGAACGAGATGAAGGTGTGGTGCACGCTCACTCCCGAGCAGGCCACCCTCTACCAGGCCGTGGTCGAGGACATGATGTCCGAGATCGAGGGCAGCGAGGGCATCCAGCGGCGGGGCAACGTGCTGGCCGCGATGATGAAGCTCAAACAGGTCTGCAACCACCCGGCGCACCTTCTCAAGGACGGTTCCCGGCTGCCCGACCGGTCCGGGAAGCTGGCCCGGCTCGAGGAGCTGGCCGAGGAGATCGTCGAAGACGGCGACAAGGCCCTGATCTTCACTCAGTACGCGGAGTGGGGCTCCCTGCTGCAGCCCTACCTGGCGGCGCACCTGGACCGTCCAGTGCTGTGGCTGCACGGCGGGCTCAGCAAACCCCGTCGCGACGAGCTCGTCGAGCGCTTCCAGACCGAGGACGAGCCGATGCTCTTCCTGCTCTCGCTGAAAGCGGCCGGCACCGGGCTCAACCTGACCGCGGCCAACCATGTCGTCCACTTTGACCGGTGGTGGAACCCAGCCGTCGAGGACCAGGCCACCGACCGGGCGTTCCGCATCGGACAGTCGCGTGACGTGCAGGTCCGCAAGTTCATCTGCACCGGCACGCTCGAGGAGAAGATCGACGCGATGATCGAGCGGAAGAAGGCGCTGGCCTCGGCAGTCGTCGGCACCGGCGAGGAGTGGATCACCGATCTGAGCACGGACCAGCTGCGCGAACTGTTCGCGCTCGACCCGGCGGCGGTGCGCTGAGATGCCGTTCGACAAGTCCGGCCAGTTCTACGACGCGGCTCGTCCGATCGAAGTGGACGGTGGGCTCGCCGTCCGGTCGAAACGCGGCAAGATCGGCGAGCAGTGGTGGTCGCGGCGCTTCGTCGACGTGCTGGAGGAGGTCTGCGACCCGGGCCGGCTCGCGCGCGGACGCGCCTACGCACGAAAAGGGCAGGTCATCGACTTCGCCCTGAGCGCCGGGCAGATGGTCGCGCGGGTGCAGGGGTCGCGGCCGACGCCTTATCAGGTGACGATCCGGATCGCCGCGTTCGACGAGGCACAGTGGACGGAGATCACCGAGGCGCTCGGCGCGCAGGCGCTCTATCGCGCCGCGCTGCTGGCCGGCGAGATGCCGCGCGAGATCGTCGAGCTGTTCACCGACCTGGGGCTCCCGCTCTTCCCGTCGGAGCTGAACATCGACTGTTCCTGCCCGGACTGGGGCATACCGTGCAAACACGGCTCTGCGGCGCTGTATGTGCTGGCCGAGGCGTTCGACGACGATCCGTTCCTGGTGCTGGCCTGGCGCGGGCGGGCCCGGGAGACGCTGCTCGACGCCCTGCGCGGCACAACCGATCCGGGCGAGGCGGTGGATCCGCTGGCGGTGGCGGAGGAGCCGCTCACCGACCGGATGGCCGACTACTACTCCCCCGCGGTGAGCCTCGGCCGGTTGCGGGAGCGACCACCGCGCGGCGGGACACCGCCCGAGCTTCTGCTGCGGGCCCTGGACCCGCCGCCGGTCAAGGTCCGTCACATTCCGCTGATCGACCTGCTGCGCCCGCTCTACCGCGACCTGGCCGCCCAGCCGGAGGAGTGACGCGGGCCGGGGCCTGCGGTAACGCAGGCCAGGGCAGCGGTGACGCAGGCCGGCCCGCCGTTCGGCATGACCTCGCCCTTACCTGCGGGGAGCCACAGGCCCGGACCGCGCGGCTCGGCGCTCCCGGACCGCGCGTCGCGGACCGCGCGGCTCAGGCGCTCCCGGACCGCGCGGCTCGAGCGTCGCGGACCGCGCGGAGTTGCAGTCCGGGTGGTGCAGAGCCGCGGCCCGGGGCCGTCCGGCGCGAGAGTCCGGGCCGCGTCCATCGTGGACCGATCGTGGGCGAGTCCACGATGGACGCGGCGGCTGGGGAGCTATCCGACTTGGGCTGATTTCGCCTCTCGGAGAGTGCCCATAAGCATGCGAGGCGTCACAACCGGTGTCAATAGACGATGACCGATATATAGGTCTTCCGCAGCGCGAACCGGCTCGCGAACTAAGGTCGGTTTCATGAGTGAGATGAGCTACCGCCGGCTCGGCGAATCGGGCCTGGTCGTGTCCGTGGTCGGCATCGGCTGCAACAACTTCGGCCGCAAGCTCGACGCGGACGGCACCCGTGAGGTCGTCGACGCCGCGATCGACGCCGGGATCACCCTGTTCGACACGGCCGACATCTACGGCACCCCGCACGGCAGCTCCGAGGAGTTGCTCGGCGCCGCGCTCAAGGGCCGCCGCGACGAGGTCGTGCTGGCCACCAAGTTCGGCATGAACATGGAGGGACTGAACGGACGCGACTTCGGCGCCCGCGGCTCCCGGCGCTACCTGGTCCGCGCGGTCGAGGCGTCGCTGCGCCGGCTGGAGACCGATCACATCGACCTGTACCAGCTCCACGAGCCGGACCCGGCCACCCCGATCGAGGAGACCCTCACCGCGCTGGACGACCTGGTCCGCTCCGGCAAGGTGCGATACCTGGGCAACTCGAACTTCTCCGGCTGGCAGATCGCCGACGCCGACTGGACCGCCCGGGCCGGGAGCTTGACGCCGTTCATCAGCGCGCAGAACCAGTACAGCCTGCTGCACCGGGACGTGGAGATCGAAGTGGTCCCGGCCTGCGAGCGCTTCGGGCTGGGCCTGCTGCCGTTCTTCCCGCTCGACTCGGGCCTGCTCTCCGGCAAGTACCGCCGCGGCGAGACGCCGGCCGCCGGCACCCGGCTGGCCCAGGACCGGTACACGCCGTGGCTGGCCCATGCCGACTGGGACACCATCGAGGCGCTTACCGCGTTCGGCGCCGAGCGCGGGCACAGCCTGCTCGAGGTGGCGATCGCCGGGCTGGCCGCCCGCCCCGCGGTCACCAGCGTGATCGCCGGCGCGACCACGCCCGACCAGGTACACGCGAACGCCGCGGCCGCGAGCTGGCACCTGGACGTCGCCGACATCGCCGCCCTGGACGCCATCCTGAACAGCTAGCCCCCAGCGGCGCGCTGCGTGGGGACTTTCGGCGCGCACCGCACCACAACTCCACACACTGCCCGCGGCAGCGCGCTGCGTGGGGACTTTCGGCGCGCACCGCACCACAACTCCACACACTGCCCGCAGCGGCGCGCTGCGTGGGGACTTTCGGTGCGCACCGCACCCAAACTTCACACACCGCCCCCGGCGGTGCGCTGCGCACCGAAAGTTCACACACTGCCTGCGGCGGTGCGCTGTGCGCTGGAACTTCACACGCCATTGGCGGCGCAGTGAGGGCCGGGTGCATTGCACCCGGCCCTCACTGGACGTTGCGGAAGAGCTACTCGACGACGGTGATGATGCGCCGGCGGCGGGCCATCCGGAACGCGAGCACGCCGAACGCCAGCAGCGCCGCGCCGCCGCCCGCGATCAGTCCGGCCGACGGGCCGGTGATCGGCAGGCCGCCGCCCTCGCCGCCGGTGCTACCGGCGCTCACGGTCAGCGCGGCCTTGTCGTTGCCGTGCTTCGTGTCCTGCACACCGCCGTCCACCTGGACGAACCCGGCCTCGTGCGAGCCTTCCTGGATCATCGCCTCGAAGGCGAAGACCCGCTTGCCGCCCTTGGCGACCTGGTCGAACACCAGGCAGACCCAGTCCCGGCTGTCCAGATCGGACTTCAGGTCGAGCTTGGTCGGCGACGTGCCCGGCACGCACCACTCGTCGGCCTTGGTCAGCTTGACGTTGGTCGGCACGTTGACGTGCACGTACCCGATCCACTTGGTGCTGATCGGGATCGTCGCGGTCGGGCCCAGGTTCTGCGTGCCGACCTTGACCGTGACCAGGTCACCGGGGGTGCCGCGGAAGGTACCGCCGATCGCCTTGCTGTCCGCCGCCGACTTCGGCACCTTGACGTAGAACAGGGCCAGGTTGTCGGCCGGGTTCAGGTCGTCGGCGACGTCGTCGTCGGTGATGTCGGCGACGGTGGCCGCCGGCTGGAGCTTCAGCTCGGCGCCGGGCTTCGAGGCGGTGCGCTTCTTGAAAGCGTCCACATAGTTCTGAGTGAGACCGACGACGCCGGCGACGGCGAGATAGTCCGCCGGGCCGGCCGCATCCGCGGCAACCTTGATCTTCGCGGGGGTGGACGCCGACAGGGTCGCCGCCTGGCCCGGGGCGAGCTTCTCGTCGAGGACGCAGATCAGGCCCTCGACGTCCGCGTCCTTCTCGCAGTTGCGGTAGTTCAGGTCCGGCGAGACACCCGCGCCCAGGGTCGACACGATCAGGCCGAGCGGGCCGGACTGCACGTTGCCGGTGTTGCGGACGCTCAGCGCCAGGTCGGCGGACTGACCGCGGCCCAGCTTCAGGTCCTTCAGGTCACCGACCTCGAGGTCGACCGCGCTCTTGGTGGTACGCACCACCTGGACCTGCATCTTGTCGTGCTCTTCGGTACCGACCGTGGCGGTCAGGTCGAAGTACGAGTTCAGGTTCGTGGTGGACGCGACGTCCGGCTTCACGGTGAGGGTGTAGGCGCGCCGCTCACCGCCCGCCAGCTTGGCGATCTTGCAGGCGGTCGCCGTGCAGCCGGCCGGCGGGACGAACCCGATGTCGGACGGCACCGCGTCGGGACCGTCGGCGAAGCCGATCGTCACGTTCTCGGCAGCCGCGCCACCGAGGTTGTAGACCTCGAACTTGACCGTCTTCGACTGGCCGTCGATCACCGTGACGGTGTCGGTGATGTCGAGCAGCACCAGCGCGAACCCGGGAAGGATCGAGTCGGCGGCCTGCGCGGGCAGGGCCAGGCCGGACACGGCCAGGCCGACGGCGACCGGCGGTAGGACGAGGCGGCGGAGCAGAGCGCGCAAACGCATGTTCACCGTTTTCGGACTTGAAGCCGCGCGGGGGCGGCTGGAGAAAGTCCGCGGAGCGTAAGGCCCTGCCCCTGAAAGATCAAACCTCGGCGAAGAGCAGGCCATTCTGCGGCAACGGCGGAACTTCGCCACGATTCGCCGCACGCCGGGCGAATTCCGTGATTCCCTGCTGCTGCCGCTCACCCAGCGAGAAGTCCAGGACCCGGAAGTAGTTGGCCAGCGTGGCCGCGTCGAACGGCTCCCAGCGGGCCGCCGCCTCGGCCACCTCGTCCAGCTCGCCCAGGCAGAGCTCCTTGGACCGCTGGAACGCCTCGTGCACGTCCTTGACCTGGCCGGGGTGTGCCGCGGCGAAGTCCTTGCGGACCGCCCAGACGGCGAAGACCATCGGCAGGCCGGTCCACTCCCGCCACGCCTCGGCCAGGTCGATGACCTGGAGGCCGAGGGCGGGTGCCTCGTACATCGCGCGCAGTGCCGGGTCGCCGATCAGCACACCGGCGTCGGCTTCCTGCAGCATCTGCGACAGGTCGGGCGGGCAGCGGAAGTAGGTGGGCTCCACGCCGTACCGGTCGGCGAGCAGCAGCTGAGCGAGCAGGACGCCGGTGCGTGAGGTGGAACCGAGCGCCACCGGGCGCTTGTCGAGCTCGGTCGGAGGCCGGGTGGAGACCAGGTTGACCGACAGCACCGGCCCGTCGCTGCCGACCGCCAGGTCGGGCAGCAGGAGCAGTTCGTCGGCGTGCCGCAGGTACTCGACCAGGGTGATCGGGCCGATGTCCAGGTCACCGGCGACGAGCGCGGCGCTGAGCCGGTCCGGCGTGTCCTTGTGCAGGTCGACGTCGAGCAGAGCGCCCGACCGCATCAGGCCCCAGTAGATCGGGAGGCAGTTGAGGAACTGGATGTGCCCGACCCGGGGCCGACTGACGCTGTCGTTCATGCAGCGACGGTATCCCCTGATTCAGCGACATCCGTGGCGAGAGCAGCATCAGGGTGGCCAAGGTCGCAGCGAGGCCGGCTGGCGCTCAGGGGTGTGTCCGGCGTCCCGAGGCACCCCGGAGAGCCAGCCGGGGACCGCGGGCGCGCCACGGTCCGGAGCGGGCCGCAGTGTGGCGCGAGACCACCACGGGACGCGGCTGATGCCTACGGACGGGAAGCCATTGATCGTACGAAATGGGGGGTTTGACGGACCAGCGGCCAGCAGGCGAGAGCGGCGAGCAGCCCGGCGGCGCCCGCACCGGCGACCAGGACGCGTGGGTCGAAGTGCTCGAGCAGCGGGCCGGCCACCAGGAAGCCGAACAGCCCGGCGCCCTGGACGACCGCGGTGATCACGGCGAAGGCACGGCCGTGCGCCTCGGCCGGCACCCGGCCGGCGACGATCACGGTCATACAGACGTTCAGGGCGCCGTTGCAGACGCCGCCCAGGATCCAGAGCGGGACCAGCCAGCCGGCCGCGCCCACCGTCGAGCCGGCCAGGACCACCAGGCTCGCGCCGGCCAGCACGGCGAGCACCAGCCGGACCGAGATCCAGCGCTGCGGGATTCGCCCGAAGAACGGGGTGACCAGCACCATCCCGACCATCCAGGACGCTGCGACCAGGCCGTAGACGGTGGCCGAGGCGCCGAGCGTGTCCCGGATGAAGAACACGTCGAGCACGTTGATCGCGCCGACCCCGGCGACCACGGCGGCGATCGCCACGGCCATCACGGTCAGCGACCGATCGGAGCGCAGCCGGAACGCGACCGGCTCGGTCGCCTGGTCGGCGGTGGCGCCGCCGCACCGCCGGGTCCGGATCAGCAGCGCCATGACGACGAGTCCGAGATAGCTGGCCGCGTCGATCAGCAGCGGGACCCGCGAACCGGTCTGCCCGACCAGGAACCCGGCCAGCGCCGGGGCGACCAGTGCGCCGATCTGGCTGGCGGTCTGCACCAAGCCACTGGCCTTGGCCAGGTCGTCACGACGGACCATCTGCGGCAGCAGCGCCTGCAGGGTCGGCTGGGTGACCGCGAGACCGGCGGCGAGCAGCGCGACCAGCGCGATGATCGCGGCCGGGTGGGTGACGAAGGCGAGGGCGGCGCAGACCGCGGCCTGCCCGAGGCCGACGGCGACCAGCAGCGTACGACTGTCGGCCCGGTCGGCCAGCCGTCCGGTGAGCGGGGTGAGCAGGGCCATCGGCAGGGCGGCGGCGAGCAGCAGCCCGGAGACGGCCAGCCCGCCGTGCCCGGTCTGCTGCAGGACCAGGGCGAGCGTGGTCGCCGCGAGGAAGTCGCCGCAGACGGAGACACCCCGTCCGGCGGCCACCAGGTAGACGTCCGTCCAGCGCGAACCGGCAGATGTGAAGGACATACTTCGAAAGTAATCCTTCACATCTACGGGCGCAACCCGCCTATCGAAATCAGTCCATGGGGAATGCCGTGTACTGAACGACCACCTTGCGGGCGCCGGCCGGCGGATCCTCCTGCCGCTCCCGCACCCGGT
Organism: Actinoplanes awajinensis subsp. mycoplanecinus; assembly: GCF_001509495.1. Taxonomy (NCBI): domain Bacteria; kingdom Bacillati; phylum Actinomycetota; class Actinomycetes; order Micromonosporales; family Micromonosporaceae; genus Actinoplanes; species Actinoplanes awajinensis. Next base: position 76,057 of record NZ_LLZH01000059.1, on the reverse strand, counting down.
ACGGCTCCAGCAACTCCCGCACCTGCGCGCTCAGCCGGGTCATCTCCTCCGCGGTGACCAGCAACTGCTGGCCCATCATCGCGCTGGCCTCCCGCCACTCCTCCGGCTCCTGGTGCTGCCGGTCCAGCCACTGATGCACCCGCTGCTGGTCCCGGGTCAGGTAGACGTCGATCAGCGCCCGCTCGGCGGCCACCGCCTCGGGCTGGTTGGTGTCACTGGCGATCCACAGGCCGTTCCCGGTGCTGCGCCAGCGCCGCTCCCGCCCGTCACCCTGGCTCGGCGCCTGCTCGACCAGGCCGTATTTGGCCAGCTCTCGCAGGTGGTAGCTGGTCGCGCTGGGCGACAACCCGACCAGGCCGGCGCACTCGGTCGCGGTCACCGTCGACCCGGTGACACTCAGGTGCTCGACGATCTCGATCCGCGCCGGATGCGCCAACGCCCGCAACGTCCGCGCATCCGTCACCCGCACGTCCGCCCGGTTGGTCTCCTGCTCAGCCATGCCCACATTCTCCGCGAGAGGGGGAGGCCGGTGAAAATCAGTGGACAGCGCCTGTGGGCGGCGTAGCGTGGAGGGCCGCTATGACGGCCGTGGTGAGCATGCACCGCAGCGGACGTCGCCCGCGCCGGCGGCGGCCGACCCGTCCTCCGGATACGCGAGCGCAAGCCTTGATCAGCCTGCCGAGGATGTCCCGTGCCCGCGTCTGAACTGGACCTCGAACTCACCGCCGAACGCACACACCTGACCGAGTCCCGGGCCGCGCTGCACCGGATGCGTGGCCGCGCCGAAGCGCTCTTCTCCACCGGCAACCAGGTGGCCGGCGACGCCTACACCGCCGAGCAGCTGGGCCGGCACATGGCCCGCCGGGTCAAGGAGCTCGCCGACGACCCGGACACCCCGCTCTTCTTCGGCCGCCTCGACATCGAGGAGGTCGCCTACCACGTGGGCCGCCGGCACGTCACCGACGACGCCGGCGAGCCGATGGTGCTGGACTGGCGGGCGCCGCTGTCCCGCTCGTTCTACCGGGCCAGCGTCCGCGACCCGCAGGGCGTCGCCACCCGCCGCCGGTTCGGGTTCGTCAAGGGCGAGCTGACCAGCTTCGAGGACGAGCACCTGGACCGCGGCGAGGAGCTCGGCACCAGCAGCCGGATCCTGACCGCCGAGATCGAGCGCCCGCGCGTCGGCCCGATGCGCGACATCGTCGCCACCATCCAGCCGGAGCAGGACGAGCTGGTCCGGGCCGACCTGGGCGACTCGATCTGCGTGCAGGGCGCGCCCGGCACCGGCAAGACCGCGGTCGGGCTGCACCGCGCGGCGTTCCTGCTCTACCTGCACCGGGAGCGGCTGCGCCGGTCCGGTGTGCTGATCGTCGGGCCGAACACCGCGTTCCTCTCCTACATCTCGGCGGTGCTGCCGACCCTCGGCGAGGTCGAGGTGCAACAGTCCACGCTGGACGAAATCGTCGGCCGCGCTCCGGTCAAGGCGGTCGACACGGCCCAGGCCGCTGTCGTCAAACATGACGTACGGATGGCAGCGGTCCTTCGCAGTGCACTGTGGAACCGTCTCGGCGAGCCGACCGAGCCGATCATGGTGTCGGACGGCTCGTACCGCTGGCGGATCGACCTGGAGCCGCTGCGCCGGATCGTCGACGAGGCCCGCGGTGAGGGCTTGCCCTACGCGGTCGGCCGGGAACGGGTCCGGGCCCGCGTGGTCGGCCTGCTGCAGCGCCAGTCGGAGTACCGCACCGGCAACTCGCCGAACGAGGGCTGGCTCCGCCGGATGAGCAAGGTCGCCCCGGTCGCCGGGTTCCTGGAGACGTGCTGGCCGGCCGTCACCCCGGAGTCGCTGGTCGCCGAGCTGCTGACCGACCCGTCCACGGCCGGTGACCTGCTCACCGCGGACGAGCAGGAGGCGATCCGCTGGGTCAAGCCGCCCAAGACCGCCAAGTCGGCCAAGTGGACGCTCGCCGACCTGGTGCTGCTCGACGAGGCCGCCGGCCTGCTGGAACGGGAGACCAGTTTCGGTCACGTGGTCATCGACGAGGCGCAGGACGTGTCGCCCATGCAGGCGCGCGTGATCGCCCGGCGCAGTGAGCACGGCTCGATCACCCTGCTCGGCGACCTGGCACAGGGCACCGCGCCGTGGGCCGCCACCGACTGGCACGACATCCTGGCCCACCTCGGTAAACCGGACGCCGCGGTGGTGCCGCTGACCGTCGGATTCCGCGTACCGGAAGTGGTTGTGGCCCTGGCCAACCGCCTCCTGCCGGCGCTCGGCGTGAACGTGCCCGAAGCGGTCTCGCTGCGCCGCGACGGTGACCTCAGGCTCCTCCCCGTCGCCGACCCTGCCGACCTGGACGCCCGCACTCTCGCCGAGGTCACCGCGGCCCTCGGACACGAAGGGTCCATCGCGGTCATCGCGGCGGACGCTGCGGTGGATCAGCTCCGCGCGCACCTCACGGTTGCCGGGATCGAGCACGCGCGGCCCGACGAGCTCGAGACCGCGGCGCGCGTCATGGTCGTCCCTGCGACGCTGGTCAAAGGCTTGGAGTACGACCATGTCATCGTCCACGAGCCCGCCGACATCGTGGCCGCCGAGCCGCGCGGCCTGAACCGCTTGTACGTGGTGCTGACCCGAGCGGTCACCCGGCTCTCGGTTCTGCACGCCAAGCCACTCCCGCAACCGCTGTAAAAAAGCCGTCCTGTGGATCACGCTCCCACGTGGTCCGCGGGACGGCTTAACATCGGCTGATGTCCCGCATCGGAGTGTTGTTCGACCGCGACCTGTCCCCCGAAGACCTGCAAGCCTTCGCCGTCGCCGCGGAGGAGGCCGGCGCCGACGACCTCTGGGTCGTCGAGGACCTGGGCTGGGCCGGGTCGATCAGTACGGCCGCGCTGGCCCTGGCCGCCACGTCCCGGATCCGGGTCGGCATCGGCATCACCCCGGCCCCGCTGCGCAGCCCGGCCCTGCTCGCCATGGAACTGGCCATGCTGGCCCGGGTCTACCCCGGTCGTCTGGTGGCCGGTCTCGGACACGGCGTCGCCGAGTGGATGCGCCAGCTCGGCCTGGAGGCGAAGTCCAAGCTGGCCCTGCTCGAAGAGACGATCATCGTGGTGCAGGGGCTGCTGCGCGGCGAGACGGTCACCCTGCAGGGCCGCGAGGTGTGCATCGACGGCGTACGCCTGGTGCACCCGCCGGCGGTGGTCCCGCCGATCGTCACCGGCGTGGTGAAGCCGCGCTCGCTGGAGCTGTCCGGCCGGGTCGCGGACGGGACGATACTCGCCGAGGGCAACAGCCCGGCCCAGCTGACCGACGCGCTCGGGCACATCCGCAAGGGTGGCGCGACCGACGAGCACGAGCTGATCGTCTTCACGTACCTGCACGTCAACGACGATCCGGCGGACGCCGCGCGGGTGACCGGCCCGATGGTCGAGGGTCAGGCGAGCTGGCTGGGCGTGCCGCCCGAGGAGATCTTCTCGCTGATCGGGCCGGTCGGTCAGGTGGCCGGCAAGGTGCAGGCGCTGGCCGAGGCCGGCGCCGCGACGATCGTGCTGCGCCCGCTCGGCCCGGACCCGATCCCGCAGCTCCGGGCCGCGCTCACCGCACTGGGTCGCTGACCGCGGCGTCGATCAGGCGGGCCATCTCGGCGACCGGTAGCGATGGATTGCCGGCCGCCGACTCGGCCACCTGCGGATCCGCGTCGGTGAGCAGCGCCGCGACGCGGTCCGGTGGCAGCGCCGGATGACCGGCGGCGATCGGCCGGGCCTGCGTGTCGGCGAGGCAGTGCTCCAGGGCCGCCGCGTCGGCGTGCGGGTGCCGGGCGATCTCGCGCAGGGCCTTCGGCACCCGCGGCTCGCGCCGGGCCAGATCGAGGAGCAGGTCCGCTGTCGCGTCCGGGTTCGCGGCGACACGACCTATCACGCGTACGCCATGAGCCGCCACCATCGCGGCCAGCCGCGCCGCGCTCAGTCCCGGATGCCCGGCCACCGCGGCGACCACTTTCGCGTCCGGGTCACCGGCCAGCCCGTCCCGTACGTCCGCGGGCAGGTCACGGCGGACCGCGAGCAGCATCCGCACCTCCGGGTTGGCACTCGCCGCCAGTTGCCGGAGCTCCTCGTCGGTCGCGGTGGCGACCCGGGGCAGCAGGGTCGGCCCGATCCGGGTGGTCCCGGCCAGCTCGGCGAGCACGTCCAGTGGCACCGCCGGGTTGTGGGCGAGCCTGCGCCGCACCTCGTGCGTCTGATCACCGGCCATCCGGCGGAGCAGGGCGACCGGCAGGGCGGGGTTCTCGGCGAGGTCACCGCGTACCCCGGAAATCGGGTCGTCGGCGAGCCGCTCAGCGGCCTCGACCGGCAGATCCGGCCGCGCCGCGAACGCCCACCGCAGGAACGTCGACGGATCCTCCGCGAACCTGACCAGCGCGGATACCGGCGTCGCCAAGTTATCCACAGCCTGCCGCCGGATCCTGTGGATAGTGGATTCGTGGCTGCCGTCGCAGGCCGCGCCGGGCGGCAGCGTGCAGTCGGTCCGCAGGCAGTGCGGGTCGTGCACAAACGGGATCGGTTCCCGTTCGCAGACCAGGCACGCCTCCGGCGGCGGCTCGTTGGCGACCAGCGCGGCCAGGCTGGCCGGCGGGGTGGCCCGGTTCACCGCGACCATCACCCGGACCTCGGCGTGCCGGTGCGCGGCCAGCCGGCCCAGCAGCTCCGGATCCGTGGTGTGCAGGGCCAGCTCGGCGACCACTTCCGGATCCGGGTCGGCGGCCAGCGCGGCGACGACGTCCGCCGGCAGGCCCGGGCAGGCGGCCAGTTCCTGCCGGATCTCCGAACTCGGCTCGGCGGTGAGCCGCCTCGCCCACTCCGGCCGGCCACGGCCTTCGTCGAGCAGGGCCAGTTCGACGTACGTCCAGGTGGCGGCGGTCTCGCCGGCGGTACCGGGCCCGTTGCCGCTGAAGTCCTCGGCGGAGAGGCGGCCTTCGCGGGCCAGCACGATGGCGGCGCCCTCGAATCGGGTGGCGAGAACGCGCACCTGGGCGGGCGTCAGGTCGGAGCGGTAGGCGAGGTCGCGCGCAAGCTCCTCGTCGGCCAGCCCGATCAGGCGGTCGACCAGGGCGGGCGGCAGGGCAGTGTTACCGGCCAGCGCCACCAGGAGGTCATCCACGATCGAGCATCTTCGCCGTTCGAAGGCCCGTCCGGAAGCCTTTTCTGTTGCGTCTCCATCTCACCTTGTGGACCCGCGGTGGCCGACGGTCAGACCAGCGGCTTCACCCAGCGGGACCACTCGGCCTGCGGGTGATAGCCGTGCCGGGCCCAGATGCCGTGCGCGCCCGCGTTCGCGTCGAGCACCATGGCGTCCGCGCGGGTGCCGCCCAGCCTGCGAAAACGCTCCTCGGCCGCGGTGATCAGCCGGCCGCCGACCCCGGCCCGGCGGTGCCGCGGCGCGACCGCGAGCCGGTACAGATGACACCGCCAGCCGTCCCACCCGGCAATGATCGTGCCCACGATCTCGCCACCGTCGACGGCCAGGATCAACGCCTCCGGATCCCGCGTGACCAGCGCCTGCACCGCCGCGGCGGTGTCCACCGGCCGACCGTCGTTCTCCGCCGCACCCTGCCAGAACGCCAGCACCGCGGCCAACTCGGACTTCTCGGCCACTCGCAAGATCAGCTCTCCCACGACGGTTACCTTAGGTCGTCGCGATGTGCGCAGAGCGACGCCGGTTCGGCTAGAAGACTGACAGTTTCGTTCTGGCGATGGTGTCCGGATGCGACCATGCGGCTATGACCGTTCCCTCGCCTGGAGTTCCCAACTGGGTGGATCTGGCGACGTCGGACCTCGACGCCGCTGTCCGGTTCTACTCGAGTCTGTTCGGCTGGACCGTTGAGGTGTCCGGCGATGACTTCGGGGGATATACCACCTTTCTCCTCAATGGGCTGCCAGTGGCCGGCGCCGGTCCGCTGTTCGGCGAGGGACAACCGACCGCGTGGAGCACGTACCTGGCGACCGACGACGCCGACCTGGTCGCCGTACGGGTGGAGGCGGCCGGCGGCAAGGTGCTGGTGGCGCCGTTCGACGTGATGGATCAGGGGCGGATGGCCGCCTTCCTGGACCCGTCCGGCGCGCCGTTCAGCGTCTGGGAGGCCGGCATGATGCGCGGCGCCGAGGTGTTCGACGTGCCCGGCGCGCTCACCTGGAACGAGCTGAACACCCGGGATCTGGACGGGGCGCGGAACTTCTACGGTGCGGTGTTCGGGTGGACGTTCCGGGAGGCGCAGGTGGGCGGGCTGCCGTACCTGCTCTGTGACAACCTGCGCCAGCCGGTGGCCGGGATCCAGCCGATGGTCGGCGAGGGCTGGGCGGACGACGTGCCGCCGTACTGGCTGGTCTACCTCGCGGTCGGGGACTGTGACGTGGCGGCCGAGCACGCGTTCGCGCTGGGCGGGCGGATCGTGCAGCCGCCGACCACGATCTCCATCGGACGCTACGCGGTGCTCACCGACCCGCAGGGCGGCACGTTCGCCATCCTCGCCGGCCGCCGGTAGCGGTTCCCGGCTGGTCCTCAGGGCTGCCTCACGGCGCGTGAGGCAGCCCTGAGGACCAGCCGGAGACCGTGGGTCAGGAGCGGACAGCGACGATCAGGGGGCCGTGGTCGCCGGGGATCACCCGGACCCGGACGCGGTAGTGCTCGGCCAGGTTCGCCTCGGTGAGCACCTCGACCGGGGTGCCGGCCGCGACCACCCGGCCGCCGGCCAGCAGCACCATCCGGTCCGCGTACTCGCCGGCCGTGGAGAGGTCGTGCATGGTGGCGAGCACGGTCAGGCCCCGCTCGGCGCGCAACCGGTCGATCAGCTCGAGGACCTCCTGCTGGTGACCGATGTCCAGGGCGCTCGTCGGCTCGTCGAGCAGCAGGATCCGGGCGCCCTGGGCGAGCGCCCGGGCCAGGAACACCCGCTGCCGCTCGCCACCGGAGAGGGTGTCCAGCCGGCGGCCGGCGAACGGGACCAGGTCGAGGGCGGTCACCTCCGCCTCGACGGCGGCGAGGTCTGCGGCCGACTCCCGGCCGAGCGCCGGAACGTACGGGGTACGCCCCAGCAGCACATAGTCGAAAACGGTCATCGCGGGTGGGACGACCGGGTTCTGGACGACCACCGCGACCGCCTTGGCCCGATCCCGGCGGTGCAGCCGGTCGACCGGGCGGCCGTGCAGGTGGACCGACCCGCGGAACGGCAGGAGCCCCGCGACGGCGCGCAGGGCGGTGGACTTGCCGGCGCCGTTCGGGCCGATCACGGTCGCCCACTCGCCCTCGGCGACGGTCAGGTGGACGGCGTCGACGATCAGGGCGCTGTCCAGTCGTACGGTCAGATCGGTGACCTCGATGGCCGGGCCCGCCGCCGTACCGGAAGAAGTCGGCTCGCAGGAGAGCGGACCGGGAGCGGACGTCATGTCGTCAGCGACCGGCTGGTGCGCAGCACCAGGATGAAGAACGGCGCGCCGAGAAACGCCGTGACCACACCGATCGGGATCTCCGCCGCGCCGCCCGCCACCCGGGCCAGCAGGTCGGTCAGGGCCAGGAACGCCGCGCCGAAGAGCACCGACAGCGGCAGCAGCGAGCGGTAGCTCGGCCCGGTCAGCATCCGCAACGTGTGCGGAACGATGATGCCGACGAACCCGATCAGGCCGGAGACCGAGACGGCCGCCGCGGTGCCCAGCGACGCGGCCACGATCAGCAGGTAGCGGCTGCGCTGCGGATGCAGGCCGAGACTTGACGCCTCCTCGTCGCCGACCGTGAGCACGTCCAGCTCGCGGCGCTGAGCCAGCACGATCACCGCGGTCACCACCGTGTACGGCAGCACCACCAGCACGTCGTGCCAGCCCGCGGTGCCCAGCCGGCCGAGCAGCCAGGAGTACACCTCGCGCAGCGACTCGACGTGTCGTTGCAGCAGGTAGGTCTGCATCGCGGCGAGGAACGCGGAGACCGCGACCCCGGCCAGGATCAGCGCCGACGGTGACCGATCCCGCCCACCGGCCGCACCCAGCACCCAGGTCAGCGCGACCGCGACCAGGGCGCCGACAAAAGCGGCAAGTGGCACCCCGATCGGCAGCCCGGCCGCCGCGTCCGTGGCCGGCCGCAGCACGATCACCGCGGTCACGCCGAGCCCGGCGCCGGCGGCGACGCCGAGCAGGTGCGGATCGGCGAGCGGATTGCGGAACGCACCCTGGTAGGCGGCGCCGGCCAGGGACAGCATCGCGCCGACCACCAGGCCGAGCACCACCCGGGGCAGGCGCAGTTCGAGCAGGATCGCGACCTCACGCTCGGTGAGACCACTGTGCAGGCGGACCCCGGGAATCAGGTTGAGCAGCTCGACCGCGACGCCGCCGGGCGGCAGCGGGACCGATCCGAAGGCCAGGCCGGCGGTGACCGCGACCAGCACGGCCAGCACGCCACTCGCGAACCAGGCCGGGCGCAGCCCGGCCGGCCTCATGAAGCCGGAACCTTGCGGACCGCGTCGGCCACGGCTTGGACCAGATCGACGGTACGGGGGCCCCAGCGCGACGCGATGTCATCGTCGAGCGGATAGATCTGGCCCGTGCGCACCGCCGTGATCGACGCCCAGCCCTTACGCGCCGTGACCGTCGCGGCGGACTGCTGGCAGCACTTGGTGTCGGCCAGGAAGACGGTGTCCGGGTTCGACGCGACGAGGCTCTCCGCGGAGAGTTGCGGGTACCCGCCCTTGCTGCCGTCCGCGTCGGCGGCGTCGGCCACGTTTGTCATCCCGAACAGCTGGAAGACGCTGCCGATGAACGTCTTCGAGGTGGCCGAGTACAGCTCCGGGCCGAGCTCGTAGAAGTAGCTGACCGGTTTTGCCCGGGCCGGCACCGACGCCACGATCTGCTTGATGCCGGTCTGCATCGCCGAGGTGACCTGGACGGCCTCGCCGCTGTGCCCGGTCAGCGAGCCCAGGTCCTTGATCTCGAGATACGTATCGGTCAGGGTGGTGGCCGCCGGGGTCCGGAACACCGGGATCTTCAGCTTGCCGAGCTGGGCGACGATCTGGTCGGCGTCGTCGGAGAGCACCACCAGGTCGGGATCCTTGGCCGCGATCGCCTCGGCGTTCGGCTTGAAGCCGGAGAGGTCGGTCCGGGGCGCGTCGGCAGGGTAGTTCGACTGGTCGTCGACTGCGGTGACCTGCGGACCGGCGCCGATCGCGAAGAGCATCTCGGTGGCGACCGGGCTCAGCGAGACGATCTTCTCGGGGCGCTGCTCGAGGGTCAGCGCCCCGGCCGTGAAGCTCTCCCCCGCCGACGGCCGGGTGCTGGGCGTCCCGGAATCCTTGTCGCCACCGCACCCGGTGAGCAGCAGGGCCGCCGCGGTGGCGGCGGCGAGAAGCGCGCGTTTCATGGAGGTCCCCCGGACTACTTGCCGGCGTCGCTCTTGGTCTCGGACTTCAGCTCACCGGTGGCTGCGGCCTCGTCAGTATCCGTGCTCCCGGCGGCCGTGGCCGTCTTCTCCTCTGCCAACACCGTCGTCACTTCCGCCGGCGCCGTCGTCACTTCTGCCGGCGCCGTCTTCTCTGCTGCCGGCGCTGTCTTCTCTGCTGTCGGTGCCGGGGTCGAGGCGTCGGCGGCGGCGACGCGGTCACCGGCGGCGACGGCGTCGTCGTCGCCCGCCAGGGCGGAGCGCAGGCGCTGCTTCTCCGCGGTGCGGCGCTCGACCACCGAGCCGAGGTGCTCGGCCATCTCGTTGCGCCACTTGCGCAGCAGGATGAACGAGAAACCGGCCGAGGCGACGAACGCGATCATCGCTTTGACCAGGATGTTCAGCGGCAGCGGAACGAGCGCGGCGAACACCACCACGAACAGGCCGAGCCGGCCCAACGTGTATTTGATGGCGGGACTCATGATTTATCTCCCTCAGCCGGACCGCTGACGAAGCCAGCGCAGGCCGTAGAACCAGACGAAGCAGTACACGACCGTACCGGTCACCGCGCCGGACCCGCCGCTCACCAGGTTCGGGGTGTAGTCGGCGAGCAGACCGGCGACGGTCATCCCGAGGGCCGCGCCGAACCCGATGCCGAGCAGCGCCACGACCACCCGGTCGGCACCGTAGCCCTCGGCCCGGAACTGCTCGATGAACAGCCAGACCGGCAGGATCACGATCAACCAGCCGTTCGTCTCGCCGAAGTCGGCGGCGCCGGTCAGGGCCAGGATGCCCTCCAGGACCAGCACCACCGCGATCCCGACGACCAGGCCGGCGAACGCCGCGCCGAGCATGTCGCCGACGCTCGCCACCGGTACGGGTTCGCGCCGCAGTCCACGGCCTGTGCTCGGCTGCTGGGTCATCAGAACACCCTAGGCCCAGACCTTCTGCGGCTCGCTGCGCCGCTCGGCCAGGCTGATCGGCTTCTCGTACTCCCGGACGACCTCGTATCGCGTGTTGCGCTCGACCGGCTGGAAACCGGCATCCCAGATGATGTTGAGCAGGTCGTCGCGGTGCATGGTGCTGGGCGTGCCGTACGAGTCGGCGTCGTGGGTGATCTTGTATTCGACCACCGAGCCGTCCAGGTCGTCGGCGCCGAAGTTGAGCGACAGCTGCGCCACCGACAGGCCGTGCATGACCCAGAAGTTCTTCAGGTGCGGCACGTTGTCGAACATCAGCCGGGAGACCGCGAACGTCTTCAACGACTCGGCCGGTGCCGCCATCGTGGTGCGTTCCTGGATCCGGTTGCGGACCTTGCCGTCCTGGGAGTCGACGAAGTCGTGCTGGTAGCGCAGCGGGATGAAGACCGCGAAGCCACCGGTCTCGTCCTGCAGCTCGCGCAGGCGCATCACGTGGTCGACCCGGTGCCGGGGCTCCTCGATGTGGCCGTAGAGCATCGTGGCCGGCGTCTTCATGCCCTTTTCGTGGGCCAGCCGGTGGATGCGCGACCAGTCTTCCCAGTGGCAGTTGTGGTCGACGATGTGCTGCCGGACCTCCCAGTCGAAGATCTCGGCGCCGCCGCCGGTCAGCGACTCCAGCCCGGCGTCCATCAGCTCGTCGAGGATCTCGCTGGCCGGAAGGCCGCTGATCTTCTCGAACCACTGCACCTCGGTGGCGGTGAAGCACTTGAGCTTGACGTTCGGCAACGCGGCTTTCAGCTCGCGCAGCACCTTGGGGTAATAGCGCCAGGGCAGGGACGGGTGCAGGCCGTTGACGATGTGCAGCTCGGTGAGCTGCTCGTCCTCCATCTCCTTGGCCTTGGCGACCGCCTCGTCGATGCGCATCGTGTACGCGTCCTTCTCGCCCGGCTTGCGCTGGAAGGAGCAGTAGGCACAACTGGCCGAGCAGACGTTCGTCAGGTTCAGGTGGCGGTTGACGTTGAACATCACCCGGTCACCGTTCATCTCGGTGCGCTTGTGATGAGCCAACCGGCCGAGCCAGGTCAGGTCGTCACTCTCGTAGAGCGCGATGCCGTCCTCACGGCTGAGCCGCTCGCCCGCGTAGACCTTCGCCTCGAGGTCACGCTTCAGTCCGGCATCCATGTGCGCCCCTTTCCCGTCGTCGCCGTCGAGACTACGTCCCGGCTCTGACAACCAGTACGGCGACAGGCGGCGAGGTGTCACGCCACACCGTGCGGCAGATCGCTCTCACCAGGTAGAAAATCTCCGCACCCGGGTAAGTCGAGAAATTCTCAGGGTCCTTTCATCTTCTTTCGATCGACAGCGGTGCTCCGCCTGCGGTATGAACCTTTAGGAACGACTAGCGATGGTCGCCGGCCGTCGCGGATGGGGAGCTCATGTCGAAGGCACTGCGGTACGGATCAGTAACATCACGATCCGTGCAGGCGCGACTCCGCCCCGTCATGTACTCGGCGGCCGCCGCCGCCACACTCGCCGCGCTGTTCCAGCCGATCCCGGCGATGGCCGCGCCGACCGTGCCAGCCGGTGGTCAGGTGACCACTCCGGTCGGTGGCCAGCCGACCGCTCCGGGCCTGCCAGCCGGCGGCCAGGTGATCGCCGCGGGTGTGCCGGACGCCGGCTCGCGCCCCACCGCGCTCGGCGCCCTGGTGCTGCCCGGCACCCCGATCAGCACGACCACCACCTCCGCGATCCCCGGCTCCGCCACGAGCCCGGTCCTGCAGCAGATCGAGAAGGGCCGCATCGCGGTCGACCAGCTCGGCGACCAGCTGCTCAAGCTGAAGGCCGAGCGCGACCTCGCGCAGACCCAGGTCACCACGGCGCTGCAGAAGGTCACCGACGCGCAGACCAACCTCGGAGACGCGCAGACCGACGCGGTCGCCGCCGCCGGCCTGGCGATGCAGCAGGCCGCCGCCGCCCCGCCGGGCGCGCTCGACTCCGGCCTGCTCGGCCTGGACCAGTTGGCCCGCCTGCAGCGCGGCGAGACCCCGACCGACGACTCGTCGGCCAGCCGGCTCGAGGCCGCGCAGATCGGCACGCAGATCGCGCTCGACGAGCAGATCACCACCACCGCCAAGTGGAACGACCTGGCCGCGCAGTACACGAAGATGAACGCCCAGCTCGTCCGGAAGCAGGCCGCCCAGCAGAAGCTGGAGAACGCGCACCGCGCCGAGCTGACCGCCGCCGAGAGCGCAGCGAGCGCGGCCGACCAGGCGCTCGGCACGGATTACCTGTCCGGCTCGACGAACGGTCAGGGTGCCGACCCGCGGGCGGTCCAGGCGCTGCAGTACGCGCTGGCCCAGCGCGGCGACCCGTATGTGTGGTCCGAGGAGGGCCCGGACCAGTTCGACTGCTCCGGCCTGATGTACGCGGCGTACCACACGGTGAACTTCCCGCTGGTCCGCGTCTCCCGCGACCAGTACTGGCAGACCCGCAACAAGGTCGTCGACCGGTATTCCCTGCTCCCCGGTGACCTGCTGTTCTTCAGCTACTCCAACAGCTGGACCGGCATCCACCACGTGGCCATGTACGCCGGCGACGGCATGATGGTCGAGGCCCCGCGCACCGGGCTGAACGTGCGTCTCGTCCCGGTCCGGTGGACCCGCCTGTTCCAGGCCACCCGGGTCTTCGGCTCGGTCGAGGGCGGGGCCAGCGAGGTGCCGCTCGGCTCGCCCGACGCGGAAGAGCCGGCCACCGGCACCCCGACCAAGACCGCTACGCCGAAGCCGTCGGCCACCACCAAGACGCCGAGCCCTTCGACCTCCTCGACGAGCAAGCCGCCGGTCACCACGTCGCCGACGCCCAAGCCGAGCGGTTCCAGCTCGAGCCCCAGCGCCAACCCGTCGACCACCACGCCGTCGACCCAGCCGTCGGCCACCACGCCGTCGAGCACCCCGTCGGCCACGCCGTCGAAGACGCCCGACCCGGTCGAGACGACGACCTCGGCGCCGGAGGCCACCACCACCTCGGCGAGCGCCGCGCAGACCACCTCGAAGACGGCTGAGGCGACCAAGTCGACCGAGGCCGAGACGAGCACCGCGGCCTCGGTTTCAACCTCTTCCGACTAGGGCACTTTGCCGGCACCCACCTCCAGTCCGGAAATCCAGTGACAAGGCGTCCGGAAAACCATCCGAACCGGTCATCGACCCTTCAGGCAGCGCCGTCGTAGGGTTTTTCGGGTCAATGCCGGATGCGTTCACACCGACTGATGTGGCACGGTTAAGGTCAGCGACCGACGTCCAAAAGCCGTCGGCAGCGGCGGTCGGGAGGACCCATGGACGAGCAGCAGGCGACCAGGGACGGCGCGAACTCCTCGCCGCCGCCCGGCCGGCCGCCCGCCGACGAGGCCGAGGGTTTCGCACCGCCGCCGCCACCGCCTCCGGGCGCGCTGTGGGCGGCCGCCGCGCCGGTCTCCGGCGCTCCCGCCCCGGTCTCCGCCGCGCCGGTCTCGGCCGCTCCTGACCCGGTCTCGGCCGCTCCTGCGCCGGTCTCCGGCGCTTCTGGTCCGGTCTCCGGCTCCGGCACTCCCGCGGCGGACTTCGGCTCGTCGCGGGGCAATGGTGGCTCCGCGCGGCCGATCTCGGCGGTGCCTAGCGCGGGCGCGGCACGGGCCAGCGTGCCGGGTGCGGCTTCGAACGGTGCGCAGCGGCAGTCGTCGACCGTCTACGGCGCCGCCGCCGACCCGAAGCCCAGCGACCCGACGCCCGCCCCGGCCGCCCCGGCGCCCAGCGACCCGACAACGGTCCTGGCCGACGCGCAGCCCGGTAAGCCGACGACAGTCCTGGCCGACGCGCAGCCCGACGAGCCGACCTCGGTCCTGGCAAGCTCCGAGCCGACCTCGGTCCTGGCCGGCTCCAAGCTCAGCGAGCCAACGCCGGCTGACCCGGAGCCCAGCGAGCCGACACCGGAACCGGCTGACCCGAAGCCCGCGGACCCCGAGCCCGCCGAACCCAAGCCGAGCGAGCCCAAGCCGAGCGAGCCCAAGCCGAGCGAACCCAAGCCGAGCGAGCCCAAGCCCGCCGAGCCCGAGCCGAGTCACCCCCGGCCGGTCCCCGCGCCGCCCCGGCCCAGCGAGCCGAAACCCGTCGAGCCGGCCCGTCCGGAACCGATCACACCGACACCCGGACCGTTCCCCGGCCCACAGCCCGGTCCCTTCCCCACCCCGTCGCCGGCGCCGTTTCCTCCTGGCCCCGTGCCGGACCCGTACCCGCCGAGCCCCGTTCCCCCTGGCCCCGGTCCCTCACCGGTGCCGCCGATGCCGGGTCCCAGCCCGGTGCCGCCCGGCCCCGGGCCGTCCCCGGTGCCCGCGCCACCCGGCCCGAGTCCGGTTTTCCCGCCGCCCCCGGCGATCGGGAACGGCCTGCCCTCGTACACGATGCCGCCCGACGGCGGCGGCCCGACGGGAGTCCTTCCGCCCATGTCCTACGGCACCTCTGGCTTTCCACCCGCGCCGGGCAACGGCGACTTGACCCAGCCGGTCAACCTCGCCGATATGACCATGCCGTTCTCCGCCTCGAACACCAGCGCCGCGCCCGGTGGTGCCGCGAACAACAGCGACATGACCATGCCGGTCAACCTCGCCGGGGGCAGCGACCGCACCATGCCGGTGCACCTGGCTGGCGCGAACAGTGACATGACCATGCCGGTGAACCTGGCGTCGGCGAACATCGACGCGACGATGCCGGTCAACGTGGTCTCGATGCCGGGCGCCGTGCCCGGGCAGCGCGGCCAGGGTCAGGCCGGCCAGTACGGCCAGGCCCGGCAGCCGACACCGGCCGGTCAGCCGGAGCACGGCGGGCCGATGGCGCCCGGCACGCTCTACAGCACCGGCGGCTACCCGGCGATCGACATGACCATGCCGGTGAGCAACCCCGCGGAGAACTCCGGCTCGCTCACCGGGCACATCCTGGCTCAGGGGTGGTACGACGCGCCGGTGGAGCAGCGACGCGGAAACTTGAAGGTGATCCTGGCCATGCTGATCGTCCTCGGCGTGCTCGTCACCGTGAGCCTGGTTTTCGTGTTCACCGTGGGGAGCAGCTTCACTGACATGCTCACGGGCAAGTAAAAAGCTAGCGTTCGTGTACTCCCCCCGGGGTATTTGCCGCCCGGGGGCGCCTGCTCTAAGCTGGCGAGGTTGTGCGCTGAGGTGAGCCTGCCCACTACCAGACCGGAATGCGGTCGGTGTGGCAAGCGTTCACACGTACACTCATGGCAGATGTTGACGCGGCGTGCCCATCCGGAGCACGCCACGGGCGTTCTTGCGGGCAATTCAGCGGGCGGTTCACAACCACCGCGGCGGGCCATTCGCGAGCATGCGCCCCCGTAGAGAGGTTCTCTTGACCACTTTCGCTGATTCCAGCACGTTCCCGTCCGTATTCGAGAACGGCACCAACGACACCGACACCGCCACGGTCGACACGACCGAGGCCGCCGTCACGGAGACCGCCGCCACTGAGGCCGCCGTCACCGAGACCGCCACCGCGACCGCCGCGGTCGAGACTCCCGCCGATGAGGCCGAGGCTCCCGCCGAGACGGTCATCAGCTTCGCCGACCTGGGTGTTCCTGCCGAGATCGTGCGCGTCCTCACCCGTGAGGGCATCACCACCCCGTTCGAGATCCAGGCCGCCACCGTGCCGGATGCTCTGGCCGGCCGCGACGTCCTGGGCCGCGGCCAGACCGGCTCCGGCAAGACGCTCGCCTTCGGTCTACCGGTGCTGACCCGTGTCGCCGCCAGCGGCAAGGCCCGCCCGCACTACCCCAAGGCCCTGATCATGGTGCCGACCCGCGAGCTGGCGATGCAGGTCGCCGACTCGCTGATGCCGGTCGGCCGGGCCGTGGGCGTCTTCCTGAAGACCGCCGTCGGCGGCGTTCCGTACGACCGTCAGATGGATGCTCTGCGCCGCGGCGTCGAGGTCATCGTGGCGACTCCGGGCCGGCTCGCCGACCTGATCGAGCGGGGCGCGTGCAAGCTCGACGACGTCGAGATCACCGTGCTGGACGAGGCCGACCAGATGGCCGACATGGGCTTCCTGCCCGAGGTCACCGAGCTGCTCGCGAAGACCCCGGAGCACGCTCAGCGGCTGCTGTTCTCGGCGACGCTCGACGGTGACGTCGACTCGCTGGTGCGGCGCTTCATGCACGACCCGGTGACTCACTCCACCGCGCCGGCCGAGGCCAGCGTTTCTACGATGGATCACCACCTGCTGCTGATCCCGCCGGCCGAGAAGTTCCCGATCACCGCGTCGATCGCCAACCGGGAGGGCAAGACCATCGTCTTCGCCCGCACCCAGATGGGTGTCGACCGGCTGGTCGAGCAGCTGCACGCGGTCGGTGTCCGGGCCGGCGCCCTGCACGGCGGCAAGACCCAGCGGGTTCGTACCCGCACGCTTGCCGAGTTCAAGGAAGGCCGCTCGAACGTGCTGGTCGCCACGGACGTGGCGGCGCGTGGCATCCACGTCGACGGGGTCTCCCTGGTCGTGCACGTGGACCCGCCGAAGGACCCGAAGGACTACCTGCACCGCGCGGGTCGTACCGCTCGGGCCGGCGAGTCCGGCGCGGTCGTGACGCTGGTGCTCCCGAAGCAGCGCCGCACCACCCAGGCGATGATGACCAAGGCGGGCGTCTCCCCGTCCGAGGTCCGCGTCCGGGTCGGCGACGAGAAGCTCGCCGAGGTCACCGGTGCCCGTCAGCCGTCCGGCATCCCCGTGGTGGAGGAGCCGGAGCAGCGTCGTGAGCGTTCCGGTGGCGGTCGTCGCTTCGGCGGCGGCGGCAGTGACCGGCCCCGGTACGGCGACCGGCCCACCAGCGGTGGCTACCGCGGTGACCGGCCCGCCGGCGACCGTGGCGGTTACGGCGACCGGCCGAGCAGTGGTGGCTACCGTGGCGACCGCCCGGCGGGCGACCGTGGTGGCTACGGCGACCGCCCGGCCAGCAGCAGCGGTGGCTACCGTGGCGACCGTCCGGCGGGCGACCGTCCGGCCGGCGACCGTGGCGGCTTCAGCGGCGAGCGTTCCGGTGGGAGCTTCGGCGGCGACCGTGGCGGCGCGAGCCGTTTCGGTGACCGTCCGGCCCGTACCGACCGTCCGGCCTTAGGTGACCGTCCGGCTTTCGGTGACCGCCCGCGGGGCGAGCGCACCGCCAGCACCGGTGGTGGCGAGCGGCACTTCGCCGACCGTCCGGCACCGCGGACCGGCGAGCGGCCCCGCACCGAGCGTCGTGAGGGTGGCCCGGCCCGCTTCAACTCGGCGCGTCCGGCCCGCAGTCACTGATTGACCCAGCTTTAACGAAAGCCCCGTCTCGCACCTGCGAGGCGGGGCTTTTCCACAGGCTTGTCCACAGGGCGCGGCCGGGCCGTCGTACCTTATGAAAATCGGACGCGACGACCTCCTGGCGCGGAATCCTGCGCCGCGTTGGCTCTCTCGGCCGGAAACCCGGGTAGCTTGCCGGTATGGGCGTGTTGTCAGCAGGGTTGTTCTGGGAACGCCGGGATGTCCCCGGTTGTGAGCATGTGCGACTGGATGCGCAGAACGGGCTTTATGCCCGGGGAACCGTGCTGGCCGCCGAGCCTGTGGAGTTCGCCTGCCACTACGAGATCCAGACGGATCCGAGCTGGGCGACGGTGCGGCTGGACGTGCGGTCCGAAGGTGCCGGCTGGGCGCGCGGGGTGCGGCTGGAGCTGGCCGCCGGGCGGTGGCGGGTGACCACGTCCGAGCAGGGTGATCTCGACGCGGCCCTGGTGGACGCGGGGCACGCGCGGGCCGGGCTGCCCGGGATCGAGGACCCGGACCTGCTCTACGGAGTGTTCGACGTCGATCTGAGCGGGTCGCCGCTGACGAACACGCTGCCGATCCGCCGGCGCGCGCTGCTGACCGGGGAGGTCGGCGTCTCGCACCGGGTGAGCGTGGCGTGGGTGCTGGTGCCGAGCCTCGAGGTGGTGCAGGCGGACCAGATCTACACCCCGCTCGGCGAGAACCGGGTCCGCTTCGCCAGCGAGACGTTCGCCGCCGACCTGACGGTTGACGACGACGGCTTCGTCACCGATTACCCGGGACTCGCCCGAATGATCACACTCGGTCGCGGATCCAGCTGAGGCAGGCCTTGTCGACGGTGGCGAACGGCTTTCCGTACGCGGTACGAGACGCCTCGTCGGGCTTCTTCGCCTCGCGCAGCACCAGGTTGGTGAACTGGAGCAGCTTGCGATCACCGAACTTGGCGGCCATGCACGCGGTCGCGTAGTGCCCCATCGCGTAGAGCGTGTTCACCGTCAGATCGTCCGCGTTGTCGGCCAGGGACGGCACCGCAATGCTCTTCGGCATCCCGCGCCGCTGGAACGCCTCGATGAGCACGTCGTGGTTGCCGGTGTCCTGCGGCTTGCGGGGCAGCGCGCCGATGTACTCGGCCACCCCCTCGACCAGCCACTGGTCGTCGGTGGTCTCCCAGGTCCCGCCGGCCAGGGTGACCACGTGCGCGAGCTCGTGCTGGATGGTCACCGCGAGCTGGCCCCGGTCGGCGCTGGACTTGGCGCGCAGCACGATGTCGCCGCCGGTCGAGTTGAGCGGCATCTCGTAGCCGATCACCCACTTCTCCTTGATGCCGCCGTACCAGTTCTTCCAGCCCTTCTCGTCGGCGACGTAGACCCGGTACCGGCGCTGCGGGTTGTTCACGTACCCGGCGTAGCGGTCGGCCACCTTGGCGGCCCTCTCGGCCAGCACGAGCACCTGCTTGAGCTGCTTGGCCTGGCTGCTCGGGCCGGCCACGATGACCCGCTTGCCCTTCACGAAGGTCAGCGCCCGGTTGTCCCACGGCGCCGGCTGCAGGTAGTTGTTCTCGACGCCGGCCTGGTCGTTCAGCTCGGTGATCACCCACTGGCCACGGACCTGCTGGAACGTCAGCCGGTAGGTGACCTTGGCCGGGCCCTCGTCGTAGTTCTTGCGCCAGTCCGGGCAGGCCACACCGGAGAAGCAGTAGCCGAGCGCGGCCTGGGTCACCACCTTGGTCGCGGTGGTCCCCTCCAGCTTGTCGGCGTGGAACTCGGCGTGGCTGATCTCCAGCGTCCGCAGGTTCCGGAACATCGTCCGGTACCGGGTGACAAGCGTCTTCTTCGCCGGGTCGACAAAGGCCAGCCAGGCCTTCTCGTCGCCCTTGGTGAGCGCCTCGGCCTGCTTCTGCAGCCGCTCGGCGACCAGCTCGAACGGGGTGGCCGGGCGGGCCGGCGCCGTGGCGGCGTCGGCCTTCGCGGGCTCGTCGCGGGCCGGCCAGAGCACCGCGGCGCCGGCGCCGGCGGCCAGGATCACGGCGGCCAGGGTGGCGAAGACGGCCGGCTTCCAGTTGCGCTGGGGGGCCGGCGGGATGGGCGGAAAGGGTGGAGGACCCCAGGGTGCGGGCGGGGCCGGCGGGGCGCCCCAGGGAGCGGGCGGCGGCGGGCCCCAGGAGACCGGCGGCAGGCCGTAGGAAGGGTCCGGGGATTCCCGGGGCCGGGGCACGACCGGAGGCTGCCAAACGGCCTGGGGCTCCGGCACGGCCGAACGCGAGGGATCTTCCACGGCCGGATCTAATCACGGACCGTCGATGCAGGCCTAGTCCGGCCAGGTACCGTCCCGCAGGAACGCCTCGATCGTCGTGGTGTGCGGTGCCAGGACCAGCCCCTGATCGCTCACCCACCGGTCGGAGTAATAGGTGTCCGCGTACCGTTCGCCGCCGTCACAGATCAGCGTGACCACCGATCCGGTGCGCCCGGCCGCCAGCATCTCGGCGATCAGCCCGAACGCGCCCCACAGGTTGGTCCCGGTGGACCCGCCGAGGCGCCGGCCCAGGATCGCCGAACCGGCCCGCATCGCGGCGAGCGACGCGGCGTCCGGCACCTGCACCATCCGGTCGACGACCGCGGGCAGGAAGGACGGCTCCACCCGGGGACGGCCGATGCCCTCGATCCGGGAACCCTTCCCTGTCACCACGGTCCAGTCGGCGGCGACGTAAGCCTGCCAGAACGCCGAGCCTTCCGGGTCGACAACGCAGACCTTGGTGGGGAAACGGCGGTAGCGGGCGTATCGGCCGATGGTGGCGCTGGTGCCACCGGTGCCGGCGCCGACAACGATCCAGGTCGGCACCGGGTGGCGTTCCATGGCGAGCTGGAGGTGGATCGACTCGGCGATGTTGTTGTTGCCGCGCCAGTCGGTGGCCCGCTCGGCGTGGGTGAACTGGTCCATGAAGTGACCACCGAGGTCGGCGGCGAGACGCTGGGCCTCGGCCACCACGGTGGTCCCGTCGGTCACCAGGTGACACCGTCCACCCTGGAACTCGATCAGCGAGATCTTCTCCGGCGAGGTGCTGGCCGGCATCACCGCGATGAACGGCAGGCCGAGCATCCGGGCGAAATACGCCTCGCTCACCGCGGTCGAGCCGGAGGACGCTTCCACCACGGTGGTCTGCGGGCCGATCCAGCCGTTGCACAGGGCGTACAGGAAGAGCGACCGGGCCAGGCGGTGCTTGAGCGAACCGGTCGGGTGCGAGGACTCGTCCTTGAGGTACAGGTCGATGCCCCAGGCGGCCGGCAGCGGGAACGGCAGCAGGTGGGTGTCGGCGGACCGGTTGGCGTCCGCCTCGACCAGGGCGATCGCGTTGCGGGCCCAGTCCCGGGCGCTGTCGTCGCAGCGCTCCACGGAGATCGTCAACTCAGCCGACCCCGGGCTGCGGACGGTTCTCCCACTTGGTGGAGAGGGCGATGGCGGTGCGGGTGGAGGCGACGCCGGGGGTTCGGTTGATCCGGACAATCAGCTGCTCCAGTTCCGCGATCGTGCCGACCCGGACGATCAGTTGGTACGACTCCACGCCGGCCATGAAGTAACAACTCTCCACCTCGGGCATCGCGCGCACCGCGGCGAGCACGTCGTCGGTGTCCGCGCCGGAGTCCTCGACGATGCCGATCAGCGCGGTGACCCCGAGGCCGACCGCTTGGTGGTCGACGTCGGCGCGGTAACCCCGGATGGTGCCGGCGGCCTCGAGCTTACCGACTCGCTCGTGCACCGCGGGGGCGGAGAGCCCGACCTTGCGCGCCAGCTCGGCGTACGACGAGCGCGCGTTCTCCCGGAGCAGGTCGATCAGCCGGAGGTCGATGGAGTCCATGTGTGAAACCCTAAACGGGTGGCCGGTCGGCACTCACGCCCGGTAGCGACGAATGGGGGGCAGGATAATGATCGTTGTCGCAATCGGGGCTTTTTCCGCATTTCACGGACTTGGTTCTGGGGCGGTGCTCTAATGGCTTTACGTCCCGATCGAGCAAGCCGACACTCACCGTGACCACGGCCGCTCCAGAAAACAGAACCGAGGAGGGGGTTGTGGACACTGGAGACCGTCTGCTGACGCCGGGCGAAGTAGCCGCATTGTTTCGCGTCGATCCGAAAACGGTCACGCGCTGGGCTGCAGCCGGGCGAATCGGTAGCATCCGTACTCCTGGTGGACACCGCCGATTCCGCGAATCCGAAGTCAAGGCCCTCCTTGAGGGCGACGGCGTGATCGAGGAGATGCGCGAGGACGACGCGGCGAACAAGCCGCGTAACAGTGGTCCGACAAGCCCGGGTACGGGTTTCGGTCCGCCCAACGGTTTGCGCTAGCGCTCACCGAGCCGTCCGTTCCATCGCCGCATCAGGGTGTGTGTTACGCCCAGCGAGTCCAACACTTTGCCAGCTACGAAATCGACGAGTTGCTGTGCGGTGGCGTCTGCTCCAGACCCGTAGAAACCGGGGCTGGCAGGCAGCACCACCGCACCAGCGTCGTGCAGTGCGATCAGATGTTCCAGGTGACTACGTGTCACCGGAGTCTCCCGCGGCACCACCACGGTCCGTCGGCGCTCCTTCAGATTGACCTCCGCGGCCCGCTGAAGCAGGTCCTTGGAGAGTCCGATGGCGATTCCGGCACATGCCGCTGTGCTGGCCGGCACCACCGCCATCCCCTTCGCCGGATATGAGCCGCTGCTCGGTCCGGCTGCCAGATCACCGGCCGGCCAGTAGGCCAGGTCACCGAGGTCACGGCCCAGCCAGGCGCCGACGTCGTCCTTCCAGTGCGCATCCCGGATCGTCGCACCGGTCTCGTCCAGCAGGGTGAGCCGGGCCGCCCGGGAGACGACCAGGTCGACCGACTCGCCGGCGTCCAGCAGTGCGCTGAGCACCGCGCGGGCGTAGGGCGTGCCGGAGGCGCCGGAGACACCGATGATCCAGGGTTCGCGCATGCTCCCAGTGTGCTACCGGTTCACGGTCAACTGGGCCGCGGCGGGTATGGCGTCATTCACCCGGGGCCAGGCGGCCCGGTCGTTCAGATCGACCACCGTGATCCCCTGCGCGATCTTCTTGACCTCGGACGCCGCGATGCCCTGACCGGAAACGGTCAGACGGTAACCGCCCGCCACCGCGGCTGTGCAGGTGCCGGCCTGGCAGGTCAGCTTCGCGGGGGTGGGCAGGTCGTCGTCCGCCTTCCCTGCCTTGATCTGAATGAGGTGCGCGATCTTTCCCGGGGCGGGCCCGCGACCGGGACGGCGCATCCTCTCCTCGGCCATCGAGGCGGTGACGAATTCCGTGTAGGAGGAACCGCTCGTGGAGCCGGCCGTGATCAGGCGGTAGTCCGCCGGGAGGTACTTCGCCACGGTCGCGAGGTGCGCGGCTGATCCACTGTCGGGGGCGAGAGCCTCGGCCACCGCCCGCATCCCGGCCCGGGTCATCGAGCCGGCGATCGGGCGCACCATGGCTTTGGCCCCGTCGGCATACTCCCAGACCAGGAATTCCGAGTCGTCGCTCGCGCGGTCCCCGGGCAGTACGAACTGCGCCCACGTCGCCTCCCGGCCGGCGACAGGCTCGGCCGGGGTGGTGGAGAGCAACCCCGGGACCACGTCCGTGATGCCGGGGCGCAGCACGGTGAGCTGGCCGACCTCCTTACCGTTCCGTCGGATCTCGGCGGTGGTCCCCCGCAACTCCACAAGCGTGGGGTCGAGCACCCGGAACGCACCGGCCTGGTAGCCGCGGAAGGCGTAGTCGAAGGAGAGCAACTCAGGCGATGCGGCGCTCGCCGAGGGCGAGGCCGCGACCGGCGCCGGGGCGGGCCGCTCCGGCCGGGCGACCACCTGCGGCGCCACGACCGCGGCGGCCACCGCCACCACGACCGCGGTCGCCCAGCCGGCACGGTGCCGCCAGCGCAACCGCCGGCCCGCCCGGACCACGTGATCAACGTCGTAGCGCGCCGGCGGAGCGTCCACCCGCGCGTCTTCCAACAGGTCAGACAACCGCATGACGTTCCTCCAGATCGACGCCGAGGATCTGCCGGAGCGTGGTGAGACCGCGGGCCGTGTACACCTTCACGGTGCCCTCCGGGCAGTGCAGCGCCGCAGCGGTCTGCTGCACACTCAGGCCCTCCAGGTACCGCAGTACCAGCACCGCGCGATGCCGGGGCGGCACCTTCAGGAGCGCGGCCCGGAGCTCGAGCCGGTCGTGCACCGCCCCCGTCAGGTCGGACACCACCGGCTCCGGTACGTCGCCGCCGCCTGATCGCTCCCGTCGCCACCATGGGCTGCGCGGCCACGAACTCCCGGAACTCGGCCTCTCTAGCGCTCACGATCACTAGACGGAGCCGGGGCCGGAACGGGTTACAGCAGATTCAGGTCGAGCACCGCGAAGACGAACAGCGCGATCCCGATGAAGCCGTTCGCGGTGAAGAACGCCCGGTTGACCTTGGAGAGGTCGGTCGGGGTCACCACCACGTGCTGGTAGATCAGGCCGCCCGCGGTGAGCGCCAGCCCGATCCACCAGAGCCAGCCGAGGCCGACCAGCTGGCCGAACCAGACGAAGAACCCGAACGTCAGCACGTGGGTGACGGTGGAGATGTGCAGGGCGACCGGCACACCGAACCGGGCCGGCGTGGAGTGCACCCCGATCCGGCGGTCCACCTCGACGTCCTGGCAGGCGTAGATGATGTCGAAGCCACCGATCCACAGGCCGACCGCGATGCCGAGCACCCAGGCCGGTCCGGAGCCGCTGAACGTACCGGTGATCGCCAGCCAGGCGCCGACCGGTGCGACCGCCTGTGCCAGCGCGAGCACGTAGTGCGGGAAGTTCGTGAACCGCTTCGCGTACGGATAAATGACCAGCGGGACCACCGCGAGCGGCGACAGGACCAGGCACAGCGGGTTGAGCAGGCCGGCCGCGAGCACCAGGATCACGAGCGAGACGGCGGCGCCGGTCCAGGCGGTCCGCACGCTCACCGCGCCGGTGACCAGTTCCCGGTTCTGGGTACGCGGGTTCAGCGCGTCGATCTTGCGGTCCAGGATCCGGTTGGCGGCCATCGCGAACGTCCGCCCGGACACCATCGCGACGGTGACCAGCACCAGGTCCAGCCAGTGCCGCCCGGTCCCGTCCCGGTCGATGGCGACCAGCGCGGAGAGGTACGCGAACGGCAGCGCGAAGACCGAGTGCTCGATCATGACGAGCCGCAGGAAGGACTTGACCTTCCCGGGCTTCTCCTCGACAGCTGTCACAGCCCGTATTCCTTCCACCGCTTGTCGACCAGGGAGACGACTTCCGGCGCCATGATCATCTCTTCTGGCCAGCCTCGCGTATAGCCCTCCGCGGGCAGCTTGCGGGTCGCGTCCACGCCCGCCTTGCCACCCCAGAACTGCTGGTACGACGAGTGGTCCAGGTGATCCACCGGCCCCTCGGTGAGCAGCAGGTCCCGCGCGTAGTCGACGTTGCCGAAGGCGCGGAAGGCCACCTCGTTGTAGTCGTGCACGTTGCAGTCCTCGTCCACCACCACGATCAGCTTGGTGAGCGACATCAGGTGCGCACCCCAGATGGCGTTCATCACCTTCTGTGCGTGCTTCGGGTAGCGCTTGCGGATCGACACGATCAGGCAGTTGTGGAAGACCCCGGCGGCCGGCATGTCGTAGTCGACGATGTCCGGGATCAGGATCTTGGCCAGCGGCAGGAAGATCCGCTCGGTGGCCTTGCCCAGGCCGTGGTCCTCCTGCGGCGGCTGGGACGTGATGATCGAGTGGTACACCGGGTCCTTGCGCATGGTCATGCACTCGATGTGCAGCACCGGGAACGGCTCGACCGGCGTGTAGTAGCCGGTGTGGTCGCCGAACGGTCCCTCCGGGTGCCGCTCGCCGGGCTCCAGATAGCCCTCCAGGATCACCTGCGCGTTCGCCGGGACCTGCAGCGGCACGGTCAGGCAGTCGACCATCTCGACCCGCTCGCCGCGCAGGAAGCCGGCGAACAGGTATTCGTCGATGTCGCCGGGCAGCGGGGCGCTGGCCGCGTAGCAGACCACCGGGTCGGCGCCGATCGCGATCGCCACCGGCAGGCGCTGCCCGAGCCGCTCGGCGACCGCGTGGTGCGCGGTGGAGTCCTTGTGGATCTGCCAGTGCATGCCCAGCGTGTTCTTCGAGTGCTGTTGCAGCCGGTAGAGCCCGAGGTTGCGCTTGCCGGTCTCCGGGTGCTTGGTGTGCGTCAGCCCGAAGTTGTGGAAGATCCCGCCGTCGCCGGGCCAGACCTGCAGGCCGGGCAGCCGGCCCAGGTCCACCTGGTCGCCCTTGAGCACGATCTCCTGGACCGGCGCGACCTTCACCTTCTTCGGCGGCACCGACTTGAGCTGCAGCACCTTGGCGATGCCCTCGCGGATCCCGGACCAGCCGACCGGCAGCTCCGGCTTGGCCAGCGCGCCGATCCGGGCGCCGATCTCGTCGAGCGACTCGACGCCGAGCGCCATCGCCATCCGCTTCTCGGTGCCGAACAGGTTGATCGCCACGGGCATCTCGCCGCGCGTCGGATTCTCGAAGAGCAGCGCCGGGCCACCGGCGCGGACCGTGCGGGTCACCACCTCGCTGATCTCCAGCGTCGGATCCACCGGCACGGTGACCCGGCGCAGCTCACCGGCGGATTCCAGGGCGGCGAGAAAGCTCTGCAGATCGGCATAGGGAAACCCACGGGACGCCATGACCCACAGTCTGGCACCGGCCCGGCCCCTCCTTGAGCCCAGGTCCGTCACGTTTGATCCGCGCCTCACGTTGACCAGATGGTGAAGCGGCGGAGCATGGCACGGTGGTGCGCCCTGATCGGGTTGCTGGCCGTCGGCGCGATAGCCGCCCCGGCGGT
This sequence comes from Actinoplanes awajinensis subsp. mycoplanecinus, assembly GCF_001509495.1. Taxonomy (NCBI): domain Bacteria; kingdom Bacillati; phylum Actinomycetota; class Actinomycetes; order Micromonosporales; family Micromonosporaceae; genus Actinoplanes; species Actinoplanes awajinensis. The sequence continues at coordinate 49,535 of NZ_LLZH01000059.1, read as the reverse complement.
CTCGGCACGGCCGGATCGGCTTCCGGCCTGCGGTGTTCCAGGTCCGGCTTCCAGCCGGCCACCCTCGGTCCGGGCATCGCGGTCCGCTCCAGGTGCGTGCCGGGCCGCGGTCCTCGAGTCTTCGGTACGACAAGTGAAGCCCCCCGGCCTCACCCCGAGCGGCTACCACCACCTCGGCGCCGGGACAGCCGGCGAGTGGAGCGGCGTCTCCGGCCGGCTCGGCGTGGTGGACGGCGCGATCCGGAACGGCACGTACGACTTCGTCGCCAGCCGGTTCATGGTGAAACGGGACATGGGCAAGGGGACCATCGCGTGGCTCGAGGCCGGCTGGGCGCAGAACGGCTGGGAACTGGCCGCGCGCCCGCACATCTACACCTACAACACGAACACCAAGTCCTGGCAGTTCTACGACCAGTACCCGATCAAGGCCGGTGACACGGTCTGGCTGGACCTGCACACCGACGCCGACGGGGTCTGGCAGGCCTGGCTGTGGTGGAACAACCGGTGGAACCTGCTCACCGCGCAGAAGCTGCCGATCGGTGGCTCCGCGTTCGTCGAGCAGTACGTCGAGGTGCACGCGGACGCGAAGAGCCCGGGCCGGATCGACGTGCCGCCGGTGAAGGTGGACAACGTCCAGCTGCGCCCGCCCGGCGGCGGCCCGGCCCGGTTCTGGCGCGAGGACGTGCCGACGCTGACCGGGGTGGCCCCGGGGCAGCAGCAGCGCAGCGGCGGCTTCTGCCTCGACTGGACCACCCGCTACGACACGTGGAGCGCGGGCGACTGCACGTCGTGATCCTCAGCCGGCGTTGGCGTAGCTGTGCAGCCCTTCGAAGAACAGGTTGACGCCGAACAGGTTCATCAGCATCGTCACGAAGCCGAGCAGGGCGATCCAGGTCGCGGCGGTCCGCTTGACGCTCGGGGTGGCCCGGGCGTGCAGGTAGGCCGCGTAGACGACCCAGGAGATGAACGCCCAGACCTCCTTGGGGTCCCAGCCCCAGTACCGGCCCCAGGACGCCTCGGCCCACAGCGGCCCGGCGATCAGGGCACCGAACGTGAACAGCGGGAACGCGAACGCGTGCAGCCGGAACGTCAGCCGCTCGAGCGCCGCGGCCGGCGTCGGCACCCGCTTGCCCAGCGTGTAGGGGAAGCTGCGCTTGCCCTGGTCGTAGCCGTTCTTGATCAGGAACATGGCGGCCGGGACCGCGCCGATCAGGAAGATGCCGGACGAGATGATGATCGTCGAGACGTGCACGATGAACCAGTACGAGTGCAGCGCCGGCACCAGCGGGCCGACCGGCGTGTAGGCGACCAGCGCAGCCGCGCCGAGCAGCATCACCAGCGCCAGCGAGGAGAACAGGCCAAGGTGCCGCAGGGCCGGGCGGCGCAGCAGCACGCCCATGAACACCGCCGAGCCGACGAAGGCGGCCGAGGCGATGTACTCGTACATGTTGCCCCAGGGCATCCGGTCGGCGGCGATGCCGCGGGTGACCAGGGTGCCCAGGTGCAGGGCCAGCGCGACGACGTTGAGCGCCACCGCGATGCGGCCGGCCCACTCGCCGCGGCCCGGCTTCTCCGGGGCGGCCGGCTCGGTCACCGCCGGGTCGGCCGGGACCTCGGCGTCCACCGGCGCGCCGGCGCCGACGAGCTGCCGGGCCGGGCGGTTCGCCGCCTTGCCGATCCGGCTGCGGCGGCCGAACGCGTACTCACCCGCGTAACAGACCATGGCGGCCAGGTAGGTCAGCACGGCCAGGGCCATGAGCTGATCGGACAGATTCGCCATCAGGGCGTTCCTTCCTCGGCGTGTCCGGGGGGCCCGCCATCGGTGTCGGTGCGGGTCAGCGCGGCGAATTCGGCCGCGAACCCCGGATAGTCGGTGCGGGGCAGACCACCGGCTTCGATCACGCTACCGCCGGTGTCCGGACCCTCGGCAGGGGACACCCGGAACCAGACCCGGCGCCGGTGCACGAAGAGCGAGAGCATCAGGCCGAGCAGCCCGAGCACCGCACCGGCCAGCACCATTGTCTGCGTCGGGTCGTACCGGATGGAGAGCGTGGCGAACTGGCGGGTGCCGACGAACTCCAGCTTGCTGCCGTCGTCGAGGGTCCAGGTCTGTCCGGGCTTCAACGCGTACGGCCGCTCGCCGCTGACCTTCTTCAGCTCGCCGTTGGTGATCTGGCCGCGGTCCAGGGCGTAGACCGAGCCGGCCTTGCCCACGTCCAGGCCCAGGTTCCCGCGGTACGCCGCCAGGTAGAGCATCGGGTTGTTCGCGGCCGGGAACGTCGACGTGGCACTGCCGTCGGTGCTGCCGGTCGGCAGGAAGACGCCCTCGAAGCCGACCTGCAGCTTGGGGTCGCGCTGGTTCGTCTTCGGATCGATGTTGACGTCCGGGAACTGGGCGACACCCGTGCTGGTCTGCATGGCGTCGGTGGGCAGGAACGGGACGATCTTGGTCTGGCTGACGCCGTACTTGTCGGTGTAGCGCAGGATCGGCGCGTAACCCTGGCCGATCAGGTGCACGTTGGCGTGGTGCAGCCGGAGCGGGTCGTTGACCGTGAAGTCGGCCGGCTGGTACGTCCCGTTGCCCTCCTTGACCTCGACCGAGGCCAGGAACGACTTGGGCTGGCCGGTGCTCTGGTAGGTGGCCTCGAAATCGGTCATCCGCATGCAGAACTTCGGCAGGTCGCCGGCGTCCACGCGCGGGCCCAGCGCCGAGTCGTCGTACTGCGTGATGGTGTTGCAGAAGCCCTGGTCGGCGCCGGTGACCAGCAGCCGGTTGCCGTGCCAGCCGTACCAGTGTCCGAAGCCGACCCCGATCAGCACGGCCAGCAGCGCGAAGTGGAACAGCAGGTTGCCGGTCTCCTTGAGGTAGCCCTTCTCGGCCGCGACCGAGAACCCGCCGTCCGGCAGCTTCACCACCCGGGTCCGGAACAGCTTGCGGCGCAGCGTCCGGGCCAGGCTCGCCGCCGCGGTGGCCGGGTCCTCCGGCCGGGTGGACGCCGCAGCGTGCTGCGGCAGTCGTTCCAGCCGTTTCGGCGCGGTCGGCGGCATCGACGCCATCGCTCGGGCGTGGTCACGCAGCCGGGGCAGCACGCAGCCGACCAGCGACGTGAAGAGCAGCAGGTAGATCGCCGCGAACCAGGCCGACGCGAAGACGTCGAAGCCGCCCAGCCGGGCCACCCACGGCGCCAGGTCCGGATGCGCGGTGTAGTACTGCGACACCCGCTCCCGGTTCACCGAGGTCTGCGGGAAGTACGAGCCCGGGATCGCCGCGACGGCCAGCAGGAACAGCAGCACCAGCGCGGTACGCATGCTGGTCAGCTGCCGCCACGAGTTGCGCAGCAGCGCCCAGAGCGGGTTCACCCGGCGCGGCTGCGGCGCCTCGGCGGTGGCCGGACGGTCCTCGACGACTGTCACAGCAGTGTCCCCGCGCCGAAGTCGAACGTCGTCTGCAGCCAGATCAGGAAGTAGTCCCACTGGCCGCTGACCAGGGCTACACCGACCAGGATCAGCAGGCCGCCGCCGATCCGGGTCACCCAGCGGCTGTTGCGGCGGATCGCCTTGAAGACGCCGAGCAGCTTGCGGAAGAACAGCCCGAACAGGATGAACGGGATGCCCAGCCCCAGGCTGAAGGCGATCGCCAGGATCACCGCGCGGTCGGTCTGCCCGGTCGTGGTGGCCAGGCCGATCACCGCGCCGAGGGTGGGGCCGACACACGGCGTCCAGGAGAGCGCGAAGATCGCACCGAACACCGGCGCCCCGAGCAGGCCGGCCGCCGGCAGCTTGCTGAACCGGGCCTCCCGCTGCAGCCCCGGGATCACCCCGAGGTACGCCAGGCCGAGCCCGATGATCAGCACGCCGAGGATCAGGTTGAGCGTGTCCTGGTTGGTCTTCAGGCTGAACACCACGTTCGACACCAGCGTGATGAGCAGCGTGAAGACCACGGTGAAACCGAGCACGAAGAGCAGGCTCCCGGCCAGCACCCGGCTCTTCACCGCCACCACCCGGGTCTTGACAGCGACCCCGCCGCCGGTCTCCGCGGGCTCCGGACGGGTGGTGCCGATCGCCGCTTCCAGGTCGGCGCCGGCCAACCCGGTGACGTAGGAGAGATAGCCCGGCACCAGCGGCAGCACGCACGGCGACAGGATGCTGACCAGCCCGGCGATCAGTGCCGCGCCGACTGCCAGCAGCAGCGGGCCGCTGGCGGCCATCTCCTTGAAGGCGTCGTCCATCAGCCGGTCACCTCCGCGGCCACCCGTTCCACCAGCGGTTGCAGCTCACCGGCGGTGGTCGAGCGCCGCAGCGCGACCGCGATCCGGCCCTGGCGGTCCAGGATCAGCGTGGCCGGCGTGGTGGTCTGGGTGATCTCGAACTGGAGCGCGACGTCACCGTCGAAGTCGTAGATGCTCGGGTACGTCATCCGGCCCCGCTCGAACGCCTTCGCCGAGTCCCGGTCGTCCCGCGAGTCGATGCCCAGGAACGTCACGTTCTTGTCCTTGGCGCCCTGGTAGACCTTCTCCAGGTCGGGCGCCTCGGCCCGGCACGGTGCGCACCAGGAGCCCCAGAAGTTGATCACGATGACCTTGCCGCGGTCGGTGGCGATGTCGTACTTCGTGCCGTCCAGCAGCTCGCCGGTCACGTCGCCGATCTGCGGCCGGTCCGCCTCGTCGCACTCCACCACGCCGTTCGTGGTGGTGCACTTCTTCGCCCAGTTCTCCGCGCCGCAGCCGGCCAGGACGCCGGTCAGGGCGACCGCGGCCAGCGTGGCGGCGAGGAGACGGCGCACGTCAGGCTCCCTTGGCGGTCTTGGCGGTGGCGGAGAGCGCGACCAGGTGCGCGGCCGGTTCGGAGTAGTCGATGCCGACCACCTTGGACCCCTCGAACCGGAACGAGGTCAGGCTGGCCAGGCCGCACTCCCGCTTGCGCGGATCGTGCCACAGGCGCTTGCCCTCGACGTAGCGCCGGAGCGTCCAGATCGGCAGCTGGTGCGAGACGCAGACTGCCTCGTGGCCCTCGGCCGCCACCCGGGCCGCCTGCACGGCCTCGAACATCCGCTGCGCGATCGCCAGGTAGGCCTCACCCCAGGACGGGGTGATCGGGTCGCGCAGCACCCACCAGTGCCGGGGGTTGCTGAACGCGCCGTCACCGACCGAGACCCGCTTGCCCTCGAAGAAGTTCGCGCTCTCGATCAGCCGGACGTCGGTCGCCGTCTCCAGCTTGAACTCGGCGGAGATCGGCTCGGCCGTCTCCTGCGCGCGCTCCAGCGGGCTGGCCACCACGTGCGTCACGTCCCGGCCGGACAGCGCCGAGGCGGCCGCCTTGGCCATCTGATGACCCAGCTCGGAGAGGTGGAAATCCGGCAGCCGACCGTAAAGGATCTTGGTGGGGTTGAACACCTCCCCGTGGCGGAAGACGTGCACCGTGGTCTTGGTCAGCTCAGTCACTCTTGGCTCCCCGCAGCGGCCCTGGCGGCGTGTGGCAGCGCGGCGGAGATCTGCTCCAGCGCCGCGTCGTCGATCGCGGTCGACACGAACCACGACTCGAAGGCGCTCGGCGGGAGATAGACCCCGCGCGCCAGCATGGTGTGGAAGAACGCCTTGAACGCCGCGGCGTCCTGGGTCTTCGCCGAGTCGTAGTCGGTGACCTCGTTGTCGGTGAAGAAGATCGAGAACATGTTTCCCGCGTACGACAACCGGTGCGGCACCGACGCCTCGGTCAGCGCGGCCGAGGCCAGCGAGCCGATCGTGGTGGCCAGTTCGTCCAGCCGCTTGTAGGCGTCCGCGTCGGCGAGCCGCAGCGAGGCCAGGCCCGCGGCGCAGGCCAGCGGATTGCCGGAGAGGGTGCCGGCCTGGTAGACCGGGCCGGCCGGGGCGAGCCGCGACATGATGTCCCGGCGGCCGCCGAACGCCGCCGCGGGCAGGCCGCCGCCCATCACCTTGCCGAACGTGAACAGGTCGGCGTCGACCGGGTGCAGCCCGGCCCAGCCGCCCGCGGACACCCGGAAGCCGGTCATCACCTCGTCCACGATCAGCAGCGCGCCGTGCCGGTGGGCGATCTCGGCGAGCTGCTGGTTGTAGCCCTCGCGCGGGGTGACCACGCCCATGTTGCCCGGGGCGGCCTCGGTGATGATCGCCGCGATCTGGTCGCCCTCCGCGGCGAAGGCGGCCTCGACCGCGGCCACGTCGTTGTACGGCAGCACGATCGTCTCGGACGCCGCCGCCCCGGTCACGCCGGGCGAGTCGGGCAGGCCGAGAGTGGCCACCCCGGAGCCGGCCGAGGCCAGCAGGGCGTCCACGTGGCCGTGGTAGCAGCCGGCGAACTTCACGATCTTCGACCGGCCGGTGAAGCCCCGGGCCAGCCGGATCGCCGTCATCGTGGCCTCGGTGCCCGAGTTGACCAGCCGCACCTCGTCGATCGGCGTGCGCCGGACGATCTCCTCGGCCAGGTCGACCTCACCCGCCGTGGGAGTGCCGAAGCTGGTGCCGAGGGCGGCCGCGCTCTGCACCGCGGCGACGATCTCCGGGTGGGCGTGGCCGTGGATCAGCGGGCCCCACGAGCAGACCAGGTCGACGTACCGCCGGCCGTCGACGTCGGTCATCCACGGGCCGCTGCCGTGCGCCATGAAGCGCGGCGTGCCGCCGACCGCGCGGAAAGCACGCACAGGTGAATTGACCCCGCCCGGGATGATGGTCTGGGCACGGTCGAAGAGGGCCTGGGAGACCGGGGCGTCCTCCGGATACGGAAGATCCGCGGTGGGATATGTCGTGGTCACAGCGGTTCCCATTCTGTCAGCGGGCACGGTCGCCTATGTTGAGAGGGTTGTTCACGTCACCGGTTGATGTCCGGAACAGCCTGGTTCGACCGCGCCCGACGGGCCGATCGGCGAGTAAGAGGATAGGCTGACCGGCGTGGAGCGACCCGAGCTGTCCATCACGGTTCAGCGCGCCCCCGACGAGGTGACAATGCAGCTCGCCGGGGAGATCGACGTGCTCACCGTCACCGAGTTGGCTGCTCTCGTCAACGAGGTGCTCGCCGACGAATCACCGAATCGCATCGTGCTGGACATGGCCGGTGTCACCTTCTGCGACTCGCAGGGCCTGGGCACCCTGGTCGTGCTCAGCCGCAAGGCGCAGCACAACCAGACCGTGCTGGCACTGGCCAACGTGGGCGATTTCCTGATGCGGGTGCTCGACATCACCGGGCTCCGGTCAGCCCTCATGATCAGCACTGCCTGACCTCAGGTCCTTGCGCATCTGCTGCGTGACCACCCGGTAGCCGGCCGTCGTATACAGCCCGATCGCGCGGGCGTTGTCACCGAAGACGTTCAGCTCGAGCGCCGGCACGCCACGCTCGCGGACGGCCTGCTCGCCGGCGGTGAGCAGGGCCCGGCCGTACCCGGCGCCCTGGAACTCCTCGTCGATCGCGATCTCGTAGAGGAACGCGCAGTCCCGGAAACCCCGCGGGTGCTCCAGGCTGATCCACATCGTGCCGACCACGGCGCCGTCACCGCGTACGCCACGAAGGAAGATCATCCCCGGGGTCTCCTGGCCGCGCGGCAGCAACGCCGCCTGGCCATCCCGCGTGCGTTGCAGGTTCTCCTCGAACGTGCCCGAGCCCGCCTCGGCCTGGGCTGTGGCGAAGGCACGCATGACAGCCTCGTGCCACGCGTCGAACTCGTCCGCGGTCATCTCCCGCACGGTCAGGTCGGGCATACCCCGATGCTGTCACATCCACCTGAGAGCCCGGCGGGCATCACGTCGGCTGTGGACAACACCTCAGCCGAAGGCACCGCTGACCGCCAGCGCGGTGCCGGATCCGCTGGTCGCGGCGGCCGTGTAGGCGTCGGCTCCGGCATCCCGGCCACCTGACGCGTACGTGTACCGCGCGAAGAACGTGTACGTCCCCGCCGCCAGCGTGTCCCCCGACGAGAGCGTGAACCGGTAGACCAGCGCACCGGCCTCCTCGGTGACGCTGCTGTTCACGCTCGCGCCGGGCACCTGCTGGCTGCCGCCCCGGGCGACCAGCTCGGCGGTCTTCGCCACCCGGATGGTCACCTCGAGCGCGGTCAGCTGCTCGGTGGTGCGGATCGTCACCACGCTGCTGGCCTGGGTGTCGCCACCCACGTCGACCGAGCCGTCGGACCAGAGCGGCCCCATCGTGGCACTGTCCGTGACCGGGGCCGAGGTGGCCGGCGCGGCCGCCGACGGCGACACCGACTTGCTGGGCCGGTGACTGCCCGGCGACCGGCTGGCCGGCGTGCTGGGCGAGACCGGGCCGGACGGCGACGGGGTGGCGTTCTCGGTGACCGCCGGGCCCACCGACGCGGTGACGGCCGGGGGCGGCGGCGTGGGCCGGTCCTCGTCCGGTCCGCCGGCCAGCGCCCACTGGGCGAAGCCGCCACCACCGAACACCGCGGCCACCGCGACCGCGGCGCCGGCGATCCGGATCCGCGGACCCCGCCCGCGGGCCGCGGCCTCGTTCCGCATCGCCGTCTGGGTGACCCGGTTCAGGATCACGACACGGTCGGGCTGATGTGCTGCCGCCTCGGCGCGCAGCAGCGCGCGCAGCTCGTTCTCGGTGACCGTCACCGCGCCGCCTCCCAACCGTTGATTCGAGCCAGACTGCCGCCGAGCATCTCGGCCAATTGCTTCGCTCCGCGTGAGGTCGCGCTCTTCACCGTGCCCTCGGAGATCCCGAGGGTGCTGGCCACCTCACGTTCGGACATGTCGAACGCGTACCGCAGGACCACGCAGGCCCGCCGCCGGTGCGGCAGCCGGGCCAGGGCGCGACGCACGTCCAGGACGACCGGAACGTCCGACTCCGGTGCCCGCTTGAGCACTTCCAGCGAGAACAGGCGTTCCCGGCTGCGCTTGCGGATCCAGTTGCGGGCCAGGTTCATCAGGATCCCGTGGCCGTACGCCGCCGGGTCGTCCGCCGCCTGCACCCGGTCCCAGTGCCGCCACACCTCGGTCATGGCGTCCGCCGCGAGGTCGTCGGCGGCCGAGGCGTCCCCGGTCATCAGGTACGCCAGCCGCGACAACGAGTCATGGTGCCGCTCGAAGTACGCGTGGAAGGCGGCGTCGCGCATCGGCACCCTTCAGGTCACGGCGGTGGAATCGGACGGTGGCCGCCGGGCTGGCACCCGGCGGCCACCACTACCTCACTTGAAAGTGACGTCGGAGGCCGAGTACTTGCAGTTGACGCCGTCCGGGCCGGTACCGACCTCGGTCGGCTCGGCGCCGGTGCTGTTGCCCTTGAACTTCACGCAGACCTTCAGGTCCGCGGACCCGACCACGGTGATGCCGGAGAGCGTCGCGGTGTCGCCGAAGTTCGTGTTGATGCCGACCAGCGCCTTGGCCTTGCCGGTGGCGATCACGTTCTGCACCACCACCGAGCGCTTGTACTGGGTCTTGCAGTTGCCGCACGAGCGGTACAGCTTGCCGTAGTCGCTGACCTGGAAGTTCTTGATGGTCAGCGTGCCGCCGCCGTTGTGCTGGAAGACCTTGTCGTCGGCGCCCTTGGCCCCGCCGCCGTTGACGGTGTAGACCGCCGAGGTGCCGCCCTTGAACGTCGCGGCGTCCTCGCCGACGTTCTCCCACCAGACGTTGGTCAGCGTGCAGGAGCCCTTGCAGTGCACGCCGTCGGCGGCCGGGTCACCCAGGATCACGTTCGACAGGGTGGCGCCGTCGGCCAGCTCGAAGAGCGGACCCTGGTCCTCGTCCTGCGAGGCAGTGCCGAGCGCGCCGCTGCCCGAGTAGCGCACGTTGCCGCCGTCGAAGCTGCCGGTCACCGCGATGGTGGCGGTCACCGCCTTCTCACCCTTGGCCGTCGGCCAGGTGGTGGCGGCCGTAGCGGTCGCGGTCGGCGTCGCGGTCTTGGTCGCGGTGGGCGTGGCGGTCGCCGTCTTGGTGGGACTCGCCGTCGCCGTCTTGGTGGCCGTCGGGCTCGCCGTGGCGGTCTTGGTCGCCGTCGGGCTCGCCGTGGCGGTCTTCGTCGCGGTGGCCGTCGCGGACGCGGCCGCCACCGGGGATACCACGACGTCGTCGAACTCGGCCGACGCGAAGCTGGTGATCAGGCCGATCCGGCCGGTGCCGGGCAGCACTCCGGTGCCGCTGCCGATCGCCGTGCCGTCCACGTACCCCTTGATCGTGCTGCCCGAGGCGTCGATCCGCAGGGTGTGCCAGGCGGTCAGGCCGCTGACCGTGGCGGAGCCGAGCACCGAGACCGCGCTGCCCTTGACCGCCTGCAGCTCGGCCTTGCCGGCGCCCAGCAGGGCCAGCCGGTACATGGTCGACGAGCCGCTGGCCCGGGCCGCGACGCCGGCCAGGCCGGTGCCCAGCTTGACGCCCTTGACCTTGGCCTGCACCGAGTAGTCGGCCCACGAGGTCTCGCCGGCGAACACCCGGGCGATCTCACTGTCCGTCTTGGACTGCTGGTAGACCTTCGAGCCGTCGGTCACCACGGCCCAGGTGCCACCGGACTTGGTCCAGCCGCTCGCGCCGTCCTCGAAGTTCGCGTCGAACGACGTGCTGGCCGAGGCGTTCGGGACGAGTACCGCCACCAGGGCGGTGACCGCACCCGCGGCACCGGCGGCGCCCAGGGTCGTGATCATCCGGCGGCGGCGACGGCTCGCGGCGAGGGCGTCGTCGGGGTGTACGTGCCGCATGGTGCTCCTAGCGTCCTGGGGGATGAGGCTTCGACCGCTTGTGGTGCGGGCGATCAACTTCGTTGCCTCTGGTGACCCAGGTCACATGGAGCGGTCAGCTACCCCAGCGGGCCTTCTCCAGCAGCGCGAGCGCCTCGGTGGCCGCGTCCGCGCCACCGGCCCGCAGCACCCGGGCTGCCTCGTCGACCGTCTCGGTCAGTCGCAGCCACTGCGAGTCGCGTTCCTTCGTCGCCTCGGAAACCGCCTTGAGCTGCTGGTTCTTGACCCACAGCTCGACGAAGATGGAGACCTTGGCCCGCAGCACCCACGGGTCGAACGGCTTGGTGAGGTAATCCACCGCACCCACCGCGTAGCCCCGGAGGGCGAGCTGGGCGTCCCGATCGGCCGCGGTCAGGAACAGGATCGGCACGTGCCGGGTCCGCTCCCGCCGCTTGATGTGGCTGGCCGTCTCGAAACCGTCCATGTTGGGCATGTGCGCGTCGAGCAGGATCACCGCGAAATCGTCGGTCAGCAGCTGTTTGAGCGCGGCCTCGCCACTCTCCACCGCGACCGCGGTCACCGGCAGACCCTGCAGGATCGCTTCCAATGCCAGCAGGTTGTCCCGCCGGTCGTCGACCAGCAGTGCTTTGGCGCGCTCACCCACGCGTGCTCACCTCGTTCCTTCCGACGTCGCCTCACCAGCCCGTGCCCGGTCGCGGCTCGAGAGCCGCGACCGAAGATCAGACTCGGTCAGCCACGTTCCGGTTCCGTGGTCTCCGCGTTCACCCAGCGCGCCATCAATTCGATCAACTCGTCCAGATCGACCGGCTTGGTGATGTAGTCACTGGCGCCGGCGGCGAGGGCCGACTCCCGGTCACCGGGCATCGCCTTCGCTGTGAGGAACACTACCGGTAGGTCCCGGAAACGCTGATTGCGGCGAATTCCCCGCGTCGTCTCGTACCCGTCCTGGTCGGGCATCATCGCGTCCATCAGCACGATGTCCACCTCCGGATGCTCGTTCAGGATCCGGACGCCGTCCACCCCGTTGTCCGAGTACAGGACGTTCAGCCCGTGCATCTCCAGGGCGCTGGTCAGGGCGAAGACGTTGCGGACGTCGTCGTCGACGATCAGCACGGTGGCGCCGTCCAGCTGCCGGCCGGCCGGGTTCGCCGGAGCCGGTTCCTCCTGGCGCGGCGGCATGGCCAGCGACGGCATCTCCATCAGTGACGGCATCTTCAGCGCCGGGGCCGGCCGGACCGAGATCGCCTTGGCCGGCGGCAGCCCGGCGGGCAGGGCCGGCATCGGGATCGCGTCTGGGCTCAGCGCCTCCGGCATGTAGAGCGTGAAGATCGAGCCCTCACCGGCCACCGAGCGGACCGCGATGGTGCCGCCGAGCAGCGCGGCGAACTCCCGGCTGATCGACAGGCCCAGGCCGGTGCCGCCGTACTTGCGGGTGGTGGTGCCGTCGGCCTGCTGGAACGGCTCGAAGATGATCGCCAGTTTCTCGTCCGAGATGCCGATGCCGGTGTCCCGGACCGCGAACGCCACCACCTTCTGCGCCGAGACCAGCGAGGGAACGTCCGAGTCGGACTCCCGGGACGCCGCGAAGATGCTCAGCGTGACCGAGCCGTGGTCGGTGAACTTGACCGCGTTGGAGAGCAGGTTGCGCAGGATCTGCTGGAGCCGCTGCGGGTCGGTGACGATCGAGTCGGGCAGGCCGGGCGCCAGCTCCACCTCGAAGCGCAGGCCCTTGTCCTCGGCCTGCGGGGCGAACGCCTGCTCGACGTAACTGCGGATGCCGTCGAAGTCGACCACGTCCGGCTCGACGTCCATCCGGCCGGCCTCGATCTTCGACAGGTCCAGGATGTCGTCGATCAGCGACAGCAGGTCGGAACCGGCACTGTGGATGGTGCGGGCGAACTCGATCTGCTTGTCGGTGAGGTTCTGATCGGTGTTGTCCGCGAGCAGCCGGGCCAGCAGCAGCAGCGAGTTCAGCGGGGTGCGCAGCTCGTGGCTCATGTTGGCGAGGAACTCAGATTTGTACGTGTTGGCGCGGGACAGCTGCTGCGCCTTCTCCTCGAGGCCGAGCCGGGCCAGCTCGATCTCCCGGTTCTTCAGCTCGATGTTCGCCTTCTGGTCGCTCAGCAGCTTGGCCTTGTCCTCCAGCTCGGCGTTGGTGCGCTGCAGCTCGGCCGACTGGTCCTGCATCTCCCGGGCCAGGCGCTGCGACTGGGTCAGCAACTCCTCGGTACGCCGGTTCGCCTGGATCGTGTTCAGCGCCACCCCGATCGTGGCGACCAGCCGCTCCAGGAACGTCAGGTGCAGCCCGGAGAACGCGGCCACCGACGCGAACTCGATCACGCCGAGCATCTCGCCCTCGAACAGCACCGGCAGCACCACCAGGTCGTTCGGCGGCATGGCGAGCAACCCGGACCGCATGGTCAGAATGCCGTCGTGGGTGGCCCGGACCCGGATCGTGCGGCGGGACACCGCGGCCTGGCCGACCAGCGCCTCGCCCGGCCCGAACGTCACCTCGTGATCGCGGGCCACGTAGCCGTACGCCGCGGCCAGCCGCAGGCGCATCACCGCTTCCTCGTTGTCGACCAGGAAGAACGCGCCGAGCTGCGCGTCCACCAGCGGCGTCACCTCGGTCATGATCATGCGGCAGACCTCGCCGACGTCCCGCTGGCCCTGCAGCAGGCCACCGATCCGGGCCAGGTTCGAGTCGAGCCAGCCCTGCTCCGCGTTGGTCTTGGTGGTGTCGCGGAGCGTCACGATCATCCGGTTGATGTTGTCCTTGAGCTCGGCCACCTCGCCCTGCGCCTCGACCGCGACGCTCTGGGTCAGGTCACCCCGGGTCACCGCGGTGGACACCTCGGCGATCGCGCGGAGCTGGATGGTCAGCGTGGAGGCCAGCTGGTTGACGTTGTCGGTGAGGTCGCGCCACGTACCGGAAACGCCCTTGACCTGGGCCTGACCGCCGAGCTTGCCCTCCGAGCCGACCTCGCGCGCCACCCGGGTGACCTCGTCGGCGAACGACGACAGCTGGTCGACCATGGTGTTGACGGTGTTCTTCAGCTCGAGGATCTCGCCGCGGGCGTCGACCGTGATCTTCTGGCCCAGGTCACCCTTGGCCACCGCGGTGGTCACCGACGCGATGTTGCGCACCTGGGCGGTCAGGTTCGACGCCATGTAGTTGACGTTGTCGGTCAGGTCGCGCCACGTGCCGGCCACCCCACGCACCTGCGCCTGCCCACCGAGCTTGCCCTCCGAGCCGACCTCGCGCGCCACCCGGGTCACCTCGTCGGCGAACGACGACAGCTGGTCGACCATGGTGTTCACGGTGTTCTTCAGCTCGAGGATCTCGCCCTGCGCGTCGACCGTGATCTTCTGCGACAGGTCGCCCTTGGCCACCGCCGTGGAGACCTGCGCGATGTTGCGCACCTGGCCGGTCAGGTTGGAGGCCATCGAGTTGACGTTGTCGGTCAGGTCGCGCCACGTGCCGGCCACCCCACGCACCTGCGCCTGCCCACCGAGCTTGCCCTCGGTGCCCACCTCGCGGGCCACCCGGGTCACCTCGTCGGCGAACGACGACAACTGGTCGACCATGGTGTTGACAGTGGACTTGAGCTCGAGGATCTCGCCGCGGGCGTCGACCGTGATCTTCTGGCCCAGGTCACCCTTGGCCACCGCGGTGGTCACCGACGCGATGTTGCGCACCTGGCTGGTCAGGTTCGACGCCATGTAGTTGACGTTGTCGGTCAGGTCGCGCCACGTACCGGAAACGCCCTTGACCTGGGCCTGGCCACCCAGCTTGCCTTCCGAACCGACCTCGCGCGCCACCCGGGTGACCTCGTCGGCGAACGACGACAGCTGGTCGACCATGGTGTTCACGGTGTTCTTCAGCTCGAGGATCTCGCCGCGGGCGTCGACCGTGATCTTCTGCGACAGGTCGCCCTTCGCCACCGCCGTGGAGACCTGCGAGATGTTCCGCACCTGCGCGGTCAGGTTGGCGGCGAGCTGGTTGACATTTTCGGTCAGGTCGCGCCACGTGCCGGAGACGCCACGCACCTGGGCCTGCCCACCCAGCCGGCCCTCGGTGCCCACCTCGCGGGCCACCCGGGTCACCTCGTCGGCGAACGACGACAACTGGTCCACCATGGTGTTCACGGTGTCCTTGAGCTCGAGGATCTCGCCCTGCGCGGCCACCGTGATCTTCTGCGACAGGTCGCCCTTGGCCACCGCCGTGGAGACCTGCGCGATGTTGCGCACCTGACTGGTCAGGTTCGACGCCATCGAGTTCACCGAGTCGGTGAGGTCCTTCCAGGTGCCGGCCACGTTCGGCACCTCGGCCTGGCCGCCCAGCTTGCCCTCGGTGCCCACCTCGCGGGCCACCCGGGTGACCTGCTCGGCGAAGAGCCGCAGGGTGTCGGTCAGGCCGTTCATGGTGTCGGACAGCTCGGCGACCTCGCCGCGGGCCGACACGGTGATCTTCTGGGACAGGTCGCCGCGGGCCATCGCGGTCGCCACCTGGGAGATCGAGCGCACCTGGTGGGTCAGGTTCGACGCCATCAGGTTCACCGAGTCGGTGAGGTCCTTCCAGGTGCCGGCCACGCCCCGGACGTCGGCCTGGCCACCCAGCTCGCCCTCGGTGCCCACCTCGCGGGCCACCCGGGTCACCTCGTCGGCGAACGAGGACAGCTGGTCCACCATCGTGTTCACCGTGCGGCCGATCCGGAGGAATTCACCCCGCAGTGGCCGGCCGTCCATTTCCAGCGCCATGTGCTGAGAAAGGTCGCCTTCCGCCACCGCGCCGACCACCCGGGAGATCTCGGTGGTGGGCCGGCCCAGATCGTCGATCAGCGAGTTGATCGAACGGACGCTGTCCGCCCACGAGCCGTCCAGGCCCTCCTCGTCGAGCCGCTCGGTGAGACGGCCGTCGCGGCCGACGATCCGGCTGATCCGGCGGAGGTCGAGATTCTGCCGTTCCTGCAGCGAGATGACCTCGTTGAAGGCCTCCGCCACCGAACCGGCCAGACCGCCGCGACGGGGCAGCCGAACCTTCAGATCGCCGCGCCGAACCCGGCGTAGCGCCTCCGCGAGCTCGCTGAGCAGAACCGTCTCGTCGGGCCCGCCGACGCTGGCTTCCTTGGCCGCAGTCATGCTGTCCTCACTCGCTGTTCAACTGCCGGGTTACCTATCCTCTCTCGCCCGACCGGGTCAATGCGAGAGACGACTTTGTGCATACACCCGCTCAAGGGAGAGGATGCATGCTGTGCCAGCCGAGGTCGGAACCAGGACGAGCATCCCCGCGGGAGCGTCATCCGGCACCCTTGTCCGCCGGGCCCGCCTTCCCAACGACCGGCGCACCCCGGCAGCGGCGCGTGCGCTGGTCCGCTCGGTGCTGGAGGAGGCCGGCCTGGACGGCCTGCTCAACGAGGCCCTCCTGCTGACCACCGAACTCTCCACCAACGCGGTGGTGCACGCTAACACCGACCTGGACATCGAGGTGACCGCCGACCCGAGCGGGCTGACCGTGACGGTCACCGACTTCGCGCCCGGGCCGGTCGAGCAGCTCGCCGTCGGGCCGAAGAACGAGAGCCCGGACATCGGCGAGGTGGCCGAGCGCGGCCGTGGCCTGCTGCTCGTCGACCACTTCGCCAGCCGGTGGGGCACCGTGCACGAGGGCGACGGCAAGGGCGTCTGGTTCCACCTCGACCACCGTCACCCGGACGGCACCGGCCAGGGCCGGATCCCGACCGCGACGGACGCACCCAGCCTCGGCGCGCTGACCGGGCTGCTGCGCAGCGGCTCCGACCGGCAGACCGACGAGGGCCTCACCGAGCTGGCCGCCGACCTGCTCTCCCGGCTGGCCCGGCTGACCGGCGCGGCCGGCGGCGTCGTACGGGTGGACCGTGGCGACGGCATGGGCCGGCAGCTGCTCGCCCGGTACGGCCGCGCTCCCCGGGACAACGCGGACACCATCCGGGTCCCCCTGACCGTGCACCGGCCGTACTCCGGTGAGCTGGAGCTGGACGCCGCCCCGGTGGGGTACGCCCAGGCCCTCACCGTCATGGTCGCCGAACGGTTCTCGCTGCACCTGGAGAACGACCGGTTGCGCCGCGCCGACATCCGCCGGCAGACCTGGATCACGTTCCTGGCCGAGGCCAGCGAGCTGCTCGCACAGTCCCTCGACGTCAACCTCACGATGGCGCTGATCCCGCAGCTGGTGGTGCCCCGGCTGGGCCAGTGGTGCGCGGTGCACACCACCGACGCCTGGGGCCGGTTGCAGCTCTCCGCGGCCACCCACGCCGACGAGTCCACGCTCGCCCAGCTGCACGCCACGCTCGCCGAGACCGGCCCGGAGTCGATCCTGGCCCGGCTGGAGGAGGCGTCCCGGCTCGGCACCCAGGTGATGTTCGGCGCCCCGCTGGAGGGCTTCGCGGTGCCGCTGGTGGCCCGGGGCGCCCGGCTCGGCACGCTCGCGGTCGGCCGGCACGCCAAGCACCGGCACGACGCCGACGAGGTGGCCGTGCTCGAGGACGTGGCCCGGCGGGCGGCGCTGGCGATCGACAACGCCCGGATCCACGACGAGCGGCGTACCGTCGCGCGCACCCTGCAGGCCTCGCTGCTGCCGCCGGCCCTGCCGCACGTCGAGGGGATCGGCTTCGCCGCCGAGTACGTGCCGACCGGTTCCGAGGTGGGCGGCGACTTCTACGACGTGATGCCGTTCGGCGACAACCGCTGGCTGGTGGTGGTCGGCGACGTCTCCGGCAAGGGTGTGCAGGCGGCCACGGTGACCGGCCTGGTCCGGGACGTGATCCGGATCCTGGTCGACGACGGCAAGTCGCTCAGCGAGATCCTGCACCGGGTCAACCGCACGCTGGTGCAGCGCGGCGGCGGGCGGTACTGCACGCTCGCGATGGCCTCGGTGGTCCGGCGGCCGGACCAGACCCTCGGCGTCTGCCTGCACCTGGCCGGGCACGACCGGGCGGTGCTGGTCCGGGCGGACGGCACGACCACGTACGTCGGCGAGGGCGGCACCGCGCTCGGTCTGCTGGAGACGATCTCCTCACCGGACGCCGAGATCACGCTCCGGCCCGGCGACTCGCTGATCTTCTACACCGACGGGGTGACCGAGCGGCGCCGTGGCCGGGAGCTGTTCGGCTCGACCCGGCTGCGGGACGCGGCCGCGCCGCTCGCGGGATATCCCGCCGACGCGATGGCCGCCCGGCTGCGCTCCACGACGATCAACTTCTCGGTCGAGGAGCCCCGCGACGACATCGCGATCCTGGTGCTGCGCAACGACGCCTGAATCCGTCGTACCCATTAGATCTGCCCTTTTTGTCGGGCCGATCGTGGCATGGTGTTGGCATGGCGAAGACGCAGTATTACACCGCCACCAGCATCGACGGCTTCATCGCCGACGAGCGCAACTCGCTGGATTGGCTCTTCGAGGTGGACGAGGGAACGCAGAACCCGTTCGGCGAGTTCTTCTCCGGCGTCGGAGCGTTCGCCATGGGCGCGACCACCTACGAGTGGGTGCTGGAGAACGACAACCTGCTGGAAGAACCGCAGAACTGGCACGACATGTACGGCGACGTGCCCTGCTGGGTCTTCACCCACCGTGACCTGCCGCCGGTGCCGGACGCCAACGTCTTCATGATCAGTGGGGACGTCCGCCGGGTGCACGAGGCGATGCTCGTCGCCGCACAGGGCAAGAACGTCTGGCTGGCCGGCGGTGGCGACCTGGTCGCCCAGTTCGCCGCCGAGGGACTGCTCGACGAGATCATCCTGGGCATCGCGCCGGCCGTGCTGGGCAGCGGCACCCCGCTGCTGAAGCACCGGCTGCGGGTGGACGAGATGATCCTGACCGGGGTGCGCGAGGTCGGCCAGTTCGCCTACCTGACGTACGCGGTCGGCGACGTCGCCCGGCTGGGCCGCCACCTGGCGGCCGAGACCGTGACCCTGCTCCCCGCGCCGTACTGACCCGTCCGCCGGTTCAGCCGGCGGGGCGGCGCCAGGACGCCCAGGCGGACGCGACCGCGTCCTCGACCGTGCGCCGCGCGCGGAAACCCATCCGCTCGGCCCGGCCGACGTCCGCGATCACCGCCGCGGCGTCACCGGGCCGCCGTTCTCCGGTACGGAACGGCAGCTCGGCACCGGCCACCCGCCCGGCGATCCGGACGATGTCGAGCACCGACGTCGGCCGGCCGCTGCCGATGTTCACCGCCTGACGCGACGGCTGCCACGACCGGCCGCCGAGAAGAGCGACCCCACGCAGGTACGCCCGGGCCACGTCCTCGACGTGCACGTAGTCGCGCACCGCGCTGCCGTCCGGCGTGGGGTAGTCACCGCCCCGCACGACGAGCTCCGTCCCGTCGGTGAGCGCCCGGAACACCGCCGGCAGCAGGCTGGCCGCCCCGGTGTCCGCCGCGTACGGATGCGTCCCGGCCCCGATCACGTTGAACTGCCGCAGCGCCAGCGACCGCAGCCGCCCGTCGCCGTGCTCCGCGATCAGCCGCTCCCCCTCGTCCTTGGTCACGCCGTACGGGTTGACCGGCCGCCGCGGCTGCCCCTCCGCGACCGGTGTCCGCCCGGTGTCGCCGTAGACCGCCGCGGACGACGCGAACAGCAACCGCCCCACCCCGGCCCGGGCCATCGCGGTGAGCAGGTTCCCGGTCCCCTCGACGTTGTGCGACCGGTACGGGGCGTCCTCCAGCGCGGTCTTGCGCGCCGCGAGGTGCACGACGCCGGCCGCCGGATGCTGCTCGAACAGCTTGTCCAGCTCATCCGGGTCGGTGACCGAGCCCTTGACCACGGGTACGTCGGGCGGCAGCCGGTCGGGGCGCCCGGTGGAGAGGTCGTCGAAGACCACCACGTGGTGCCGGCGACTCAACAGGTGCACGACGTGCCCGCCGATGAAACCGGCGCCACCGGTCACGATCCAGGTCAACGTCGGTCCTCATCCGGATGGCGGCGCCAGCTGCTTCACCAGGACGAGACACGGTTCCTGCACGCGTACCGTGTTGCCGTCCTCGAGCACATGTTCACGGAACGTGGCCAGATGCCGGTCCCGCCACGCGGTGAAGGATAAGTCCTCGTAGAGCCGGATGGCCCGGTGGTTGTCCGGATGTACGCCCAGGGCGACCCGTCCGTGGCCGAGCGCGCGGAGCCGGTTCTCGGCCTCGGCGAGCAGCCGGCGGGCGACACCGGAACGCTGATGCCGTTCCATCACGCGCAGGTGCTGGAGCAGCGGGACGCCGGGCAGCCCGTCGCGCAGTTCCGGCTCCTCGGGCGGCGCGAACCGGAGGAAGAGGTGCCCGGCGAGACCCTCGCCGACCAGGGCCAGCAGCAGGATGCCCCGGCGGTGGTGGAGATGGTCGAGCAGGTGGTGCCGGTCGTACCGGTCCTCGATGAGTTTGCGGACGTCCTCGTGCGAGGCCGCACGTATCGACACGTCGTCCATCACCGCTGGGCCTCCCCGGCTCGCCTTCGGTGATCGTGCCGCTACCGGGCGCTGCTGTCGACTCGGGACGACAGCAGCGCGGGCTCGTCAGCGGTTCAGCAGGCCGATGACGACCACCGTGGCGCCGAGCGCTCCGGTGATCAGGAAGGCCGCCGTCAGCGGCAGCCGGGCGGCCACGGTGACCACCCGGACGATGGTGAAGGTGACGCTGAGGACGAGCCAGCCGACGACGAGCACGGCGGCCAGGGCGGCCAGCGCCACCAGGGCGGCCGACAGCTCCTGCGCGTATGCGCCGTCGACGGCGGAGGGGATGACTTCGGCGAGGGTCGGGACGGTCGCGTGCATGGGAACCCCCTGCATGTCGGTCTTCGACTGTTCCACCTGTAGTGCATTTAATTGCACTGTAGATTGCTGGAGTTCAGCCGAGCAATGAGTAGAGGAAACTAGAAGATTCATTCACGCCGATCACGGATCAGGCACGTGTCGTTGCACCTGCCACGCGGCTCCACCTGCGACTGCTAGGGTGCAGAGCGCCAGCTGGCGATGGGCGATACGGCTCGTCGGGTGTAGTACAGTGAAATTTCCTGGAGGTGCCGGAGTGTCCGCTGTGGCCGACCCCGGTCGGGTTCTCGCCAAGCGATTGCGTGAGCTGCGCAAGTCGTGGTGGCCAGATGTCTCGATCACCCAGGCGGAGCTGGCCGAGGCGATCAGCGGGCGGAAGAAGGCGAGTCTCCAGCTCGTCTCGTCCTGGGAGCGCGTCGCCGACCCCACCGCGCCTCCCGAGGATCGGCTCAACGCCATCCTGACCTTCTTCAGCAGCCGCCGTTCGATCGAGCGGCGGCCGTACCGGCTGGTCAGTGAGGGCGACCTGACGCCGGAGGAGGCGGCGACCCGGGCCCTGCTGCGGGACGAGCTGTTCGCGCTGCGGGCCGCGGCGCTCGCCCCGGACGCGGCGGCGGCGACCACCGACGTGCCGGGCCGGCCGAGCATCGTGGGCCGCGGGCCGTGGCACTACAAGGTGGGGCCGGTGGTGATCGTCTGCGCCGAGCCGGGCACCGAGGCGCCGCCGGCCACCCTCGACCCGGACCGCTCGAAGCTCT
This sequence comes from Actinoplanes awajinensis subsp. mycoplanecinus, assembly GCF_001509495.1. NCBI lineage: Bacteria > Bacillati > Actinomycetota > Actinomycetes > Micromonosporales > Micromonosporaceae > Actinoplanes > Actinoplanes awajinensis. The sequence continues at coordinate 28,324 of NZ_LLZH01000059.1, read as the reverse complement.
CCCGGCTGGCCGACCTCGACTCGCTGTTCGAGCTGCACGGGCACCTGCGCGCGGTCAACCCCGACCTCGAGGTGCGCTACGTCGGCGCCCGCGACATGCAGGAGGACGACTGGACCGCCCACCTGGTGCTGCTCGGCGGGATCGACTGGAACGACGCGACCCAGGACGCCATGCGGCTGACCCCGATCCCGGTCACCCAGCACTCGGACGACGACGACCCGAGCCGCGGCTGCTTCCGAGTCGTTAGTCGGGGCGAGACGCACTCCTTCCCGCCGGAGTTCGACAACCGCGGAGGTGCCCGGGTGCTGGTTCAGGACGTGGGACATTTCTTCCGGGCGCCGAACCCGATGAACCGCGAGCGGACCCTGACCGTATGCAACGGAATGTACGGCAGTGGGGTTTACGGAGCGGTTCGCACGCTGACCCATGACGTCTTCCGGGAGAAGAACGCCGAGCACCTCGCGCAGACCTTCACCGGGGACGCCTTCAGCCTGCTCTTCCGCGTCCAGGTGCTGAACGGCGTCGCGGCCACCCCGGACTGGACCGCGCCGGGCACGCTCCTGCACACCTGGCCGGAGGTGGACGAGCGTTGAGCCCGGGGTCCCTCGTCGACGCCCGCGAGCTGCACCACGGCTCGCACGCCGGCCTGCTGCAGGACGAGGAGCTGCCGACCGGCGCACCCGCCGGGCTGGACGCGATCATCGTGCCGACCGCCTGGCCGGTCGACGCGCTGCGGCACGTCATGCAGGTCGGCAACGCGATCGGCTGCCCGGTGGTCGCGCTCTGCAGCCGGGACGCCTCCGCCGAGCGGGCCCGCAAGCTCGCCGAGCACGAGGAGGCCGCGGTCCTGGCGGTCGACGTGGACCAGCCCTTGGCCCGCAAACTCCCGGCGTTCGCCACCGACCGGCGGCTGCGGGAGGCCGGGTTCGGCAGCACCAGCGACCTCAGCCTGAAGCGGAACCTCGGGCTCGTCCTGGCCCGCGGCTCGGGCTGGCAGCGGGTGCTGTTCCTGGACGACGACATCCACATCGACGACCCGCAGCACCTGCACCGGGCGGCCGGGCTCGTCGACGACTACCGGGCGGTCGGGCTGGCCAACCACGGCTACGCGGACAACTCCGTGGTCTGCCACGCCTACCGCGAGGTCGGTGGCGCGCAGAGCACGTTCATCGGCGGCGGCGCGATGATCGTCGACACGTTCCGCACCCGGTCGTTCTACCCCAACATCTACAACGAGGACTGGTTCTTCCTGCTCGGCGACGGCATCCCGTTCCGTGCGGCACGCGCCGGCGCGATGCGGCAACGCACCTACGACCCGTTCGCCAACCCGGGCCGCGCGGCCGCCGAGGAGCTCGGCGACACCCTTGCCGAAGGCTTGTTCTGGCTGCTGGAGACGGGTTCGCCGGACGCCGTGGCGGAGAGCGCTTACTGGGGTGACGCGCTGTATCGGCGGCGCCGGTTCATCGACCTGGTCATCGACCTGGTCGGCGACGGCCCGGAGGGCGAGCGGATGCGCCGCGCGCTGGTCGCCGCGCGGGGACGCAGCGCGGCGATCACCCACCGGCTGTGCCAGAGCTTCGTGGAGCTGTGGCAGGCCGACCTGGCACGCTGGCGCGCCTACCTGGACGAGGTGCCGGTCAGCTCCAGCCCGGAGAAGTTCCTGCACGAGGTCGCGATGACCGACCACGTGCACACCTCGACGGCGTTCCGGGATCGCTGAGGCCCTTTCCGGTACGGGCGGCTGCCGCCCGTACCGGAAGAAGACCGTGCGTCAGACGCCTGCCGCGCCCACCGTGTCGAGGATCCAGGCCAGCACGAAGGCCTCTTCCCGCCACGAGTCGTAGCGGCCGCTCGGGCCGGCGTGCCCGGCGCCCATCTCGGTCTTGAGCAGGAACTGCCCGTCCGGAACTGTCGCGCGCAGCCGGGCCACCCACTTGGCCGGCTCGTGGTACATCACCCGGGTGTCGTTGAGGCTGGTCACTGCCAAGATCTTGGAGTACGGCAGCTTGGCGACGTTCTCGTACGGGCTGTACGCCTTCATGTACGCGTAGACCTCGGCCGACTCGAGCGGGTTGCCCCACTCCTCCCACTCGGTGACGGTGAGCGGCAGCGACGGGTCGAGGATCGAGGTCAGCGGGTCGACGAACGGAACCTCGGCGACGATACCGGCGAACGCCTCCGGCGCCAGGTTCGCGATCGCGCCCATCAGCAGGCCACCGGCCGAACCACCGCGGGCCACCAGCCGGTCGGCGGCGGTCCAGCGGTTGCGGACCAGCGCCTCGGCGCAGGCCACGAAGTCGGTGAAGGTGTTCTTCTTGGCCAGCATCTTGCCGTCCTCATACCACCGGCGGCCCATCTCGCCGCCGCCGCGGACGTGCGCGATCGCGTAGACCACGCCGCGGTCCAGCAGCGAGAGGCGGGCGATCGAGAAATACGGGTCGATGCTGTGCTCGTAGGAGCCGTATCCGTAGATCACGGCCGGTGCCGAGCCGTCCCGGACCACACCCTTGCGCGTGACGATCGAGATCGGCACCCGGGTGCCGTCCGGCGCCGTGGCCCACTCGCGGAACTGCTCGTAGTCGGCCGGGTCATACCCACCGAGCACCGGCTTCTGCTTGCGCAGGGTCATCGACCGGGTCACCAGGTCGACGTCGAAGACCGACTCCGGGGTGACCAGCGAGGTGTAGCCGATCCGGACGGTGGCCGTGTCATATTCCGGGTTGCCGCTCAGGCCGACGCTGTAGAGCGGCTCGGGGAAGTCCATGTCGTACGTGTCGGTGCTGCCGTCGCACATCACCCGCAGACCGGTCAGGCCGTCCTTGCGCAGGGAGATCACGATGTGCCGGGCGAACGCGTCGACCGACTCGAGGCGGGTACCGGGCTGGTGCGCGATCAGCTCGACCCACTCGCCCGGGGCGTCGACCGACGTGTAGGCGACCGCGAAGTCCTCGGCGTCCCGGTTGTGCAGGATCAGGAAGCGGTGACCGTGGTGCTCGATCTGGTATTCCACGCCCTGCTGCCGCTCGGCGACGAGCACCGGCTCGGCGTCCGGGGTGTCGGCCGGGATGATCCGTACCTCAGAAGTGATCTTGCTTTGGGCGTCGATCACGATGAACTTCTCGCTGCGGGTGAGCTCGACGCCGACCCAGAAACGCTCGTCCGCCTCCCGGTAGACGACCACGTCGTCGCCGACCGGTGCGCCGACCACGTGCCGGTGCACGGTGTCGGGGCGCCAGGCCTCGTCGACGGTGATGTAGAACAGCACGCGGCCGTCACCCGACCAGGCGCTGCCGTAGAACGTGTCCGGGATCTCATCGGCGAGCACCTCGCCGGTGCGCAGATCCTTGACCCGCAGCGTGAAGCGCTCGTCACCGGCAAAATCGGTGGAGTAGGCCAGCCAGTTGCCGTCCGGCGAGATGTCGAACGTGCCGAGCGAGAAGAACTCCTTGCCCTCGGCCAGCACATTGCCGTCGAGCAGCACCTCCTCGCCGGCGCGCTGCTCGTCGACCGGCGGGGCGGTCTCACCGGGACGGACCGGCACGCGGCACTGGATGCCGTACTGCTTGCCCTCCTCGGTGCGGGTGTAATACCAATACCCGCCCTTGCGGCCCGGGACCGACAGGTCGGTCTCCTGGGTGCGGTCCTTGATCTCCTGGAAAGCCTTCTCCCGCAGGCCGGCCAGGTGCGCCGTGGCCGTATCGGTCCAGGCGTTCTCCGCCTCCAGATAGGCGACCGTCGCCGGGTCCTCTTTGTTCATCAGCCAGGCGTACTCATCGGTGACCGTGTCGCCGTGGTGAGTGCGTTCGGACGGGGCCTGGTGAGCCGTCGGCGGGCCGGCGGGCGTTTCGATCGTCACCCCGAACACGTTACCGGCTTGCACACCCCGCACCTCGCCGATTAGAACATGTGTACGATATGCCAGAGTGGACGATCTTCAGGGATCTCGATCTGCGCTCCGGTCTGGTGGGGAGGCTTCGGACGTGACTGATTCCCTTCTCGATGCGCTCGTGGACATCTGCGGCCCCGGCTTCGCGCGCCTCGCGCGGTCGGTGGACCGGGTGGGCGGGCATCGAGCCGGCTATGTGGCGGTGCCCGCCACCGGCCGTGCCGCGGCCGCCGTGCTGCGGCTCGCGGCCGACCGCGGGCTCAGCGTCCGGCCGCGCGGTTCCGGCAGCAAGATCGACTGGGGTACGCCTCCGTCGGTGCTGGACCTGGTCATCGACACCGGCCGACTGAACGGGATGTGGAACCACCACGGCACGACCGCCGTCGTGGCGGCCGGCACCCCGGTCTCCGCCGTGCAGGCCGCGCTCGCCCTGCGCGGCAAACGCCTGGCGGTCGACCCGCCGTCACCCGGCGCCACCGTCGGCGGGATGCTCGCGGTCAACGAGGCCGGCCCGCTCGCGCACCGCTTCGGCAGCCCCGCCGAGCAGGTCGAGAGCGTGACGTACGCGGAGGCCACCGGCGCCGAGACCGAGTCCGACGGCGAGGACGGCCGCCCCGGGATCGCCGAGATCGACGGCGTGCTCACCGCGGCGCTGCTGCGGCTGCACCCGCTGCCCGAGGCCCGCCGCTGGCTGGGCCACCCGGTGACCACCCCGGCTGCGGTGGCCGACCTGGTCGAGCAGGCCGTGATCCAGCGCCTGCAGCCGAGCGCGATCGAGGTCGACCTGCCCGGCGCCGGCCACGGCACGGTGGCCGTGCTGCTGGAGGGTGACACCGAGTCGGTGGCCACCCGGGCCGAGAAGCTGGCCCAGGTCTGGGGCGCCGAGGCGGTCCTGGCGCAGGAGGGCCCGCCCTGGTGGGGGCGGTACCCGTTCGGCCCGGCCGACGTCGCGCTGCGGATCTCGGTGCGCCCGGACGGGTTGCAGGCGGTGGCGTATGCGTTGCGCGACCTCTGCGGCACCCCGGTGACCCTGCGCGGCTCGGCCGCCATGGGCACCGTGCACGCGGTCCTGCCGGCCGGGCTGGCCGCGCGCCGGGTGTCCGAGATCGTCATGGGGCTGGATCAGGTGCTGCTGGCACGGGACGGCAAGGTCGTGGTGGTCTCCGCCCCGCCCGCGCTGGCCACGCAGCTCCGCATGGCCGAGCCGCGTGACCTCTTCTGATCGGCTTCAGTAGATCAGCCGACCTTTCGCCTGGCCGGCGATCAGCCGACCCCTCGCCTGGCCGGTGATCAGCCGGCCCCTCGCCTGGCCGGTGATCAGCCGACCCGGAGCTCCTCGAGGTCGGTGCTGGAGCGCAGCACCAGCATGCCGGCGCCGACCACCAGCAGCATGACCAGCAGCGCCCCGCCGCCGAGCAGCGCGAGCTGCCCGAACGGCACCGGCACCGGCTGCACCACCAGCGGGTCGACGATGATCTTCTTGGCGCAGGTGGTGAAATCCTGCGCCGGGTCGACACACGCCTCATACCCCGAGCCGCCACCGACCTCGACCTCGGTCCGGAGACTGCGGGTCAGCGACGCCCCGGAGACCAGCGCGAGCAGCAGCGCCGGCACCAGCGGCGCGAACGTGTGCCAGAGCAGCATCGACCCGAGCGTGCGGCGCGGCACCCCGCTCGCGGTCATCGCCGCGAACGTCCGGCGCCGGGCCACGATCCCCTCGGCGAACGCGACCAGCACCCCGCCGGCCGCGACCACCAGGGCGATCGCCACCGCCACCAGCACCAGCCGGACCCCGTTGTAGTAGAACGACTGGTCCTCGGCCGCGCCGAAGGTGCCGCCGTCCGCCGGGCTGAGCGCGTTGAACCTGTCGTACGCGGTGAACTCGGCCCACAGATCGGCCCGGTACCCGAGCGCCCCGGCGCCGAACACCACGGCGGCGAGCAGCGCGCCGAGCGTGCGACTGCCGTTCCACGGGTCGGCCATCAGCCGGGCCCCGGTCAGCAGGGACACCGCGCCGCGACCGTACCGCCGCAGCAGCCGGCCGGTGGTGTACGAGATCCAACCGGTGCCGAGCACCACGCCGACCATCACGCACAGCACCCCGGCGCCCATCATCGCCAGCGGCGTCCAGGCCGGCAGCCGGGCGCCCTTCGGGATCAGGTCGAACGTCTCCGGGGCGAGCAGCACCAGGCCCAGCACGATCAGCACACCCGGCCAGGGCCGTGGGCCGCGCTCGCGGAGCCGGCGCACCACCCCGAGCGGGGTGATCAGCACCCGGCGGATCAGCAGCACCCCGATGGCACCGGACAGCACCGGGACGGTCAGCAGGAGCAGCCCGGCGAGCACCGGGTTCGGCAGCACATCGGTGGGCAGCAGCAGCCGGCCGTCCGGGGTCCGCGCGTCCAGTACGACCCGCAGCAGCAGGTAGAGGCCGAGACCGAGGACCGAGCCGAGCAGGCTGGCCGCCGTGGTCTCCGCCCCGGCGATCAGCACGGCCTGCCCCGGTGTCGCCCCGGCCAGCCGCAGCGCGGCGAGCCGGCGGTCGCGGGCCGGCGCGCCGAGCCGGATGCACTGCCCGGCCAGGGCGAGCACCGGCAACGCCAGCATCGCCAGCCCGAAGATCACTCCGGGGCGCAGGCCGGACTCGACCAGCATGGTGCTCGCGTACTGCTCGGAGCCGGGCGCCATCATCAGGCCGCCCTCCGACGACGCCGGGTCCGGCACCCAGTTGCCGCCTCGGATCGCCGCGACGGTCGCGGCGGCGAGCAGGGCCAGAGCGGCCAGGGCGCTGCTCGCGGCGGTCAGCACGGTCCGCAGCCGGTCCGTACGGTTGCCGGCCAGGCTGAGCCGGACCAGGGTGCCCGCCCTCACGAGCCGACCCCGAGGCCGCTGGGGTCCAGGGCGCCGTCGCGCAGCACGATCTCCCGGTCCGCGTACGCCGCGATCGGCGCCTCGTGGGTGACCAGCACGACCGCGCTGCCCTGCTCCCGCACCACCTGCACCATGGCGGCGAGCACCTGCTCGCCGTTGAGCTGGTCCAGCGCGCCGGTCGGCTCGTCCGCGAAGATCACCTTCGGTTCGGTGACCAGTGCCCGGGCCGCCGCGCAGCGCTGCTGCTGGCCGCCGGACATCGCGCCGGGCCGCTTGTCGGCCAGGTCCGCGACACCGAACCGATCGAGCCACCCGACCGCCGCCTCCCGCGCCTCTCGCCGCCCCGAACCGGCGAGAAGCAGCGGGAGGGCGACGTTCTCGGCCGCGGTCAGCTCCGGCACCAGCTGCCCGAACTGGAACAGCACACCGAAGTCGGTGCGCCGCAGCCGCGACCGGGCGGCCTCGGACCACAAGGTCAGGTCCTGGTCCCGATAGGTGATCGAGCCCTGGTCGGCGCGGAGGATGCCGGCCAGGCAGTGCAGCAGCGTCGACTTGCCGCAACCGCTCGGGCCGGTGATCGCAACGATCTCGCCCTCGCCGACGGTGATGTCGACGCCCCGCAGGGCGGGGGTGCTGCCGTAGCTCTTGGTGATCCCGGTGCCGGTCAACAGGGGTGCGTTCACGCTTTCACTTCCTTCTCCAGCTCGGCGACCCGCGCCAGGGTGGTCTCCAGCCAGCGCAGGTCGGCGTCGAGGTGCCCGATGGCGTAGTCGGCCGCGAGGACGTCGCCGACCCCGGCGCCGGGCACGATCTTGGCCTTGGTCAGTTCGCGCATCCGGTCCATGTGCGCGGCCCGCTGCGCGGTCAGGTAGGTGCGGGCCTGGTCGACGCCGGCGGCCAGCAGCGCCACCACGACCTTGCTGAACAGCGCGCTGCTCAGGTGCGGTGCGGGCGCCTCGACCTCGGTCAGCCAGGCCGCGAGGCGCTCCCGGCCGCGGGCGGTCAGTTCGTACGACGTCCGCTCCGGTCCGGACTCCTGGTCCTGGCCGGCCTGCTCGACCAGCCCGTCCCGCTCCAGCCGGCCGAGGGTCGAGTAGACCTGCCCGTACGCCAGCGGCTTGGCCTGTGGCAGGCGGTCGTCGTGGGCCCGCTTCAGGTCATACCCGTGCCGGGGGCCGCCGGCCAGCAGCCCCAGCAGGACGTGTGCGGTGGACATGCCGGGTACTATTCACTGAGTGAATAGCCGCGTCAAGCCGGTTGTCCCGGAAAAGTCGATCTTCTAGGCTCCACCCGCATCTATCTCGGGGGAACGAGCCCATGCCTTCTGCGGCTCAGCGCGGCCTCGCGGCTGCCTGTTGCGCCTTCCTGTCCACCGCCGGCCTGATGGCTGTTCCGGCTCTGCCCGCCGCCGCGGCGACGCCGGCCGAACTGACCGTCATCCCGGCCGACATCACCGACACCTACGCCACCGACCTGATCGGCTTCGCCGGCCAGACCGGCTTCCTGCACCGCTACACGATCGACGACAGCTGGCTGTGGACCCGGTACGCCGACCGCGCCACCCGGGCCGTGCCCGAGCTGGACGGCCACTTCTCCAGCCACTTCGTCCCGGTCGGCGGCGACCGGATCCGGATGCTCGTCGACGTCGCCGGCCACACGCAGGCCGGCGCGCTGAACGTCCTGGACCTCGGCAGCGGCGCCTGGCTGCACCCGGTGCTGCCGACCGACGCCAGCCTGGTCGCCTACCTCAACGGCACCATGCTGGTCCGGGCCAAGTCCGGGCCGATCGCTCTGGAACTGCGCACGTTCGCCGACGACGGGTCGTTCTCCACGGCCCCGGTCACCGGCGTCCCGGCGGAGGCCACCAGCGTTGTCACGGTCGGCGTCACCCCCAGCGGCACCACGACGGTCCTGGGCCTCCGTGGTGTCACCGGCAGCGCCTCCTGGACCCGGTACGCCCTCCTCGACTACGCCACCGGCCGGCTCTCGATGATCCCCACCGTCTCCGGGGTGATGGAGGTGCTGCTCTCGGACACCCACGTCGGTTTCCGGACCAGTGGCACCGTGCAGGTCTTCGACCGCGCGGCCGTCGTCGACGGCACCGCCGGGACACCGGCCGCCATCTCGTACCCGTCCGCGACCGTGGTGTTCCTGGTCGGCGGCGATCTGCTGCTCCGGTCCACCAGCACCAGCCGGGCTCCGGTCCGGCTCCGCTCGGCCGACGGAACCGAGCGGGAGGTGCTGGCGCTGAGCCAGACCAACCCCAACGCGATAGTCAAGGCACCGAACGGCGCCCTCGTGGTGGGCGGCACCGGGCCGGCGGACTGGGCCGTCCAGCTGGTCACGCCGGACGGTACGACCCCGATCTTCGCCGAGGCGGGCCCGGCACGCACCGCGGGTCTGACCATCTCGCAGGGACTGGTGCGGCACATCCAGGCGCAGAACCGGCCCGGCGAGACCGTGTACCGGTACGCCAACCACCGGCTGACCACCGGCACCGACGTCTGGACCCGGGAACGCGGCGGCCCGCTGCCCGACGCCGACTCGTGCGAGACCGGCGCCTCCTGCGTACGCACCGTCGACGGCAACGGGTACGGCACCTTCTACGTCGCCGGAACCAAGCTGAACAGCCGGATCGACGGGTACACCAGCCACGCCAGCATCGCGCTGGGCGGCACCGGCGGCCGCGTGGTCGACGCGTCGGCCGGCTGGGTGGTCGTCAACACCACGGCGCCGAAGCGGCAGCTGATCGTGGAGCCCGGTCAGGACCGGATCGCCACCACCCGGGCGGTCACCGGCGCGGCGCTCTGGTTCGACACGCTCTGGTCCGGCAGCGCCGGTCACCTCCAGGCGAAGAACCTGACCACCGGCGTCACCTCGCCCGCGATCGCCACCGGCGCCGCCTGCACCCCGGACGAGCTGCAGGCCACCGGCCGGTACGTCTACTGGTCGTGCGGCGCCACCGGCCCGGCCGGCGTCTACGACCTGACCCGCAAGCGCGGCATCGGCGTGCCGGCCGCTCAGTACCTGCTCGGCGACGGTTACCTGGTGCGGCACGACGCCGGCGGCGACCTGCTCCGGTACGACCTGACCGCCGGCACGATCGGCGCACCGGAGAAGCTCGGCAGCCGGAGCCGCGACACCCTCGCCGACGACCGGAACATCACCTGGGCGGTCGACAAGTACAGCGGCAACGTCGCCTACACCGACGCCGAGAACGCGATCCACGTGGTCGACCCGGCGGTCACCCGCTCCGCACCGGCCTCCGTCATCCCGGTCGCCGGCACCCGCAGCGACCTGTACGTCGACGACAAGTACGGCTGGAACCAGCCCTACCTGCTGAACCGGCCGGTCACCTCGTGGCGGGCGACCATCACCCGGGTCGGCACCGGCGCCGTGGCCGCCGTCGTGACCGGTGGCGCCGCGGATCGCCAGATCCAGTTCACCTGGAACGGCTACCTCGCGAACAAGAAGGCGGCGAGCAGCGGCCTCTACCGGATCACCCTGAGCACCACCGCGGACGGGGTCCGGAACACCGCCGCCACCACGTCCCTGATGGTCAGCTGCGGTACGCCGGGCCTGCACGACTATAGCTGCGAGGGCATGCCGCAGGTCCTGGCGGTGAGCCGGGCCGGCCGGGGCGCCTGGCAGGTCGCCAGCCGGGGCCGCACCTCGCTGTCGAACCAGGGCTGGACCGAGTCCTGGGACATCGGCGCCCGCAAGAACCAGGTGTCCGCGCTCGTCCCGTTCGGCGACGTGAACCGGGACCGGATGAACGACCTGCTGGTCCGCAAGGGCAACGGCACCCTGTACGCCTACCTCGGCTTCGGCCAGGCCTACTTCGGTCAGAACAAGATCGTCAAGGTCGGCACCGGCTGGAACCGGTACAACACGCTGCTCACCTCGGGCGACCTCACCGGTGACGGCATCGCCGACCTGCTGGCCCGGGACGCCAGGACCGGCACGCTCTACCGCTACAACGGCACCGGTCGTACGACCTTCGCCGGCCGGGCCAAGCTGGCCGGCGGCTACAAGTCGTTCACCCGGATCGTCGGCCCCGGCGACCTCAACGGCGACGGCCGCGCCGACCTGCTGCTGGTCAACGCGAAGGGCCTGGTCTACACGCAGTACGGCACCGGGAAGGGCACCTTCGGCAAGGTTCGGAAGATCGGCGCCGGTTTCGCGGGGTACACCGCGGTGCTCGGCGTCGGCGACCTGAACGAGGACGGCCGCAACGACCTGCTGGTCCGCGACAAGGCGGGTAACCTCTTCCGCCTGCTCGGCACCGGGAAGGGCACCTTCGCCGCCCGGCAGCGGATCGGCACCGGCTACCAGAAGTGGGCGTACCTCTTCTGAGGAACAGGCGAGGCTGCGGCGTGCCCTAGGCGGTACGCCGCAGCGCGACCACCGCGATGTCGTCGGCCTGCTCGCGTGAACCGGCCAGGCTGGTCAGCAGACGGCTGCAGAAGGCGTCCAGGTCCGGCCCGACCTCGGCCGCGCAGGCGGCCAGCGCGCGCAACCCCTCGTCGATGTCGACGTCCCGCCGCTCGATCAGCCCGTCGGTGTAGAGCACCAGCGTGCCGCCGGGCGGCAGCTCCAGCTCCAGCTCGGCGCGCTTGGGCGCGTCCAGGCCGAGCAGGACACCACGCGGCGACAGGAAACTCACCTCGCCGTCGACGTGCAGCAGCGGCGGCAGGTGACCGGCCGAGGCCATCCGGATCCGGCCGGTCGCCGGGTCCAGGGTGAACAGGCAGAGCGTGGCCGAATCGGCGGGCAGCACGGTCCGCATGAACCGGTTCGCCAGCTCCAGCACCGCGCCCGGCGGGTGGCCCTCCACCGCGTAGGCCCGGACCGCGTGCCGCAGCTCGGCCATCACCGTGGCGGCGTGCAGCGAGTGCCCGGCCACGTCACCGATCGCCACCAGCAGCTTGCCGTCCAGCACGGTCAGCTCGTAGAAGTCGCCGCCCACCTCGGTCTGCGCGCCGGCCGGCTCGTACCGCACGGCCAGCTCGATGCCGGGCACGTCGGGCAGCTTCGACTGCAGCAGGCTGCGCTGCAGGGTGACCGCGATCCGGTGCTCCTCGTCGAACGAGCGCTGCGCCTCCACGGCGGCCGCGACCGCCTGGGAGAGCTGCCGCAACACCGGGAAGCCCGGGGTCTGCGAGCTGCCCGAGACCGCGACGTACACCGGCGGGCGGTCGATCCGCAGCCGGGCCGCGGCGACTGCGACCGATTCCCCGTCCGGCCAGGCGACCACGTTCCAGTCCGCTACGTCATCGGTACGAACCAGTGAGCCCACCGCGACGTTGTGCCCGGGAACAGTCCATTTCCGTACGGCAGAGGGCGACCCCGCCGCGGCCAGGCTCTCGCCCTCGGACGTCTCGGCCACCACCACGACCGGCCCGCCGAAGATCGCCGTCGCACCCGCCGCGGCCGCCTCCAGCAGAGCCGGCAGCGTCGACGCCGAGTTGATCGCCAGCGTGGTCTCGGCCAGCCGGACCATCCGCTCGGCGAGCAGCTCGGCCCGCTGCCGCGCCCGGTAGTACCGCAGCACCGCCTGCGCGGTCGCGATCAGCTCATCCGGCTCGATCGGCTCGACCAGGTACGCGTCCGCGCCACGGTTCAGTCCCTGTGCCCGGTCGGCCACGTCGACCGCGTGCGCGGACACGTGGATCACCGGCAGTGCGCCGTACCGTTTATCGCCCTTGATCCGCTCGCAGACCTCGAAACCGCTCATGTCCGGCAGCCTGACGTCCAGGACGACCAGGTCGGCCTCGATGTTGTCCTCGGCCAGCTTGCGCAGCGCCTCGCCGCCGGTCTCCGCCTCGACGATGGTGAAACCGGCCCGGGTGAGCCAGCTGACCAGCAGGTAGCGCTTGGTCGCGCTGTCGTCGACGACGAGAACCGTGGCCGGGGTCATGACGCGGGCTCGCTCGTCTTGTCGGCGGCGCTCTGGTCGGCGGCCGGGAGCTGAAGGGTGAACGTGCTGCCGGTGCCGGGGGTGGAGGCGACCCGCAGCCCGCCGCCCAGGATTCCGGCCAGCCGGCGGGCGTAGGGCAGGCCCAGGCCGGTGCCCCGGCCGCTCACCGACATGCTGCCGGGCACCTGATAGAACTCCTCGAAGATGCGTTCGTGCAGCTCAGAGGGGATACCGGTGCCGGTGTCGGCGACCACGAACTCGACGTCGGCGCCGATCGGGCGCACGCTCAGCCGCACCGAGCCGGACTCGGTGAACTTGAGCGCGTTGGTCAGCAGGTTGCGCAGCACCTGGGCGAGCAGCACCTCGTCCGAGCGCAGGGTGGGCACCGTCGGCTCGTCCACCACGAACTCCACCTCGGGCCGGGTGGCGAGCGGGCGCAGCGTGCCGCGGAGCTGCCCGAACATCGCCTTGAGGTCGACCTCGGACCAGGTCGGCTCGAGCCGCCCGGCCTCCGCCTTGGCCAGGTCGAGCAGTCCGTTGACCAGGCTCAGCAGATCGCTGGCCGAGCTACGGATCAGGTCCACCTGCCGCTGCTGGTCGACGGTGAGCTCGTCCGACGAGGAGTCGGTCATCAACCGGCCCAGCCCGATGATCGCGGTGACCGGGGCGCGCAGCTCGTGACTCACGTTGGCCAGGAACCGGCTCTTCGCCTCACTGGCCGCCCGCAGCTGCACCGACTTCTCGTCCAGCTCGGCGTAGAGGGCGACAACACCCCGGTTCGTCTCCTCCAGCTCGTCGGAGAGCTGGTGGTAGAGCGCCATCACGCCGCGGTTGGTCTCCTCCAGCTCGGCGTTCAGCCGGGCCAGGTCGTCGCGCTGTGCGCGCACCTCGTCCAGGGCGGCGATCAGCTGCTGGTTCTGCACCGCCAGCTCGTCGAGCGGGGTGCCGGGAACGTGCTGCGCCAGTGCGGCCCGTATCTCGTCCATCTTGGTCGAGGTCAGGACCGGCGCCCCGGAAGGGAGGCGCCGTGCCATCCGTACCGTTGTGCCGATGCCACCATCGTCGACCTCCATCGTGTCGACCAGGCGGCCGACCAGCTGCAGCTGTTCGGCAAGGCGGGATGACCCGCCCGCCGCCGAATGTGCCATTGTCACCTGGAGCGCTGGTACCCCGTACGACTCAACCCTGAACGTCACGTCGGTGTCCGCCCCGGCGACGAGCAGCACCCGGCAGACCTCGCTCAGCGCGGTCGCCACCCTGGTCTGGTCCTGTGACTCGAGCCCGACCGCGCGAGCCACCTCCCGGCCGAGCTGCCGGACCGCGAAGATGTCCTGCTCGACTCGCAGGCTCATCCGTGCCAGGGGCTCGGACCTGTTCATGTCAGCCGGGCCACGAGAACGCCCGCGTCGTCCCGCCGGGTCCCGGCGTCGCGCAGCACGGTGGCCGCGATCAACTCGGGCGACCGGGTCAGCAGGCCCGGGTACTCGGCCGGCTTCCAGCGGTCCACCACACCGTCGCTGTGCATCAGCACGATCGCGCCGTCGGGCAGCGGGTAGTCGAACTGCCGGATCTGCCGGCGCTGGTGCCCGGCGATCCCGGGCATCGAGACCATGCCGCGGCGGGAGCCGTCCGGACTGAAGACCGTGCCGGTGATGTTGCCCAGGCCCGCGTAGCGGACCACGCGGGCCACCGGGTCGAGTTCGGCGACGGCGAGCGCGGCGCCGCGGGTGTGCCCGATCGAACGATGCAAGGCCTCGACCACCGCGGACGGTGACCCGGCCGGGGTCTGCCGGAAGACCCGCACCGCCTCGTGCGAAGCGGCCGCGGCCAGCCCGCCGTGCCCGAGCCCGTCGCTGACCAGCAGCTGATGGCGGCCGTCGACCTCGCGGCTGGCGAAGGCGTCGCCGCACACCGTCTCACCGGACATCGGCCGGGTCAGCCCGGCCGCCCAGCCCTGCGGCGGCGCGGCCAGCGGCCACACCTGCACGGTCAGAACCGTCCCCTTGCCGGGCAGCGAGTACAGGTCCCAGCGGCTGGCCTGACGCAATATCGCGCCGAGCCCGATGCCCAGGGTGCCGGCCGTGGAGTGCCCGTCGCCGATCGCGTGCTGCACGTCGGCCATCCCGGGCCCGCTGTCGATCGCGATCAGCTCGACACCGGCCTGCTCCGGGGTTCGGATCGTGCGGACCAGCATCACACCCTGCTGGGCGTGCTTGACCAGGTTGCCGGCCGCTTCCGCGGCGACGATCGACAACTCCGCGATACGGCGCTCCGGCATGGCCAGATCCGCGGCGAGGCGTTCGGCGGTACGGCGTACCGCCGAAGCCGTCCCGGCGGCTTCCACCCGGAACCAGACCCCCTCGTCGAGAAGGCCTTCGGGCACGACAGCCACCGTTTCTCCGCTCATCGACACCATTTGGTCACAGTGATGGTCGTACCTTCGCCGGGCGCGGTCTCGATGACGAACTCGTCGACCAGCCGGCGGGCGCCGCTCAGACCCAGGCCCAGGCCACCGCCGGTGGTGTACCCGTCGGTCAGGGCCAGGTCCAGGTCGACAATGCCCGGACCCTGGTCGGCGAAAACAATCCGGATACCGGCCCGGATCTCGTTGCGGACCCGGCTCACCTCGACGTAACCACCACCGCCGTAAACCAGGGTGTTCCGGGCCAGCTCACTGGCCGCGGTGACCAGCTTGGTCTGGTCGACGAGGGAGAGCTTGGCCTCCACCGAGACGGTGCGCACCAGCTGGCGCACACGGACCACGTCCTGGTCCGAGGCGACCGGAACCTGCCGGCTCTCCTCGCTCACGGCGCGAGTACCGCTGCCGGATCGGCCTCATCCTCGTCGTCGTCGAATTCCACGTCCAGGTGGGCCCGGCTGAGTGCCAGCATCTCGATGCCGAGTTCCACGTTGAGCGCAGTACGGATGCCGGGCAGCGACAGCCCCAGCTCGACCAGGGTGATCGCCACCGCCGGGCGCATGCCGACCACCACGGTCTCGGCGTCCAGCACCCGGGAGACCGAGGCGATGGTGGCGAGCGTGCGGCCGACGAACGAGTCGACGATGTCCAGCGCGCTGATGTCGATGATCACACCGTGGCAGCCGGTGGCCACGATGCGATCGGCGAGGTCCTCCTGGAGCTGGAGGGCCACCTGGTCCTCCATGTCGATCTGGATCGAGACCAGGAGGATGTCGCCGATCTTCAGGACCGGGACGCGTTCCACGTCAGCGCTCCGTCCGCTTGGCCGCGACCACCTTGTAGCTCTTCTGGCCGAGAACGTAGCGCAGCGCGTCGGCCAGCGAGGCCTTCGTCGCGATGTCGCCGAACTCGATGCCGAGCGCCACGATCGTCTGGGCGATCTGCGGCCGGATCCCGGAGATGATGCAGTCGGCGCCCATCAGGCGGGCGGCCACCACGGTCTTCAGGATGTGCTGGGCCACCTGGGTGTCCACCGCCGGCACGCCGGTGATGTCGATGATCGCGTACGGCGAGCCGGTGTCGACCAGGGTCTGCAGCAGCCGCTCCATCACCACCTGGGCGCGAGCCGAGTCGAGCGTGCCGACCAGCGGAACGGCCACCACGCCGTCCCAGAGCTTGACCACCGGGGTGGAGAGCTCGAGCAGCTGCTCGGTCTGGTCGGCGATCAGGGACTCGCGGACCCGGACATAGCTGTCGAAGGTGAACAGCGCGGCCCGGTCGATGAACGCGGAGAAGGAGACGAAGGCACGCAGGGTGTTGATGTCGTCGGTCTCACCGAGCACGTCGAGGACGGCGTCCTTCAGCGCGAAGACGCTGATCGCCGTCTCGTTGGCCGAGAACCCCTGCCGGGCACGATGGCTCGACAGCTCGCTCAGCTGAGCCCGCAGCTCGGCGGCCTCCTCGTCTTTCAGATCTCGGGCACCAGAAGCAAGCGCCTGCTGGAACCCCTTCTGCAGGTCTCGGGTCTGCCGCTCCAGCTCCGGCCGACTCATCCGCCCCTGCAAACCGGCGCCGACCAGCTCCGCCCATCGGGCGACCAGCCCGTCGGCGTGCTCTTTGAGCAGGTCCGAAAAGCGACCCGACTCATCCGGACTCAGCGCCACCGCTGCCTCCCCCAACCACACGATCTGTCCGCAACGGGCGGACTTTACCATCAGCATGTCCGTTAATTGCTGTAGACCAACAAACGGACGAGGTCAAGCCCTTCGTCCTACAGCGCGCGTCCCCTCGGTACTTGGAGTACCGTTCAGCAATAACTGGAGGTATCCCCGAATGTCCTTGACGGTACAGACCGAACAGCGTGGCGACATGGTCGTCGTGTCGGTAGCCGGCGAACTTGATATGGCCACCGCCCCCCAACTGCAGGACCAGATCAGCGACCTGTTGGAGAAGGGCCGGAGCCGGCTCGTCTTCGACCTGGCCGAGGTGTCGTTCTGTGACTCCACGGGGCTGTCCGTTTTTGTCCGGGCGAAGAACAGCACCGACGACGCCGGCGGCACGGTCCGGCTGGCTGCCCCGCAGCGGGGCGTGCTGCGCATCCTCGAGGTGAGCGGCCTGGTCGAGGTGCTGCACACGTACCCGACGGTCGACGAAGCGGTCAGCGCCGAAGAACCCGCGCTCGACTGACGCCTGACGTTCGCTGGATGGACCGGTCGGCGTAGTTTGTCGCCGACCGGCATCGGGCACCCGTTGCCGAATTGGACCTTCGGTTTCAGGGAGTGCTCGTGGGCAAGATGTTCCAAGGCTTCAAAGACTTCATCATGCGCGGCAACGTCATCGACCTGGCCGTCGGTGTGGTCATCGGTGCCGCGTTCACCACCGTCGTGACGACTCTGACCAGCGGCTTCCTGAAGCCGCTGATCCAGCTGATCACCGGTGGCAGCGGCGTCTCGGCCGGCACTTTCAAGGTCCGTGGTGTGCCCTTCGACTACGCCAGCTTCATCAACGCGGTCATCACCTTCCTGTTGACCGCCGCAGTGCTCTACTTCCTGGTCGTCTACCCGCTGAACAAGCTGGCTGAGCGCCGCAAGCGCGGCCAGGAGCCGGAGTCGAAGGCGCCGAGCGACGAGGTCCGCCTGCTCACCGAGATCCGCGACGCCCTGATGGCACAGGCCGGCACCCCGGCGCAGGGCCAGGTGTACGGCAGCGCGGTGGACGAGGTCCTCCAGCGCCGCCAGGAGCCCCCGCGCTGACATACCGCGAAAAAGATCAGCCCTCCCGGCGCTGTTCGAACACATGTTCGATACAGTGCCGGGATGGAGCAGCGTAAGCACTGGTGGAACGGCAAATGGGGCCGCCTGGCCCGCAAGGATGTCTACCTGCGCACCAGCGGTGATCAGTGGTATGTCGAGCAGCGCGCCGGCGGCACCGACGGCTCCTCGCACTTCTTCGAGTACGACAGCGAGGACGCCGCGATCGACATGGTCCGCGCCCTGCTGAACGGGCCGGACGACTGGCGTGAGCTGTCCGTCCGCCCGCCCACCCGCTGAGCGGTCAGGCCGCCCGGTGCTTCTCCCCGCCGGGCTCGTGCCGAGCGGTCAGGCCGCCCGGTGCTTCTCCTCGCCGGGCTCGTGCTGAGCGGTGAGCGGACCGGTCGGCGGGACCAGCCGCAGCCCCGGCAGCCACGGGGCCGGCGCCTCCTCCGGCACTGCCGCCCCGTCGAAACGCCACCCGGCGCCGACCCGTGACCCGGGCGGCCGCACCGGCCCGCCGACGCCCCGGGACAACGCCACCACCAGCAGATATCCGACGATCACGAAGCCGTGGCCGACGAGCCTGGTGACGTCCACCCGCCCGCCGGTGAGATCGTTGAACGACAGCAGCAGCAGCATCCCGACGAACGCGGTCAGCATCGGCAGCAGCCCGACCGGCCGGGTCCGCCGCAGCGCGAGGAAGAGGTAACCCGCGCCGACCGCGGCATTCCACGCGGCCGACTCGTTCCACAGGTGCCCGGGCGCGGTGGACGGCCCCAGGTGCACGTGCCCGGCCGCGGACGCGCCACCGATCTGCGCCAGCCCCAGGATGATCTGCACCGCGCCGACCAGGGCGAGCGCGACGTACAGGATCGCCGCCACCGGCAGGCGCCGCCACCAGGGTGCCGGTGCCTGCGCCGGCAACGCGGCCAGGATGGCCGCACTGAGATCCGGCACGTCCGGCACCATTCCGGTACGTGTCAGCCGGTTCACCGCCGCGGCCTGGTCCAGCCACTCCCGGCACCCCGCGCAGCCGGCCAGGTGTTCGTCGACCAGCGGCCGCAGGACCGGATCGTCCTCACCGTCCAACTGCGCCGACAGCATCTCGCGCCACCGTTCACACGCCATGACTCCATAGTCGCGCGGAACCGGCCGATGGTTCCCACCCGATCTCGGCGGATCAGCCCCCGGGAGCGGGTCAGTGGTATTCCGGCCCCGGGCCGACCTCGATCTCCTCGCTGTGGCCGAGCAGCCGGCGCCGTTCCCGGAACGCTCGCAGGTTCGCGGTGTTGCCGCAGGTGCTGACGTCGTGCCAGACCCCGCTGTTGTTCCGCGAGGTGTCGAAGAACGCGGCCCGGCAGATCGCGTTGTGGCAGAGCTTGAGCCGCGGCCAGGCCCCGGCCTGCTGGGCCAGCAGCGCCTCGGCCCACAGCGCGGAGGCCAGCCACCGGATGCCCCGGCCGGTCGGCACCACCCGTACCCAGCCGGCCGCGTCCGGTGCCAGGCTGACCGGCACGTCGGCGGGTGGCAGCGAGCCGGGTGGCTCCTGGTTCGACCCGGCCAGCACGACCTGCTCGAACGCGGACCGCAGCCGGCGCAGCGAGCGCAGGTCACTCGCCGCGAGCAGCAGCGTCGGGGCAGGCAGACCGGACGCCCGGGACCAAGTGGTCAGCGCGTCGGTCACCCACCACTGGGCGTCTTCGACGACGCCGAGCAGGTCCGGGCCGTACGACATCGCAGCACGGGTGTTCAGCAATTCCTGGACGAGGGCGAAGCCTCCGGGCGCCTCTCGCACACCGTGCCGGGCGCTCGCCTTCCACGACATAGTCAAAGACTACTTGACTCTTTTTCACACCTTGCGCCCACGGGGCACCCGGTCACCCACCCGAGCGGTGGACGATCGAATGTCGGTGGGTGAACGGTTGTAAATAGGTATCTAGAATGATGCGGCTCGACTCGGCTGAACCGGCTTGGGAGGCCCCGTGCGAAGAGTTCTGGCGATCACGGTCGCCGTGGTGGCGGCGCTGACGGTGGCCGCCGGCTGCGACTCTGGCACCCCGGACGCGCCCACCGCCGTACCGAAATCGCCAACGGCCGCGCCCAGCGTCTCGGCCGGACCGTCCGCGCCCACCTCGACCGGCGTCCCACCAGCGACCTCGACGTCCCCGCCGACCCCGGCCCCGATCCGGAAGCTGAAGGTCGGTGCCAAGGGCGCCGACGTGCTCGCCCTGCAGAACCGGCTGACCGAGCTGGGCTATTGGAACGGCACGGCGGACGGCAAGTTCGGCGGCGCCACCCAGCAGGCGGTGTACGCGCTGCAGAAGGCCGCCGGCACCGGCCGGGACGGCGTGGTCGGCCCGAAGACCCGCAAGATCCTGGACAAGGGCGTGCGGCCGAAGGCGAAGTCGACGAGCGGGCGCGCCGTCGAGATCGACCTGAAGCGGCAGCTGCTGATGCTCGTCGACAACGGCGAGATCACTCAGATCTTCAACACGTCGACCGGCTCGAACGAGTACTACGAGCAGGAGGGCGAGACCTTCCTGGCCGACACCCCGAGCGGAAAATTCCGGGTCAGCCGGCAGATCGACGGCTGGCGGCACGCCCCGCTGGGCCTGTTGTGGCGCCCGAAGTACTTCAACGGCGGGATCGCGGTGCACGGCGCGACCAGCGTCCCGCCCTACGCGGCCTCACATGGCTGCGCCCGAGTGTCGATCTCCGCGATGAACTGGCTGTGGAAGAACGACGCGCTGCCGCTGAAGACCAAGGTCTGGGTCTACTGACGGGATCGTTGCGCCGACCGCAGCGGCTGCCGCGGCCCGGGGACCAGAACCTTCTCCTCGGGCGGCAGCGCCGCACCGTACAGCTCGGCGCAGAGCACCACGCCCATCCACGGCACCCACGGCCCGCTCAGCACCAGCGGCTCCGACCGGCCCCACATCCACAACCGGATCGCCCAGTCGGCCGGCTCGGCCTCCACCCGGCCCAGCGACTGCAATGACCACTCCCGGTCACCCAGAATGATCCGCTGGTCGGTGACCACCACCACCCGGCGACCGTCGCCGGCCACGTCGGCCGGGAACCATCCGTACTGGTTCTCCCCCGACCGCAGCCGCACGGTCGGCGACACGGCGGCGGGCCGCCCACCCCGCTCGACCAGCGCAGCCAGCAGCATCATCGACCGGAACCCGGCCGACAGCTGATCGTCATCCCACACCGTCAAAACACACTCCTATTCAGGGCATACCGGACGGAATTTGTCCCGTCCCGACACACCAGCACTGACCTTGGCACGATCACAGCGCGCTGACCAGCGAATACCCACCCAGGAGAGTGGTTCTTCCGGCGCGGCGGCCTCATTCGGAACAACCCGGTTACCCCAACCGGGTGCCCGGCGAACTCAGATCCGTTCCAACGCCAGATGCCAGGGATAGACCCCGAGGCGCTCTCCGGCGGCGCCCGGCTCGTGCGGCTCGAACTCCCCCGGCCCGAAAATGACCCGAACCCCCTCGGCCCGCAACTGCTCGACACTGCGGGCGAACGGCACCCGCGCCGCGAGCGCACTGTTCACGAACGGCAGGACGACCACCGGAATGCCGAGCCCGGGCGCTTCGGCGAGGAGCCCGAGCGCGTACGTGTCAGCAGTGCCCTGCGCGAACTTGTTGATGGTGTTGAAGGTGGCCGGCGCGACGATGATGGCGTCCGCCCGGCGGCTCCGCGGCTCGCTGGGGTCACGGTACCGGCTGCGCACCACCCGCCCGGTCCGTTCCTCCAGCGCGGCCACGTCGATGAACGCCAGCGCCGACGGGGTGGCAACGATCTGCACCTGCCAGCCGGCCGCCTGGGCGAGGTCGACGAGCGTACCGACCTCACCGGCGGGCCCGGCCGCACAGACGATGATGTAGAGAACTCTGCTCTCAACGGTCATCCCGCGAGACAACACCATGCCCGCGACCCCCGACCTGGCCGGGGGCCCGGGCCGGCGTTTCAGATGGTGGCCGGCGTTTCAGATGGTGGCCGGCGTTTCAGATGGTGGCCGGCGTTTCAGATGGTGGCCAGGTGGAGGTTGCGCCAGTCGATGAACTTGAAGTTGGTGCTGGTGCGGCCGTCGGCCGGGGTGTTCTCGCCGTCGTGGAGGACCAGGAGGCCCTTGGGGTAGCCGGGGAGGGCCACCGAGGTCGCGGCGGCGCCGTCGGAGTGCTGGACGCCGTCGACGGCCGGTCCGTCGGTGACGGTGAAGAGGGTGACCGGGCGGTTGGTACGACGGTCGTAGACGTAGAAGCGACTGTCCCCCTGGCTGGAAACGATCAGGTAGCCGTCACGCTTGCCGGTCTCGTAGAGGGAGGCGCCCTCGACGTCGGCGGTGATCCGGCCACCGAAGCCCGGGTCGTTCGCGGTGTCCAGGACGCACTCCTCGGAGGTGGCGTCCCAGGTTCCGGGGGTGCCGTACTCCTTCACCTTCTCGACGATGCGCGGGATGCTGCTGAACGTGCCGGCGCGCAGGTTGATCCGCCAGAGGGCGACGTCCTCCTGCGCGGCGTAGAGCACGCCCGCCTCGGCGTCGATGACCATGCCCTCGACCTGCGGGCCCTCGCCCGGATCCGCGCACGGCGACCAGGTGTCGCCGTTCGGCAGGCGGAACGAGCTCGGCAGATCCAGGGTGTCCGAGGTGCGGTAGGTGACCTTGCCGTGCTTCTCCTCGAGGCGGAAGATCCCCAGCCGGGTGCTGTGCCGGCGGCTGACCACGGCGTACCGGTCATAGGTGGCCAGGCCGTAACCGGTGGCCTGCTCCTCGACCTCCGCCTGGTCCTTCGAGAAGAGCAGCGGGGCGTCGGCCGACGTGATGTCGGTCAGGCCGGCCGGGCTGATCCGGTAGATGCGGAGCTTGTCCAGGCCACGGTCGGTGACGACGGCCAGGTCCACCTGCTGCTTGCCGAGCTTGAAACCGGAGATGATGTCGACGTTGTTGAAACGTCCACCGTCCGGCGTCGCGATCGACTGCACCTCGCGGCCCTTGAGGTCGTACACGCGCAGACCGCCGTTCTTGGCGGTGCCGATCACCAGGCTGCGCGCCTTGTTCGCCTGGTCGACCCAGATCGCGGGATCGTCGGCGTCGGCGTCACCACCGGCCTCGTCGTCGTACAGGGCCGGGGTCTCGACCTTCGCGGTGATCTCGCGGGCCGGCCGTTCCGAGGCGAAAGCCGGTGCACCGGCGGCCAGGGTGGTCAGTGCCACGAGCGCGGCGATTCCGGAAGTACGTTGCATGATCAGCAGGATTCCCGATCGAGCTGTCCAGCGGGTGACCTGAGACTGAACACGCCATCTAGCCGTTATCCAGCCGTTACAAGAATGCCCGAACTAGAGCCGGAAACCCCGCATCGCACCTAATGACAGCAACACAGTGAGCTTTGAGAAAACGGGGAACACAGCGATGCGACGCACAATTGCGGTTCTGGCGGCGACGGTAGCCGGTCTGTCTCTGATCACCGGGTGCTCGAGCAAGCCCGAACACGTGAACGGGGCCGCGGAGCCGGTCGGCGGGATCACCCCTGGCACTTCCGCGACTGCCGGTACTCCCTCCAGCTCCCCGTCCGCTTCGCCGAGTCCGTCGGCGGCGGTCACGTCGGCCTCACCGCAGACCAGCAAGACCGGCAAGCCGGCGACCACGCTGCACCTCGGCCCGTACGGTGTCGGTGATCTGAAGCTCGGGATGTCGCAGGCCGCCGCGGTGAAGACCGGCCTCCTCGTCAAGGACCCGGAGCCCGACACCACCGGGTGCTCCACCGTCTACTACGTCAAGACCGACGAGACGCACTCGCCGGTGATCTTCGAGGGCTCCAAGGGCCTGATGTCGATCACCGCCTACCCCGGTCTGACCACCCCGGCCGGCATCAAGCTCGGGAGCACGTTCAAGGCGGTGCGCAAGGCCTACCCGGACTGGGAGAACCCGGTGGACGGCGGGGACACCGGCAAGGGCTTCGCGCAGGTACCGGGATCGGACAACGCGGTCTACCAGATCGAGATCGAGGCCGGCAAGGTCGACTACCTCTCGCTGGAGTTCCGTCGCGACAGCTGCTCCGACTGATCAGCTGCCGGGACGAGTGACCCGCAAGGTGCGCAGGACGTCGTCGGTGCGGTCGACCGGATCGTTCTGCCGAATCTGCAGATAGGCGCCGCGGTCACCGATCAAAAGAATTTCACTGTACGAGGTGCCAGTGCCGGCGCAGGCGGTCCAGCGGCGCACCTGACCGCTGAGGCCGTTGACCGAGACCGGCCGGTCCGGCTGCTGGACACAGTCGTCGTGCGAGGGCAGCGTGGCGCTGCCCGGCTCCCGGATCGACGGACTGACCCCGGCGAGCACCGCCGGGGAGGTGCCGGCCGGGCTGGCCAGATCCGCGCCCACCTGCAGGCCGGGCGACAAGCCGGCGGGCAGGCCGATCGAGGCCGGATTCCAGCCCTGGTCCCGGAGCTGGCGGGCCCACGACGCCGGCACCGCGACGGAGAGCGCGTGGGCGTCGTCGCGGACCCGGACCCAACCCGGCGGAGATCCGTACGGCACGGTCGCCCCACCGGCCGCGGCCAGGGCGGCCAGGGCTATCACCGCGCCGGTGATCCGGGCCGTCCAGCGAAGCAGCCGGCGCTCCACGGACAGGTCCAGGGCGGCGGCGAACGCCTGCGCCGACGGCCAGCGCCGGGCCCGGTCCGGGTCCAGCGCGCGGAGCACCGCATTGTCGATCCGCTTCGGGATGCCGGGGCGCAACTTCGACGGGGCGGTCAGCCGGGCGCGATCGGCGTACGGCGTCTGCCCGGTCAGCATCTGATAGGTCATCGCACCGAGCGCGTGCACGTCGGCGCGCACGTCCAGGCCACCACCGAGCAGGCGCTGCTCCGGCGCCATGTACCCGGGCGTGCCGGTCACCACGGTGAACCCGGACGCCTGGGCGATCTCCTTGGCCAGCCCGAGGTCGGCGACCAGGATCCGTTCCCGGCCACGGACCGTGTCGAACAGGACGTTGGACGGCTTGAGATCACGGTGCAGCACCCCGGAGTCGTGCAGCACGGTCACCCCCTCGGCGATCGCGGTGGCCGTCCGCAGCACCACGTCCAGCGGCATCCGCCCGGCGGCCAGTCGCTCGTCCAGGGTGCCACCCGAGGCGTACGTCATCACCTGGTACGGCCGCCCGTCCGGCAGCTCGCCGAAGTCGTGCACCCGGACCAGGTGCTCGGAGTCGACCCGGCGCAGCACCTGCGCCTCCTGCTCGAACCGGGCGCGGACATCCGGGTGGTGCGCCCAGTTGTCGGCCAGCACCTTGATCGCCACTTCGGACTCCAGCACGTCGTCCTCGGCGAGCCACACCGTGGCAAAGGCTCCCGAGCCGAGACGCCTGGTGACGCGGTAGCGGCCGATCTTGGTGAGTATTGGCACGTTCGTATTATGAGCGTCACGACAACGGGGGCGATCAATGAGGCACGTGCAAGATCAAGAGGAACTCGCCCGGCGAGCGTCGACCGGCGACCGGGCCGCTCTCGAAGCGCTGCTCGCCGAGATCCAGCCGTCGATCCTGCGGCGCTGTGCCCGGTTCCTGCCCTGCTACCAGGACGCCGAAGAGGCCTGCCAGGACGTGTTGCTGCAGGTCGCCCGCAACATCGGCGGCTTCGAGGGCCGGTCCAAGTTCAGCACCTGGCTGCACGTGATCATCGCGAACAGCTCGCGGCAGACGTACCGGTCGCTGAAGCGCCGCGCGGTCGAGGAGGCACACGAACAGCCCCCGATCGACGTCGCCGACGCCCGGACCACGAGTGTGATCGCCGGTTCCCGGCTCGACCTGCTGGACGCACTGGAGCGCCTGGAGAACCGCAACGCCGACCTGGTCGGGCCGGTTGTGCTGCGCGACATCTGCCAGCTCGACTACCGGGAGATCGCCGAACAACTGGGCATTCCGGAGGGCACCGTGAAATCCCGGATCCACCAGGGCCGCGCTCACGTCCGGGAGTATCTGACCGCTGGTTAATCGGAGGCGCCCCCGGGTCGGCGGGTACATGATTGCGGAACGGAACGGGGTCGGTACCCTTGCAAGGCGCGGGCTGCTAGCTCAATGGCAGAGCTGAGGACTTTTAATCCTTAGGTTCAGGGTTCGAGTCCCTGGCGGCCCACTGTTACACCAGGTCAGCCCCGGTCCCCGGCGCTGACCTGGTCTGTCTCCACCCGCAGCCGTCTCCGCTGGCGGCCGTCTCCGCCGGCGGCTGGTTCCGTCTCGGCCGGGTCCGCTGGCGGCTGGCTCCGCCTCGGCCGGGTCCGCTGGCGGCTGGCTCCGCCTCGGCCAGTTCTCTCTCGGCCGTTCCGTCGACGGCCGGTTCCGTCTCGGCAGCTTCGAGGAGGCACGGTGACTGATCCGGTGATCGCTGAGCGACTGCTGCTCGCCACCCGGGTGGACTGCTGCTTCCAGCTCGACGAGCCCACCTTCATCGCTGCCGGAGAGTCCTATTGGCTCGACGACGAACAAGGCGAGCTCTGTGTGGCCCGCGGCAACGGCCAGACGACCTGGCACTCAGGCAGCAGACGCCACGGCTCCAGCCCCGGCGACCCAGCGCCTCGCCGAACTCCCTGACGCCGCACCACCGCCCAAGTCGCCACAGAAGAAACGCAGCGCCCGACTCGGTGAAGCCCGAGCCGGGCGCATCAATTCAGCTACGCCACAAACCGAGAGCGCCGACGGCGCCCCACCAGATAACCTGCCCCGCCGAGGAGCACCAGCGCACCGCCGATGCCGGCCACGGTCCCGGTGGCGTCACCGGTCACCGGCAGCCCGCCACCGTCGCCACCAGAAGTACCCGAGCTGGCAGAAGAGCCGGGGATCGCAGCAGCGCTGGTCGCGCTGGGCGTGACACTAGGCGCCGACGTAGGCCCAGACGACACCGACGGAGACGGCGTGGGCGAAGAGGGCGACGGCTGAGCCGCACAGTCAAGCGCCCGCGCGGCATACAGCCCGTCGTTCAGGTATGCCAGGTAGACGTCGATGCCACTACCGTCGAGCACCTTCTGCGCCGCCGCGTTCACGTTGGCACCCGCACCCGTCAAAGTCCGACCCACCGAGATCCGCAGGTCCACCGTCCAGGCGCGCTGCAGGTTGGCCTTGAGGAACGCCCGCAACTCATCCGCGCTCCCATCCAGCCCCTTCTGCAGTGCAGTAGAAACGGTCGGCAACCCCTCAGTCTTCGCCTCGCTCAACAGCTGGTCAGCCAACACCCGCACCTGCACATCGGTAGCGGTATCCAGATCAATGGCGACAAGCTCGCGAAAGTCCTTGAACACCTTGCGCTCAACCGTCTGACAGACCTCGTTGAGCACAGGCGACTCGGCCTGAGCCACTGCCGGCGCCGCCGGAATCAAAAAAGCCAGCGGCACCAAAACCCCAGCCGAAACCTTCCACCGCATGTACGACTACCTCCCCGTTGCGAACTCAAACCGTCGAGATAGTGCCCGATGGCCAACCGAGAAGCAAGAAAGTATCGATGAACATCTCACGGCCGTCTACAGCCGCGGCCGGGAATCGGGCTGCTTGGTTGGGCTTTTTCGTGGTCTGTGGCGTTGGCCGGTTTGGGCGGGGAGGGCCATTCGAAAACCGTCAGGCTTGATATTTTCGAATGGCCCTCCCCGCCCAAACCTTGCCTACCTGGCGGCTTCGGCCGCGACCCCGATCCGATAGCCGCTTGAGCCAGAGCTCCGCCCTCAGCCAACAGAAAACTTTTGCCACGAGGCCGCTCCATCCCGAGGCCCAGCCTTATCCCTCGGAAGCCTCAGCCACGCCAAACGTGCGGTGACAGGGGCCTCGGCCGCGAGGAACGAAAAGCTCAGCCACGCCAGGTCCGCGGCAACTCCATCCCCAGCCGGCCGAAACGGAAGCCCCGGGCAACGCCAGGTGGCTGGCGACAAAGGCCTCGGCCGCGAGGAACGGAAGTCCTTAGTTCGCAACGCCCCAGTCTCCCGGAATGCAAAGACCATCGACCCTGACGGTCCAGACCCCCTGCCCCGCCCCAATTACCCGGCTGGCTTGCAGGGGTGTCTCGCAGTGCTCGAGATACCCCTGCAAGCCAGCCGATACCGCAACCCGCGCCCGCAGCCTCGCGCCAAAGCGGATCTCGCGTAACCGAGGTCGGTGCCGCAGCGTGCGGCCGCAGCCGTCTACCGCAACCCGCGGCCGCAGTCCTGTGCCGGAGCGGGGGTTGCGCTTGGTCGTGGTCGGCGCCGAAACCCAGGAGGACGCCCCTGCCGCAACTCCCGGCAGAGACCCCAGCCCACAACGGGTATGGGGTCCCCGGCCCGCAGGCGGTCTGGAGCTGTGGCCGCAGCCCCAGCCCCTGACGGCTTGCGGTCTGGGTGTCGCGGCCGCAAACGCGAGGTGGCAAGGTTTGGGCGGGGAGGGCCATTCGGAAATATCAAGCCTGACGGTTTTCGAATGGCCCTCCCCGCCCGAACC
>NZ_LLZH01000058.1:0-9382 GCF_001509495.1 Actinoplanes awajinensis subsp. mycoplanecinus | reverse complement strand
GGTTCGGGCGGGGAGGGCCATTCGAAAACCGTCAGGCTTGATATTTCCGAATGGCCCTCCCCGCCCAAACCTTGCCACCTCGCGTTTGCGGCCGCGACATCCAGACCGCAAACCGCCACAGGCAGGGCTGTGGCACAGCTCCAGGCCGTCCGTGGCCGGGACCCCACACCGTTGCGGGCTGGGGTCTCTGCCGGGAGTTGCGGCAGCGGCGTCCTCCTGGGTTTCGGCGCCGACCACGACCAAGCGCAACCACCGCTTCGACACAAGGCTGCGGCCGCGAGTTGCGGCACCGGCTGGCTTCCAGGGGTGCCTCGAGCACCGCGAGACACCCCTGGAAGCCAGCCGACCACCGCCTCGGCGCAAGGCCGCGGCCGCACGCTGCGGCATCGTCCGAGGCTACGCAAGGTCCGCTTCGGTACAGGGCTGCGGCCGCGAGTTGCGGCACCGGCTGGTCTCCAGGGGTGCCTCGAGCACCGCGAGACACCTCTGGAAACCAGCCGGTCAATGGTGCGGTCGCAGGCGGTCTGAACCGTCGGCGTCAATGGACCATGCATTCCGTGAGGCCGGGCCTTTTCACCAGGTATTCCGCGAGCCGAGGACTTTCGTTCCTCGCGGCCGAGGCCCTTGCCACCAGCCGCCCGGCGTTGTTGGGGCTTCCGTTTCGGCCGGCTGGGGATGGAGTCACCGAGGACCTGGCGTGGCTGAGGTTTCGCTTCTCGCGGCCGGAGCCCTTGTCGCCGCATGCTTGGCGTGGCTGAGGCTTCCGAGGGATAAGGCTGGGCCTCGGGATGGAGCGGCGCCAGGTAGGCAAGGTTTGGGCGGGGAGGGCCATTCGGAAATATCAAGCCTGACGGTTTTCGAATGGCCCTCCCCGCCCAAACCGTCCCCCCTCGCGCTGGGTCCCGACCCCAAAACCCCGACCTAGCGCATCGACTCCGAAGGCAGCTCGGGTAGGCGGGCGGCAACCGCACGACTGCGTGTTGTTGCCGCCCCCAGGGCAGGGTCAGGTACGGTCGCCGGTGATGTAGTTGGCCAGGGTGTGGCGTTCGGCTTCCAGTTCGTCTATGCGGTTCTTGACCACGTCGCCGATGCTCACCACGCCCGCCAGCCGGCCGTTGTGGACTACCGGGACGTGGCGGAAGCGGTGTTCGGTCATGAGGCGTTCGACGTCCTCCAGGCGGGCTTCTGGGGGGACGGTTCGGACCTGGGTGGTGTGGATCGTGCTGACCGGGTGGGACAGGACTGCGGGGCCTTGGCTGGCCAGGGCCCGGACGACGTCGCGTTCGCTGACGATGCCGTCGACCGTGAGGCCGTCCCGGGACACCACGGCGGCGCCGATCCGGTGCCTGGCCAGTTCCTCGATCAGGCCCTTGACGGTCAGGTCCGGTGCCACTGTCACCACCTTGTCGCCTTTGACTCGGATGATGTCGCTGATCCGCATCGCCCCTCCTTGTGTGGTCGGCCCCCGTGCTCGCTCGAATCTCTTCCTGCTTCTATGCCGAAGAGCGGGTACTGAAGTCAATAGGGTTCGGGCTATGCCGAAATAGTGCTGGGTTGTGGTGGGGCTAAATCGGTCGCTGAGGTCGGGGCTGCGGGCTACCGTCCGGCGGTGACCGACAGGGCGATGGCCGGGACCGGCGGGCGGCAGCTGGCGGCTGTCGCTGAGGTGGTGGGGCTGGCGCGGGGGCTTGGGGTGGCCGTGTGGCTTCGGGGCGGGTGGGCGATGGACTTCTACCTCGGTGCGGTGACCCGGGCGCATGTGGACGTCGACTGGTTCGTCCGGGAGGGCGAGGTGGTGCGGCTGGCGGAGGCCCTGGTCGCCGCGGGCTGGGTGTTGTTGCCGGAGCCGCCGCACGATCGGCAGATGGATCTGGTCAAGGGGGATGTCGAGCAGAGCCTGACGCTTGTCGGTCACGATGAGGCGGGACGTCCGGTAGTGCCGGCCGGGCCGTGGGCCGGTGAGCCGTGGCCGGAGGCCATGTTGGACGGGCCGCCCGGGACCCTTGCCGGGATTACCTGCCCGATCGTCGGTGTGGAGGCGCAGATCGAGATCAAGCGGATGCTTCCGGTGTGGAATCCGGCGCTGGCGCGCCGCCCCAAGGACGCCGCGGACATCGCCCGCCTCGAGGCCGCCCTCGAAGCGCGCCGCCAGGACGGCAGGACCACCCACAAGAGCTGACCTGCCAGGCGGCGTGAGCGCCGGCAACTCGCTGACTCGCAACTGGCGACGCCGCCGCTTGGAGGGCGGCGGCGTCGGGTTGGGTGGGGTCAGCTGCGGCGCAGGGCGGAACGCCAGCGGCTGGGGGCCGGCCTGGCGTTGCGCTTGCGGAGATACAGCAGGGCGGCGGTGGCGACGCCGGCGAGGGCCAGCAGGGTAGCGGTGGCGGGTTTGCGGTGGGCCGACACCTTCTGAGCGGGGCGGGACGTGCGGACCGTGGTGACCGCCTGGCGGAGCCGGGACGGGCCGGTGACCCGTAGCTCGTCGGGGGTGATGGTGCGGACCTGGTCGGTGGCGTTCGTCGTCATCGCTCAACCTCTCCTTGCGGGGTGCGTTATGCCGTGCTCTATGCCCTTTATCCCCTAGCGTTCAACCCGTTCTGTGACTGAAGTTAATCGGAGAGTCACTCCCCTGGTGTCACCAAACCGACAGAACCGACAGAAGCCGCAGAAACCGCACTGATCGGGTGGTTCGGCCACCCGGCCGGGATCCGTTCGAGGAGGCCGCCGGCGAAGACCTCGCGCAGGCCGAGCGGCTTCAGGTGCACGTACCCGATGTGGCAGTCGCAGATGGTGTTCACGCAGTTCCGCGGGCGGAGCGCCGAACGCCACGTGCCGTCGTACAAATTGCCGATCTTTTCCTGGATGAAGTGGCAACGCCGGACCGTACCGTCGCCCTGGACCGAGATGGCGGTTTCGCCGGCGTGGCAGGGCCGGTCGAGCGAGAGGTGCGGGCGGACGCTGTAGGCGAACAGCGGGTCCAGTGCGGTCCACTCCGCCTCCTCGCCGGCGGTGTAGCGCTTGCCCTCGGCGGCGTTGATCCAGAGGTAGACCTCCGGCGGCAGCGCGGCGCGCAGGGCGCGGGCCTCGGCGAGGTGCTCCGGGAGGCCGACGACGCCGACCGAGAAGCGCACGCCGAGCTCCAGCAGCGCGGCGCAGCGGGCCAGGAACCGCTCCCGGGTGACCTGGCCGGGATGGTAGGTGGCCCAGAGCGCGACCGACGCGGGGTCGGCCGCGGCGAGCCAGTCCGGCCGGGCGGCCAGGTTCGTCTGGATCGCCACCCGCTCGACGTGCGGCAGGTGCGACAGCGACACCATCGCGTCGCGGTACCAGCTGCGGGTCAGGCCCTCGCCCCACGGGGTGAAGAGCACCGAGAGGCGTACGTCGGTGGTCGCGGTCGCCCAGCCGGTGAAGCGCGCCAGAGCGGCCCGGTCCTCGCGGAGCAGCTCCGGCGGGTCGTGCCGCTTCGCGAACGGGCAGTACGGGCAGTCGTAGTTGCAGCTGGCCAGGGGCCCGCGGTAGAGCACGGCGAGGTTCATCGGATCTGGTACCCGGCCATCGCGGAACGCACCTCGGTGGACGTCAGCCAGGGGCCGATCGCGTCCGAGCGCTCCAGCCCGGCCGGGGTCAGGCGCAGGCCGCCCGGCTCCGCCCAGCCGGCCTCGACGAGCTGCTCGAGCTGGGGGAAGTCCGCCGCCGGGGCGGTCCCGAAACGTCTGCGGTACGCGTACTCGTCAAGGCCTTCGGCCCGCAGCAGTGACTTGATCAGCCAACGCCGGCGCTGCTCGGTCTGATCCAGCGCGAAGCCGACCTCGGCGTACCGGAAGTCGTCGGCCGGGCGGGCCAGGTAGTCGTCGAGGACCGCGCGGACCTGGCCGACCGAGACCGCGTAGTCGAACGAGTAGTGCAGCTCCCGGGTGTACGACCGGGCGCCGCAGCCCAGACCGACCATGCCGTCGTCCTGGCAGGAGTAGTCGGGACCGTCGACCGGGAGCGTGGCGAGCCGGAACTGCCGCATCGACTCCTGTCGGTACCCGGCGGCGAGGAGCGCCTCGCGGCCCTGCCGGTAGAGCGCGAGGCGCTGGGCGTCCCAGTCGTCGCGGCTGACCGCCCGGCGGCCCAGGCCGGTGAGCGGGCGGACGTAGAGCGGGTAGAGGAAGATCTCCTCCGGCCGCCAGCCGAGCGCGGTGTCCAGGCTGAGCTGCCAGGACTCCGGGGTCTGGCCGTCGATGCCGTAGATCAGGTCGAGGTTGAGCACCGGCACCCGGGCGTCCCGGATCGCGCCGAGCGCGCGGTCCACCTCGGAGCGGCGCTGCGGGCGGCCGGCCGCGTGCGCCTCGCTGTCCAGGAAGCTCTGCACGCCGATGCTGACCCGGGTGACGCCGTGCGCGGTGAGCACCTCCAGGCGGTCCGGGGTGGCGGTGGCCGGGGACGTCTCCACGGTGAGCGGCACCCCGGGCAGCCGGGCGCCGAGCACGCCGGTGCAGATGTCGAACAGCTCGGCCAGCTCGCCGGACTCCAGGTGGGTGGGTGTGCCACCGCCGAACGCGGCCATCGCGTACGTCGCGTCGCCGAGCGCCCGGCTGACCGCGACCGCCTGGTGCCGCAGCTGGCGGAGATACGCGCTGACCTGCTCGGCGGGGGCGTTCGCGCGGGTGAACAGGTTGCAGAACCCGCAGCGCATCTCGCAGAACGGCACGTGCACGTAGAGGAAGAGCGCGTCGGAGGGCTCGTCGCGCCACACGTCGGCCAGCGCCGGGCGCGGCTGGAACGGGCGGTACGAGGTCTTGTGCGGGTAGGCGTACAGATAGCCCTGGTAGGGCGAATCGTCGATCATGAGGCCCTCGGGGTCAGGACGAACTCGGCGTACGGCACGGTCCAGACGACCTCGTGACCGAACCGGTGTCCGGTGTGGCCGTCCTCGCCGTACGCCGTGCCGTGGTCGGAACAGATGATCGTGAAGACCGGCCGGCCGCGGCCGCGGACCAGCGAGAACAGCCGGCCGAGGCGACCGTCGGTGTATTCCAGGGCGGCCGCGTGGCTGTCCCGGCTGTCGGCCGCCGCGCCGGGCAGGTAGTGCCGGTTCGGCTGGTGCAGCGCGGCCACGTTGAGGAACGTGAACAGCGGCTGCCCGGCCGGGACCGCGTCGATCGAGCCGGCCAGCCGGTCGAGCTGGGCGCCGAGACAGTCGGGCGCGGTGACCCCGAACGACGGCTCCCAGTGCGCCTCGGCGAACAGCCCGGGCAGCACGCTGCCGAGCGCGCCGCGCCGGTTGAAGAAGCCGACGCCGCCCAGGCAGAGCGTGTGATAACCCTCCACGGCGAGCGCGGTCGGCAGGTCGGCCGCGTCGAAGACCCAGGTGTCCGGCCCGGACGTCTCGCTGCCCGGGAACGCCGCGGCGTAGCGCCGGTCGTGGACGCCGGGCGACGCCGGGGTGGGCAGGAAACCGGCGAAGAACGCGTGGTGCGCGGCGTAGGTGAAACTCGCCGGGGAGTGCCGGCGCTCCCACCGGCCGCCGGGCAGCACGCCGGCCAGCTCCGGAGTGCGGCCGGCCGCGGCCAGTTCGGCGGCCACGTCGTAGCGCAGCGTGTCGATGGTGACCAGGAGGATGTCGTGACTGCCGATCAGCGAGCGCACCGGGTCACTCCGAGACCGCGGTGTACCGCTCCGAGATGGTCACGCCGTCGTCCTCGTACTCGTCGGGCTCCTGCTGGTCGTCGACGTTGACCTCGACCCCGGCCAGCGCCTCGACCAGGGCCTGGGTGGTCTCGTCGGACATGTAGTGGAACTCCAGACCGAGCTCGCGCAGGTGGGTGAGCGGCTGGCCGGCCAGCAGCGCGGCCGCGCCCTGGTCGCCGAACGTGCCCATCGCCAGGTCGAGCGTCTCCAGCCGGGCGACCACCGGCGCCTGGGCGAGCGCGGTGGCGATCTCGTCGGCGTTCTCCGCGTTGCGCAGCGCCAGCCGGCGCAGGCGGGGGAAGAGCTTGCCGTCCAGCAGCGGGCGCAGGGTCTCCAGGGTGGTGGAGCCGCCGTACTCGTCGACGCCCAGCCACAGCTCCAGGTCGGTCAGCTCGGGCAGCTCCGAGGTGAGCACCGCGGTGGTGAAGCCGGCGCCGAGGCCGCCGCTCTGCACCACCAGGCGGCGCAGGTGGTCGTTGCGGACCGGGCCGGAGAACCGGAAGTCCTCACCGCCACGCACCTGCAGCGTCTCCAGCAGCGGGAACGCGGTGAGCAGCCGGCTCACGTCGCCGACCTTCATCCAGGAGATCTCGCACTCCTCGGCGCCGATGTCGCCGAGGAACAGCGAGCGCAGCCGGGGCAGGCGCGGGGCGGCCGCGCAGAGCTGCTCGATCGGGGCGGGGGAGAACGCCGCATAGCCCCACGAGCCGATCACCAGGGACTCGGTCTCCGCACCCAGGTCGGTCAGGAACGCCTCGAGCTTGGCGCGGAAGCCCTCGTTGAGCTTCACGTCGGTCGAGTTGTCGTACTCGTGGTGGGAGACGCGCCAGGCGACGGTGGCGCTGCTGTCGTCCGCCGGGTACTCGACGATCCGGCGGCCGTCGAAGGCGGAGGTGTCGGACGAGAAGGTCATGGTGTGCACTCCGGGACGGCGGTGTAGCGGGCGGCGCGACCGTAGCAGGCGCCACCGACAAACGGCGGCCGGTCAGCGCACCAGGGTCAGCCCGGTCCGCTGCGGCGTGCGTGGCCGCAGCAGCGCCCGGCCGGCCAGGGTGACCGCCAGGAGCGTGACGACGTCGCGGGCCAGCCGGAGGCTCACGTCGTACACCGAAGGCTCGGGAGACAGGATCGCCTGCAGGACCACGGAGGTCACGGCGGTGAGCGCGGCCACGGCGGCGAGACGGACCAGACGGGTACGCCGGGGCCGGAACCGGTCGCCGTGCCCCTGCCACCAGCCGGGCAGCCAGCGTTCCAGCAGGACCGCGAAGATCATCGCGGGCAGGGTGACCGCGGCGGCCAGGCCGAACGCCATCAGCATGCCGGCACCGTGCGCGATCGCCGACGCGGCGGTCAGCGTGGCCAGGGTGATCACGTCGAACCGGCGCAGACCCCAGCGGCCCTGCGCGAGCATCCAGACCGCGGCGACCGCGACCGGGGAGAGCACGGCGAGGGGGATGCCGGCCCAGTAGGCGAGCAGATACGCCGCCGCGAAGGCGGCGGTCCGGGCGGCGTAGCGGGTGACGGTCATCGGCGTACCTCGGGGCTCGAAGGAGCGTTGGCCGGATCATCGGCGCGGGATCGTGGCAGGTGAGCGAATCCGCGCCCCGGCCGGTTCGCCGCACGCCACGTGGTGTTCCGCGCGCGGTGAACCGGTATTGGCCGATTGATCCCCGTCTCTTGATGTCCCGGTCGCCGGTGCATCCGGGAGGTCGCCCCGGGCAGTCACCCACGGCCCGGACCGTACCGGGCATGACAGGGATGAATCGCCGCATCTTCGTGCTCGGCGGGGTGGCAGGGACGGGCGCGGCGGGATGGCGGCGAAGGACTACCCGGTCGACTGGCAGGTCGCCACGACCGACCGGATGGCCCAGGACCACCCGGACCTGATCCTGCACCTGGGCGACTACGTCTACGAGGGCAAGCCGGTCACGGGGCGCCCGCGCCGGCACGCCGGGACGCGCGAGTGCCTGTCGCTGGCCGACTACCGGCTGCGGCACGCCCAGTACAAGAGCGGTGCGAGCATCCAGCTCTACCGGCGGGTGCGCTGGGGCCGGCTGGCCACGTTCCACATGCTCGACACCCGGCAGTTCCGGCAGGACCAGCCGTGCGGGGACGGTGAGTGGAAGGTGTGCGCGGCGGCGGACGCTCCCGGTCGTACGATCACCGGCGCCGCACAGGAGTCCTGGTTGCTCAACGGCCTGGCCCAGCACTACGCCACCTGGGACGTGCTGGCCCAGCAGGTGTTCTTCGCCCGCTGGTTCGACCGGCGCGGTGGTGCCTGCCTGGACGGCTGGGACGGGTACCGCTCCGCCCGGGCCCGGCTGCAGCGGGGCTGGCGGGACCGGCAGGTGCGCAACCCGGTGGTGCTCACCGGCGACGTGCACCGCGGCTTCGCCAACGATCTGAAGGCGGATTATGCCCAGCCCCGGTCGGCGACCGTCGGCACCGAACTGGTCTGCACCTCGATCAGCTCGGACGGCGACGGGACCGCGGTCGAGAAGCCGCTGTACGCCGACGTGAACCCGCACCTCAGGTACTACTCCGAGCGACGCGGCTACACCCTCACCACGATCGGCAAGGATTCGATGCGGGTCGATTTCCGGACGCTGTCACACGTCTCCCGCGCGGGCGCCCCGGCGCGCACCGCGCGGACGGTCACCCTGGTCAACGGCGTCCCGGGAGTGCACTAGCCGAGTCGACCAGGAAACGCAGCAGTGGACGCAGCTCACCCGGCACGTACGGCTCGTAGGCGGTGCCGCGCCAGTGCCGCCCGGCGTGCTCGACCGCCACGTCGTAGCGCATCAGGTCGGCGCCGGACGCGGCCGGCAGCTTGACGCCGAGCCGGGTCAGGTCGATCGCGTGGACCAGGCGGAGCAGATCCTCTGCCTGGTCGGTGGGCATCTCCTCGGAGTCCAGGACCACATGCAACGACCGGCCGGTGTATCCGGCCGGCCGCCTCAACTCGGCGATCACACGTTCCGTCATGTCGACTCGCTCCCTCTGCTGCGCTGCCCACCGCACGAACGTAGAAGCAGATCGGCCCGGACGGGATCGTCCTTTGGCTTTCCCCCGGGCCTTCTCCCGATGCTGGCACCGCGCCGACAGATCCGCTGTCGGTTCTTGAACAGTTCCGAGTCGGGTTCCCCGGCGGTGGCTGACCGCCGAAGATCAAATTCAAGATCGGGATGTCGTGCGTCCGCTGGGGTACAGACCGCCGCTCCCGCCGGGACCCTTCCGGTCTTCGCTGGCCGCTACGCGTCCAGAACGCAAAGCCCTCCAGGGCGGCGCCCGCGTGTGCGCACGGCCACCCCAACCCCGCAGCCGGTCCCCCAGGGGTGTCTCGCCCACCCCGAGAACCAGCCGGAGTCCGCGACCCGCGTCGCCCCGGCGGGTGGCCGCGGTGTCGCGCGGGCGTGTTTCCGGGGCGCGGTCCGCGACGCGCCGCCGGGCACTCGGCTGGTTGTCAGGGGTGTCTGGCGGGCCTGGAAGCACCTCTCTGGACCAGCCCGGTGCGGCTGGCTGGTTCTCGGGGGTGCCTCCGGGCCTTCGAGGCACCCCCGAGAACCAGCCGACTGGAGGTTGGCGCGGGGTGCTCGATCCGTCACCGTGCACCGCGCCCGGAACCGGCAAACCGCCCGGCCGGCTGGTGGTCACGGCTGTGTCCGGCGCTTTGAGGGAGCCGTGGGCGCCAGCCGGGGCCGGGGGC